>JAJZVC010000043.1 GCA_021845865.1 Pseudomonadota bacterium | reverse complement strand
TTCCTCCGCTCACGCCATCGGTTCTTAACCCGTTATTCTCGCCGCGCAGGCGATGCCGCTGCGCGCCGCGCCCTCCAGGGTGGCGGGATAATCCCCTTCGGTGTAATCCCCCGCCAGGTGAAAATTGGCCAGGGGGGTGGCGATGGAGGGGCGCTGCAGCCCCGCTTCGCAGGAGAAAGTGGCGCGTCTTTCCGCCACCACCTTGCCCCAAAGAGGACGCTGCTGTCCGAGAAGGGGTGCCAATTCCCATGCGACCGCATCTAGCAGCGCTTCATGGTCCAGGATTTCGTGGCGGCCAGGGCCGCTGATCACCACTGCCATCAGCCCTTTCTGGCCGTGGGTCTGGCCCCGGTCGAACACCCATTGGCCTAGGCCGCCGTCCAAGCCGAGGAGGGGGGCGGGTAGGCGGCGGTCTTCCGGGTATTGCAGATAGAGGCTGTAAATGGGCTGGTAATGGAAACCGGCGACCATTTTCCTCGTCTCCGCCAGTTCGGGCAGTTCGGCGGTGAGGGACGGCAGACGCTGGGGCGGCACGGCGCAAATGACTTGGCCGAAGCTTTCCTCGCCGCCGTCCGTGGCAAGGGCCAAGCCGCTGTTCTGGCGGCGGATATGGCGCACCGGGCAGGACAGGCGCACCTCGCCACCCTGCCGCCGCACGTAGGCCGCGGCGGGCTCGGGAAAGAGGGCGCTGAAGTCTGCCAACGGCAGCAGCATGTCGCTGGCTGCCCGCTCCGCCGCCAGGCTGTCCCGCAGGACGTGGAGAAAGACCTGGGCCGAGGCGAGGGCGATGGGGGTGTTGAGGGCGGCAAGGCACAGGGGCTCCCAGAGGTGGCGGCGCAGGCCGCCGTCCTGGCCGTGGCCGCGGAGCAGGGACTCCACGCTGGCGTCCTGGCCGAGGCGGAACTGCCGCCGTTTCAACCAACGCACGAAGCGCGCCGCCGCCAGGCGCTCCTGCCACGTCAGGCCCTGGGCGGCGAGCAGGCCCCAGGCCAAGTGGAGCGGGGCGGGAAGGCGCGGCAGGCTGAGGCGGAAATGGCCGGGGACGTCCAGCCGCAGGGGTATCCGCTTCAGGGGAAGGGGGCCGGGGTGAACCCTTGCCATCAGCCGCAGGCTTTCCCGGTAGGCTCCCAGCAGCAGGTGGGGGCCGTTGTCGAGGGGCAGGCCGTGAATGGCGGCGCGCCGGGCGCGGCCACCCAACTGCCGGGCGGCTTCGAATACTGTTACCGGCAGCCCCTTTTCCGCCAAGGCGACCGCCGCCGCCATGCCAGCCCAGCCGCCGCCGATGACGGCGACCCGTTTCAGCCCGTCAGCCATGCCTTGAAGGCGAGCCAAAGCTTGTAGCCGGGGCCGAGGGCAACGCGCTGGTTGAGGACGTGGAAGCCGTCGGCCTCGATTTCCCGCAGCAGGGCCTGGTAGATGGCGGCCATGACGAGGCCGGGGCGCTGGGCGCGCCGCTCTTTCCTGGGCAGGGCGGCGAAGGCGCGCCGGTAGCATTCCCAGGCCCGTTCCGCCTGGAAGGCCATCAGGCGGCGGAAGGCCTCGGTTTCCCGGCCGCGGAGGATGTCCGCTTCCGCCACGCCGAAGCGGGACAGTTCGTCCAGGGGGAGGTAGATGCGTCCCCGGCGGGCGTCCTCGCCCACGTCGCGGATAATGTTGGTGAGCTGGAAGGCTAGGCCGAGGGTGCGGGCGTATTCCAGGGTGGCGGGGGAGGGGGCGCCGAAGATCGCGGCGGCCAGCTCCCCCACGGCGCCGGCGACCCGGTAGCAGTAGCGGTCCAGGGCGGCGAAATCGGGGTAGCGCTGCTGGCGCAAATCCATTTCCATGCCGTCGATGATTTCCTGGAATTGCCGCTGAGGCAGGTCGAATTCCCTGATCGCGGGGAGCAGGGCGCGGCCCACGGGGTGCTGGGGGCGGCCGGCGAAGAGCGCGTCGAGCTCGCCCCGCCACCAGTCGAGGGAGGCCTGGGCCACCAGGGGATCGCGGCATTCGTCCACCACGTCGTCCACCTCCCGGCAAAAGGCATAGACGGCGGTGATGGCGCGGCGCTTCGCGGCGGGCAGGAAGCGGAAGCTGGCGACGAAGCTGGAGCCGCTGCGGGCGGCCTTGTCCTGGCAGTACTGGTCGGGAGTCATTTCGCCCGCACCGCCTTCCACAGCATGTACGGCCAGTCGATGGGCTCCAGCACCGGACGGTTGCGGAACACGTCGCTGTCCTTGTGCAGCTTGCGCAGGATGGTCTCGCCGCCGGCGATGATGGTCCGCAGCTCGAGGCCCATGCGCCCCGGCAGGGCCTTGCCCAGCGGCGCGCCGGCCTGGAGGAGCTTGCGTGCCCGCTCGATCTGGAAGTGCATGAACGGGCGCCACATGCCGAGGGTCTGGCCGAGGGCGATCTGCCGCTCGGCAATGCCGTATTTCGCCATTTCGTCCTGGGGCAGGTAGACCCGGTCCTTTTTCCAGTCGATGGCGATGTCCTGGAGGAAATTGATCAGTTGCAAACTGGTGCAGATGGCGTTGGACCAGGCGAGGTTCTTTTCCGTCGCCGCCTCGAACAGGTGCAGCAGGAGTTCGCCCACCGGGTTGGCGGAACGGCGGCAGTAATCCATGACCTCGCCGAAATCGGCGTAGCGTTTTTTCTCCACGTCCTGGGAAAATGCGGACAGCAGGTCGTAGAAGGGCTGAAGAGGCAGGCCCCGGGCGGCGATCATCGGCGCCAGTTCCTGGAACAGGGGTTCGCTGGGGGGAAAGCCCTCGCGGATCATGTCCAGCTGCTGACGGAAACCGTCCAACAGGGCCAGGCGCTCGGCAGGAGCAAGGTCGCCTTCGTCGGCGAAGTCGTCCGCCCGGCGGGCGAAGTCGTAGATCAGCGCCACCGGCCGGCGCAGTTCCTGGGGCAGGAGGACGGAGGCGACGGGGAAGTTTTCGTAGTGTTTTTTTGCCATGGCGTGGGTGTCCGGGAAGGATGCCTGTCAGCGGCGACTATATTACACCGAGGCCCCGCGCCGTGGCTGGACCGAGAAGGAAAAATCCCACAAGGAGGGGTTTCGGTGAGAAAATTGCCGCTGCGAAATGATGCCAGCGTAAGCGGCGATGATGGCGGTGAAGGAGCAAGTTGAGTGAAGTCGGTGCGGTTGGTGCCCTTGGAGCAGGTGGAAGCGGGGATGCGTCTGGCCAGCGATGTTTGCGATGACAACGGCTATCCCCTGTTGTCGGCAGGGACCGAGCTGAAGGACAGCTTGCTGGCTTCTTTGGCTCGCCGAGGCGTGAAGCAGGTTCAGGTGGAAGTGGAGGAGCAGCTTACCGACGAGGAGCGTAGCGCGCGGCGGGAAGCGGCGTCCCGCCGCCTGGACGTGCTGTTCCGCCGCAGCGGCGATTCTCCCCTCATGGGCCAGCTGCGGGAGACCTTGCTGCGCTACCGCCTGGGAGGGGGGCGGTGAGTTCGCCGGAAGTGGAAAAGATGCTCCAGGATATCCGGCAGCTCCCCTCCCTGTCGGTGGTGGTGCTGGAAATCCTCGACAGCTTCAAGGACGAGGGGCTGAAGATTCCCGAGCTGGTGCGCAAGATCGGCCGCGACCAGGGGTTGGCCGCCCGCGTGCTGCGGGTGGCGAATTCCGCGTTTCTCGGCTTTCCCAGCAAAGTGGCCTCCATCAACGAGGCGGTGGTGGTGCTGGGCTTTCATTCCGTTCGCTCGCTGGCCCTGGCGGCGGGGGTGATCCAGCAGTTTCCTCCCGGGGAGGGCAATGCCTTCGATCGGCTCGCTTTTTGGCAGCATGCCATCGGCGTCGGCGTTGCCGCCCGGGTCCTGGCCCAGAAGCTGGGGCGCAATCAGGAAGAGGCCTTTACCGCCGGTTTGCTGCATGACATCGGCCGTTTGGTGCTGGATGCCTATTTCCACGACAGCTTTCTCAAGATTCTGGACCTGGCCGCCCAGGACGATTGCCCCTTGGCGACGGCGGAAAAAAAGGCGCTGGGGATGGATCATGCGGAGATCGGCTACGAGGTGGCGCGGCAGTGGAAATTCCCCTTGCCGGTGCAATTGGCCATTCGCGGTCATCACGACCCGGATGCCTCGAGCTCCGAGCTTACCGACCTGGTTCATCTCGCCAATGTCCTGGCCCATGGCCTGGAAATCGGCAACTCCGGCTACGATCAGGTGCCGCCTCTGATGGCGGGGGCGTGGCGGCGGCTGGGGCTGGATTGGGATGCCGTGGCGGTCTGCCTGCCGGAAATCGAGCGGCTCAATGCCGGCGCCACCCTGCTGGTGGCGGAAAGCGCATAGCTTTTATTGTTGTTTTGGCGAGTGTTGATTAAAATTGTCAAGGTTTTGTCACGCAACCTCCTCCAACGATCACCCTTCTTCCCGCCGGCAACCCTACAGGAACCGTGAGCGTCGGCCCGTTGTCGGGCTTGATGCGGCAGGGGGCCTGGGCGGAGGTTATAATCGCGAAAGTGGCGGAATTGGTAGACGCACTGGATTTAGGTTCCAGCGCCGCAAGGTGTGGGGGTTCGAGTCCCCCCTTTCGCACCAATGGATTAATTTCAAAGAGTTAAGGAATTCGGAATGCAAGCACAAGTGGAAAATACTGGGGCCCTGGAAAAAAGCCTGGATATCGCCGTCGCGCTGGACAAGCTGGAAGCGGACGTGGAGCAGCGCCTCAAGCGCCTCGCCCGTACCGTGAAGATGCAGGGTTTCCGTCCCGGCAAGGTGCCGTTGAAGGTGGTCGCCCAGCAGTACGGTCCCCAGGTTCGCCAGGAGGCCTTGGGCGACGCCGTGCAGCGCGCATTCGCCGAGGCGGTGACCGAGCAGAAGCTGCGCGTTGCCGGCTACCCCCGCATCGAGCCCAAGGAGGGCAGCGGCGAGGGGAGCATGGCATTTTCCGCCGTGTTCGAGGTTTATCCCGAGGTGGTGGTGGGCGACCTTGCCGCGGCGACCATCGAGCGCCCCAGCGTGACAGTGGGTGACGCCGAGGTGGACAAGACCATCGAAGTGCTGCGCAAGCAGCGCGTGCGCTATGAGCCCGCCGACCGGGCCGCCGCCGAAGGCGACCAGGTGGAAATCGACTTTCGCGGCACCCTGAACGGCGAGGAATTCCAGGGCGGCCAGGGCAAGGGCGCCCGCCTGGTGCTGGGCGAAGGCCGCTGGCTGAAGGATTTCGAGACGGCTGTGGCGGGTATGAAGGCCGGCGAGAGCAAATCCTTCGACATGACCTTTCCCGAGGACTACCACGCCAAGGAACTGGCCGGTAAGCAGGTGACCTTCGAAGTGGCCCTGAACAAGGTGTCCGCCGCCGTTCTGCCCGAAGTCGACGCCGATTTCGCCAAGTCCCTCGGCGTGGACAGCGGCGACCTCGCCACCATGCGCGAGGAAATCAAGGCCAACCTGGAGCGGGAAGTGAAGAAGCGTATCCAGGCCCGCGTCAAGGAGCAGGCCATGGAGAAACTGATCGAGGTGACCCAGTTCGAACTGCCCAAGGCCCTGCTGGAAATGGAAACCCGCAGCCTGATGCAGCGGGCGCTGCAGGATCTGCAGGCCCGCGGGGTCCAGATGGACGCCAGTTCCTTCCTTCGCCCCGAGTTGTTCGAGGATCAGGCCACGCGCCGGGTGAAGCTGGGCCTGATCATGGCCGAGCTGATCGCGAAGCACGAATTGAGCGCCAAGCCCGAGCAGGTGAAGAGCATGGTCGACGAGCACGCCCAGAGTTTTGAGAAACCCGAGGAAGTGGTAAAGTGGATTTATTCTAAACCGGAGCACTTGGACGAGATCCAGACCCTGGTAATGGAGGACAACGTGGTAACCTGGGTGCTGGAGCGCGCCAAGGTGGCCGACAAGTCCATGGCCTTCGACGAACTGATGGGAAATGCCTGACCATGAATGACAGCCGGATTTGGGAACCGCAGGGCCTCGGCTACGTGCCGATGGTGATCGAGCAGAGCGGCCGCGGCGAGCGCGCCTACGACATCTATTCCCGCATGCTCAAGGAGCGGGTGATTTTCCTGGTCGGTCCGGTGAACGACGCCACCGCCAACCTGGTGGTGGCGCAGATGCTGTTCCTGGAGTCGGAAAATCCGGACAAGGACATCTCCCTCTACATCAATTCCCCCGGCGGTTCGGTGACCGCCGGCATGGGCATCTACGACACCATGCAGTTCATCAAGCCCGACGTGTCCACCCTGTGCATCGGCCAGGCCGCCAGCATGGGGGCCTTCCTCCTGGCGGCGGGTGCCAAGGGCAAGCGCTACTGCCTGCCCAATTCCCGGGTGATGATCCACCAGCCTTCCAGCGGCTTCCAGGGACAGGCGTCGGACATCGAAATCCATGCCAAGGAAATCCTTTATCTCAAGGAACACCTCAACGGGATTCTTGCCCGCCATACCGGCCAGTCGGTGGAAACCATCGAGCGGGACACCGACCGCGACAACTTCATGAGCGCCGAGGCGTCGGTGAAGTACGGCCTGGTGGACAAGGTGCTGGTTGGCCGGGGCGAATTGACAGCTTGATGCAAGAACGGGGATACAATTCCCGAGTATTTTGATACACTACTATTGTAGTGACTTAAGGTGGAAGGAAACCGCAATGGCTGACAAATCCGGCAACGAAAAACTTCTTTACTGCTCGTTCTGCGGCAAAAGCCAGCATGAGGTGAAAAAGCTCATCGCCGGTCCTTCCGTGTTCATCTGCGACGAATGCGTCGATCTGTGCAACGACATCATTCGCGAGGAAATCCAGAACGATCAGAATGGCAAGGGCGGCTTGTCCGACCTGCCCACTCCTCATCAGATTCGCGAGAGCCTCGACGAGTACGTGATCGGCCAGGCCCAGGCGAAAAAAATTCTCTCGGTGGCGGTGTATAACCACTACAAGCGCCTCAAGGAAGGCTCGGCCAAGGACGAGGTGGAGCTGGCCAAAAGCAATATCCTGTTGGTCGGGCCTACCGGTTCCGGCAAGACCCTGCTGGCCCAGACCCTGGCGCGCCTCCTCAATGTGCCCTTCGTCATGGCTGACGCCACCACGCTTACCGAAGCGGGCTACGTGGGCGAGGACGTCGAGAACATCATCCAGAAGCTGCTGCAGAAGTGCGATTACGATATCGACAAGGCCCAGCGGGGCATCGTTTACATCGATGAAATCGACAAGATTTCCCGCAAGTCCGACAACCCGTCCATTACCCGGGACGTGTCCGGCGAGGGCGTGCAGCAGGCGCTGCTGAAGCTGATCGAGGGCACCATCGCTTCCGTCCCCCCCCAGGGCGGGCGCAAGCATCCGAACCAGGAGTTCGTCCAGGTGGATACCACCAACATCCTGTTCATTTGCGGCGGCGCCTTTGCCGGCCTGGAGCGCGTGATCCAGAACCGCTCCGAGAAGGGTGGCATCGGTTTTGGCGCGGAGGTGAAGAGCAAGGACGACCGCAAGGAGATCGGCGAAGTGCTGCGGGACGTGGAGCCGGAGGACCTGATCAAGTTCGGCCTGATCCCCGAGTTCGTCGGCCGCCTGCCGGTGGTGGCCACCCTGGAGGACCTGGACGAAGAGGCTTTGATGAAAATCCTGGTGGAGCCCAAGAACGCGCTCACCAAGCAGTATCAGAAGCTGTTCGCCATGGAAGGGGCGGAACTGGAGTTCCGCGAAGAAGCCCTCAAGGCCTGCGCCCAGAAGGCGATCAAGCGCAAGACCGGCGCCCGGGGCCTGCGCTCCATCATCGAGCACGCCCTGCTGGACACCATGTATGACCTGCCTTCCCTGAACAACGTGACCAAGGTGGTGGTGGACGAGAACACCATCAACAACGGCCATCCCCTGCTGATCTATGCCGATCAGCCCATGGCTGCCGATTCGGCGTGAGCCTGACGACCGGGGCTTGAAATCCCCGGTCACGCCCCCCATTCTCGTAATACTTGAGCAAAACATAAGGTAAATCGACATGACCACTTCTAAGTATCCCGAGGCCGGCGGCGAACCGACTACTCTCCCCCTGCTGCCCCTGCGGGACGTGGTGGTATTTCCACACATGGTCATCCCCCTTTTCGTGGGGCGGCCTAAGTCCATCAAAGCCCTGGAAACCGCCATGGAATCCGGCAAGCACATCCTGCTGGTGGCGCAGAAATCCGCCGCCAAGGACGAGCCGGCCCTGGACGATCTTTACGACGTGGGCAGCGTTTCCACCGTCTTGCAGATGCTCAAGCTTCCCGACGGCACGGTGAAGGTGCTGGTGGAAGGTGAATATCGCGCCCAGGTGAGCCAGGTTTCCGATCTCAAGACCCACTTCATGGCCGAAGCAGTGGCCATCCCTCCCGACCAGGTGGAGGACCACGAGGTCGAGGCCCTGATGCGCAGCCTGTTCGCTCAGTTCGACCAGTACGTTAAGCTGAATAAAAAGATTCCCCCGGAAATCCTTACCTCCCTCGCCAGCATCGACGAGGCCGGCCGCCTGGCGGACACCATCGCCGCCCATCTGCCCCTTAAGCTGGAACAGAAGCAGAAGGTGCTGGAGATGTTCCCGGTGCGGGAGCGCATGGAGCATCTGCTGGGACTGCTGGAAGCGGAAATCGACATCCTGCAGGTGGAGAAGCGCATCCGCAGCCGCGTCAAGCGCCAGATGGAGAAGAGCCAGCGGGAGTACTACCTCAACGAGCAGGTCAAGGCGATCCAGAAAGAGCTGGGCGAGATGGAAGAGGGCGCGGACCTGGACGAACTGGACAAGCGCATCAAGGAAGCCCAGATGTCCAAGGAGGCCACCGCCAAGGCCGAATCCGAGCTGAAGAAGCTGCGCATGATGTCGCCCATGTCGGCGGAGGCCACCGTGGTGCGCACCTACATCGAAACGCTGACCAATCTGCCGTGGAAGAAAAAAACCAAGATCAGCAAGGACCTGAAAAAGGCCGAGGCGGTCCTGGAGAAGGACCACTACGGCCTGGAGAAAGTCAAGGAACGCATCGTCGAGTATTTGGCGGTGCAGCAGCGGGTGGACAAGCTGAAGGCGCCGATTCTTTGCCTGGTCGGGCCGCCCGGAGTGGGCAAGACATCCCTGGGCCAGTCCATCGCCAAATCCACCAATCGCAAATTCATCCGCATGGCCCTGGGCGGCGTGCGCGACGAGGCCGAGATTCGCGGCCACCGCCGCACCTATATCGGCTCCATGCCGGGCAAGGTGTTGCAGAGCATGACCAAGGTCGCCGTGCGCAACCCCCTGTTCCTCCTCGACGAGGTGGACAAGATGGGCATGGACTTCCGCGGCGACCCCTCGTCGGCGCTGCTGGAAGTGCTGGACCCCGAACAGAACCATACCTTCGTTGATCATTACGTGGAAGTGGAATACGACCTTTCCGACGTGATGTTCGTCGCCACCGCCAACACCCTCAACATCCCGGCGCCCCTGCTGGACCGGATGGAGGTGATCCGTCTCTCCGGCTACACGGAGGACGAGAAGGTCAACATCGCCATGCGCTATCTGCTGCCCAAGCAGATGAAGACCCACGGCCTCAAGCCCACGGAACTCAATGTCAGCGAGAGCGCCATCCGCGACGCCATCCGCTACTATACCCGGGAGGCCGGCGTGCGCAGCCTGGAACGGGAAGTGGCGAAAATCTGCCGCAAGGTGGTGAAGAGCCTGCTGACGCGCCGCAGCGAGAAGCGCATCAGCATCACGCCCCGCAACCTGGAGAAATACCTGGGCGTGCGGCGTTACAGCTACGGCATGGCGGAGAAAAACAACCAGGTGGGCCAGGTTACCGGCTTGGCCTGGACCGAAGTGGGCGGGGAACTGCTCACCATCGAGAGCGTGGCCTTGCCCGGCAAGGGTAAGATGATGACCACCGGCAAGCTGGGCGAAGTCATGCAGGAGTCCATCCAGGCGGCGCTTTCCGTGGTGCGCGCCCGTTCCACTAGGCTGGGAATTGCCGAGGACTTCTACCAGAAGAACGATATCCACATTCACCTTCCCGAAGGCGCCACCCCCAAGGATGGGCCGAGCGCGGGCATCGCCATCTGCACCGCCATGGTGTCGGTGCTGACCAACATCCCCGTGAGGGCCGATGTGGCCATGACCGGCGAAATCACCCTGCGGGGCGAGGTGCTGCCCATCGGGGGGTTGAAGGAGAAGCTGCTGGCCGCGCACCGTGGCGGCATCAAGACGGTGCTCATTCCGACGGAGAACGTCAAGGACCTGGCCGAGATTCCGGACAACATCAAAAACAAGCTCGACATCCACCCGGTGAAATGGGTCGAAGAGGTGCTGGAAATGGCGCTGGAGCGCAAACCGGAGCCCCTGAAGGCGGAAGGCGGCGCAGAAGCCACGCCTCCGGGGGCAGATGAAGCAACTTCTAATGCGAATGTCATAACCCACTGAGCGGCTACGATTTTTTGTAGTGACAAATGTGGAAGTCCAAGCGGGGCGGTGCAAACCGCCCCGTTTTTTTGCTGAAACCGCTTGACACAAGGATTTCGGGATTGTTATAAAGCGTGTGCAGGGTTCGTTTCAACCTTTGACCAACGAGAAAGGGGAATTACGTGAACAAGTCTGAGCTGATTGATCAAATCGCCAAATCCGCTGATATGTCCAAAGCCGCCGCAACCCGTGCTCTGGATGCTGCCGTCAAGGCCGTGCAGGGCGCCCTGAAGAAGGGTGACATGGTTACCCTGGTGGGCTTCGGCACTTTCTATGTCGGCAAGCGTGCTGCCCGTAACGGCCGCAACCCCCGTACCGGCGCTACCATCAAGATCAAGGCCGCCAAGGTGCCGAAGTTCCGTGCTGGCAAAGCGCTGAAGGATGCGGTAAACTAAGCGTCTTTCGGGTGCTTAGCTCAGCTGGTAGAGCGTCGCCCTTACAAGGCGAATGTCGGCGGTTCGATCCCGTCAGCACCCACCAGCAGGTTAGTTAGGAGTGGTAGTTCAGTCGGTTAGAATACCGGCCTGTCACGCCGGGGGTCGCGGGTTCGAGTCCCGTCCACTCCGCCAGTACAAGGGCGAACCTAGTTCGCCCTTTTTCACTTTATGGCCACCGCAGGCCGTATGCAACCAACCGCGAAGTCACCGCTATGCTCGAAGCCATCCGTGAGCGCGCCCAGAGCTGGGTCGCCAAACTTATTCTCGCCCTGATCGCCGTTCCTTTTGCCCTCTGGGGGGTCGATTCCTATATTCGTCATGCCGGAGATACCGCCGCCGTGGCGACGGTCGGCAAGCAGGATATCACCCTGCAGGAATTCAGCCGCATGCTGCGGGAGCAGCAGCAGCGCATGGGCAGCCAAGCCGATACGCCGGAAGTGCGGCAGGCGATTCTGGATGCCATGATCCACCAGCGGCTGCTGGTACAGCAGGCCTCCGCTGCCGGAGTGGCGGTGCCGGAAGGGTTCATCGACGGCATCATTGCCGGCGTTCCGGCGTTTCAGGAAGGCGGACATTTTTCCCAGGCCAAGTTCGAAGAGTGGGTGCGCCAACAGGGGATGACGCCGCAGATTTTCAAGAACCGCCTGCGCGATGACCTGCTGGTGCAGCAGCTGGAGAGCGGCTTCCTGGATACGGTTTCGGCCCCCAGGGCGGTGCTGGACAACATCATTCGGGTCAACGAGCAGCAGCGCACGCTGAGCCAAGCCGTTGTGGGCGCCGACCGTTTCCTGGCCGCCGTCAAGCCGGATCCCGATGGGGCCAAGGCCTATTACGACAAGCATCCCGACGAGTTCCGAATTCCCGAGCGGGTGAAGCTGGAGCTGGTGGTGTTGTCGCAGAACGATCTGATGCAACAGGTCACGGTAAGCGAGGACGAGGCGAAGCAGTACTACGCGAGCCATGCCGCGCAGTACCAGTCGCCGGAGGAGCGCCGCGCCAGCCACATTTTGATCGCCGTGTCGCCCAAGGCCACCGATGCCGAGCGCAAGGCGGCGGAACAGAAGGCGCAGCAGCTGGCCGCGGAAGCGAAGAAGAATCCCGCCGCCTTCCCTGATTTGGCGAAGAAGAATTCCCAGGATCCCGGTTCCGCCGAGAAAGGCGGCGACCTGGGGTTCTTCGGCCGTGGCATGATGGTGAAGCCCTTCGAGGACGCGGTGTTCGCCATGAAGGCGGGGGATATCAGCGGCCCCGTGAAGTCCGATTTCGGCTACCACGTCATTCGCCTGACGGAAGTGCGGGCCGCCAAGGCGCGTCCCTTCGAAGCGGTGCGCGGGGAAATCGAAATGGAATTGCGCAAGCAGAAGGCGTCGCGCAAATTCGCCGAGGTGGCGGACACCTTCGGCAATACCGTTTACGAGCAGTCCGACAGCCTGAAGCCCGCCGCCGATGCGCTGAAGCTGAAAGTCCAAACCACCGACTGGCTCAGCAAGGAGGGACCTTTCCCCTTCAATAGCGACAAGTTGCGTCAGGCGGTGTTCAGCGACGATGTGCTGAAAAACAAGCGCAACACCGATGCGGTGGAAGTGGCTCCCAATACCCTGGCGGCTGCCCGGGTCGCGGATTATCAGGCCGCTTCCATGCGTCCCTTCGCCGAGGTGAAGGATGCCCTGATCCAGCGCTTGAGGCAGGAGCAGGCGGTGGCGATGGCGGTCAAGCAGGGCAAGGAGTGGCTGGCCCAACTCCAGCAGGGCAAGGCCGTGGAAGGCTTGTCGTGGAGCAATGCCGCCGACGCCTCGCGCTTGAAGCATCCCGAGGGTTACAGCGTGCCGGTGCTGCAGGAGGCATTCAAGGCCGATATGCGCAAGCTGCCGGCCTACGCCGGGGCGGAAGAACCCGGCAAGGGTTTCGTCCTGGTTAAAGTCAGCGGCGTCAAGGATGTCGCGGCCATTGACGACAACCGCCGCCGTGCTTACGGGGCACAGCTCAATGCCATGCTGGCGCGGGAGTATGCCCAGGCCTTCCTGAGCAGCCTGAAGGAGCAGATCAAGGTGACGATCAAGAAGGAGAACCTGGAGAAGAGCGGCCAAGCCGGCTAGCCGCTGGCCTGGAGGATGACAGCCGCCCGCCTTGAGCGGGCGGTTTTGTTTTGGGGGAAACGTCTAGACCCGGAAAGCCCGGGTGCCCAGGGACGCGAGGTGGTCCAGGACGCGCTTGGCCATGTCCTGAAGGGGCACTATCTCGTCCACGCCGCCCATGGCGATGGCCTCCTTGGGCATGCCGAAAACCACGCAGCTTGCTTCGTCCTGGGCAAAGGTGTAGGCGCCGGCCTTTTTCATTTCCAGCATTCCGGCGGCGCCATCCTTGCCCATGCCGGTGAGGATGACGCCGATGGCGTTATGGCCGGCATAGTTGGCGGCGGAACGGAACAGAACGTCGACGGAGGGCCGGTGGCGGTTTACCGGCGGCCCCTGGTTCAGTTCGCACATGTAGTTGGCGCCGCTGCGCTTCAGCAGCAGGTGGGAGTGGCCGGGGGCAATATAGGCATGGCCGGGGAGGACCCGCTCGCCATCCACCGCTTCCTTGACGGTGATCTTGCACAGGCCGTCGAGACGCTTGGCGAAGGCGTTGGTGAAGGCTTCCGGCATGTGCTGGGTGACCAGGATGCCGGGGCAGTCCGGCGGCAGCTTGACCAGCACGTCCTTGATCGCTTCGGTGCCTCCGGTGGAGGCGCCGATGATGATGAGTTTCTCGGTGGACGTGATGCGGTTGGAGACGGCGGGCAGCACGGCGTCGGCGGTGTAGCGCTGCTCGACCTTGATGGCAGGGAGCGCCTTGATCCGGGCCCTGGCGGCGGTGCGGATCTTGTCCGTGATCTCCGCCGTGTATTCCTGCAGGCCGCGGGAAATGTCCAGCTTCGGCTTGGTGACGAAATCCACCGCGCCCAATTCCAAGGCGCGCAAGGTGATGTCCGATCCCCTTTCGGTCAGGGAGGACACCATGACCACCGGCATCGGCCGCAGGCGCATGAGTTTTTCCAGGAAATCCAGCCCATCCATCTTGGGCATTTCCACATCCAGGGTGATCACATCCGGATTTAGTTTCTTGATCTGTTCCCGCGCCACGAGAGGGTCGGGAGCGGTGCCCACCACCTTCATGTCGGGCTGCGAGTTGATGATCTCGGACAGCATCTGGCGAACCAGGGCGGAATCGTCAACGACCAATACTTTTGTCGGCATGGTTTGAAACTCGTTTTCTCAGAACAGCTCCACATCCCCGGCGATGGGAGTGACTTGCAGACGGGAGCTGTATTCCTTCTCGCGCTCGAAGATGGTGTTGTTGTGGATATTGCGCAGGCGCTTGATGAGCACCTTGCCGGTCTTGGGAAAGAAATAGACCTTGCGGGGGTAGATGCCCACCAAGTCCTGGGCCACCACCCGGATTTTCTCCGTTTTCAGATACTCCAGGGCGAAATCGGCGTTGCGCTCGCCGATGTTGTGCACGGTGAAATGGCGCATCACGTTGCCGCCGCCGAACACCTTGGCCTCCAGATTGGGGCGCTTGGCGCCGAGCTTGATCAACTGGTTGATCAGCATTTCCATGGCGTAAGTGCCATAGCGGGCGGAACTGCTGAGGGGGTCGCCGTTTTCCGTGCCGCTTTCGGGGAGCATGAAGTGGTTCATGCCGCCGATGCCGGAGACACGGTCGCGGATGCAGGCCGAGACGCAGGAGCCGAGCACGGTGACGATCAGCATGTCGCGCCGGGTGACGTAATATTCGCCGGGCAGGATTTTGGCCGCCTCGATGTCGAACTGGCGGTCGTAGTATTGGTTGGGGGCGAGGTGTTCCTCGAAGGCGTGCTCAACCATGGCGCAGCGCTCCCGTCACTGCGCGGGGTTTGGTCAGTTCGTAGACGGTTTGCCCACGGGGGCGGAAGATGTCGGTGGCGTGGCCGAAGCTTTCCGAGTGGCCGGCAAAGAGCAGTCCTTCCGGCCGCAGCAGGGGGACGAACTTTTCCAGGATGCGGCGCTGGGTGGGCTTGTCGAAATAGATCATCACGTTGCGGCAGAAGATGGCGTCGAAGGGGCCGCGAATCGGCCAGGCGCTGTCCAGCAGGTTGATCTGGCGGAAGGTGATCATGTTCCGCAATTCCGGACGGACCCGGGCATAGCCCTCCTGGGCGCCGCTGCCCTTGAGGAAAAAGCGCTTGATCGTTTCCTGGGGAAGCTTCTGCAGGCGCTCCAGGGGATAGACGCCGGCCTCGGCCTTGGCCAGGACGTTGGTGTCCAGGTCCGAGGCGAGAATCTTTACCGGCGGCGTGAAGCTGCCGTACAGGTCGACCAGGGTCATGGCCATGGAATAGGGTTCTTCGCCGGTGGATGCGGCGGAGCACCAGAGGGTCGCCGGGTGCTTGCCGAGGGCGTGTTGGCGGATATGCTCGGCGAGGAGCGGAAAGTGGTGCTGTTCGCGGAAAAAAGAGGTCAGGTTGGTGGTGAGGGAGTTGACGAAGGACTCCCACTCTTTTTCGTCGCCGTTTTCCAGGCGCCGCAGGTAATCGGAGAAGGTATGCAGGCCGGTGGCGCGCAAGCGGCGCGCCAAGCGGCTGTACACCATGTCGAACTTGTGGGGGGCGAGGGAGATGCCGGCGTGTTCGTAAATCATTTTGCGGATTTTCTCGAAATCCTGCATGGTGAAGTCGAACTCGCGGTCATCGGCGCTCATGGTGATCTTCCCGAATAGAACTGCAATGCCGGCAACGGCTGCCTTAGCCGCCCTGGGACATCCTGACGAGGGAACCGATGTCCAGGATCAGGGCCACCTTGCCGTCGCCCATGATGGTGGCGCCGGATATTCCGGCCACCTTGCGGAAGTTGGTTTCCAGGCTCTTGATCACCACTTGGTGCTGGCCTTCCAGCTCGTCCACGAACAAGGCCACTTTCTTGCCCTCCGTTTCCACCAGCACCAGGATGCCTTCCTCTGGCTGCGTGTATTTCGGCTCGATGCCGAACACCTCGTGGAGGGCCAGCAGAGGGACGTATTCTCCCCGTACGTGCACCACCTTGCCGGTTTCGCCGGACATGGTCTTGATGTCGCCGGGCATGGGCTTGAGGGACTCGACGATGTAGGTGAGCGGGATGATGTAGATTTCCCCTCCCACGGCGATGGACATGCCATCCAGAATGGCCAGGGTCAGGGGCAGGCGGATAACGATGCGCGTGCCGACGCCGAGGGTGGATTCGATCTCGATGCGCCCGCCCATGCCGTGAACGATGTTTTTCTTCACCACGTCCATGCCCACGCCGCGGCCGGAAACGTCCGTCACCACCTCGGCGGTGGAGAAGCCGGGGGCGAAGATGAGCTGCCATACCTCCTGATCGGGAGCGGTGTCGCTGATGGGGATTTCCCGTTCCTTGGCCTTGGCGAGGATTTTTTCCCGGTTCATGCCGGCGCCGTCGTCGATGACCTCGATCACGATGTTGCCGCCCTGGTGGGATGCGCGCAGGGTCACCGTGCCCTTGGCGGGCTTGCCGGCGGCGATGCGCTTCTCCGGCGTTTCGACGCCGTGGTCCAGGCTGTTGCGCACCAGGTGGGTGAGGGGGTCGGACAGTTTTTCGATCAGCCCCTTGTCCAGTTCGGTGCCTTCGCCGATGGTTTTCAGTTCCACCTGCTTGCCGAGCTTGCCGCACAGATCGCGCACCACGCGGGGGAAGCGGCTGAAGACGAAGCTCATGGGCATCATGCGGATGGACATGACGCTTTCCTGCAGGTCGCGGGTATTGTGCTCCAGTTGGCTGAGGGCGCCCTGGATGGTTTCGTAGGCGACGGGGTCGATCTTGCCGGCGGTCTGGGCCAGCATGGCCTGGGTGATGACCAGTTCCCCCACCAGGTTGATGAGGTGGTCCACCTTCTCGACGCTGACGCGGATGGAGTTGGATTCCGACTGGGCGGAGACGGCAACCTTGTCGTTTTCTCTCCGGCCGGTCTTGACGGCGGCCTGGGCCGGGTTGTCCTCCGCGCGGCGGCCCGCATTTTGCGGCGCGCGATGTTCTTCAGCGCTGGCTTCCGGCGCTGGGGTCGGAATGTCGGTGAAGAAGCCATAGCCGTTTTCTTCTTCCTCCGCTTGCTTGCGCAAGGCGGTGACGTCGGTGAAGAAGCCGAAACCGTCGCCTTCCTCGCCTTCTTCGGCGGGTGTTTCGAGAGGGGCGAAGAAGCCGTAGCTGCCGTCCTCGGCGTCTTGCGGCGGCGCGGCGGCCCCCGCGACTTCGGCCTCGATGGCCAGTTCGCCTTCCTGGGCGACGAAATCGAACAACTCGCGGATGGCCGATTCGCCGGCCTCGGTGGCGAGGCGGTAGCGCCAGGCGGGGGGCTGGCCGTCGCCGTTTTCGAGAATTTCCAAGGCCCCCAGCTTGCCCAGTTCGGCGGCCAGGTTTTCCGTGTTGACGCCGCGGCCGGCAAAGTCCGCGCCGGGGGCGAAGCGCACCAGGAAGGTGCCGGCGGACGAGGCGGGCGAGGCGCTACCGCTGGCGGTGGTTGCCACGGGTTCTTCGGGGGATTCTTCGGCGCCGGTCAAGCGGCTCAGTTCGGCGGCAATGGCCTGCGCCGCGGCGGGGTCCACTTCGACGCCGTTCTGGTGCCCTTCCAGCTGTTCCCGCAGGACGTCGCCGGCCCGCAGAAAGACGTCGATCATCTCGCTGCGGAGGTGCAGTTCGTGGTTGCGGATGCGGTCGAGGAGGGACTCCAGGATATGGGTGACCCCGGTCATGTCGGTGAAGCCGAAGGTGGCGCTGCCTCCCTTGATGGAATGGGCGGCGCGGAAGATGGCGTTGAGCTGCTCCTGGTCCGGGGAATCCACGTCCAGGGAGAGGAGCAGGTTCTCCATGTTGCCCAGATGCTCCGCGGCTTCCTCGAAGAACACCTGGTAGAACTGGCTCATGTCGACGGTCATGGCGATTGCTCTCTAAAAACGTGAGTGCCGAATCGGTGGCGGGGTCGGAGTCAGCCGATAACTTTTTTGACGACTTCCAGCAGTTTTTGCGGATCGAAGGGTTTCACCAGCCATCCGGTTGCTCCGGCGGCCCGGCCCTGGGCCTTCATGGCGTCGCTGGATTCGGTGGTGAGCATCAGGATCGGGACCATCTTGTACTGAGGCATGGCGCGGAGCGATTTGATCAGTCCCAGGCCGTCCAGGCGGGGCATGTTCTGGTCGGAGAGGATAAGATTGAACGCTTTCGTTTTCGCCTTTTGCAGGCCGTCTTCGCCATCCACGGCTTCAACCACTTCGTAGCCGGCTCCCTTGAGGGTGAAGGAAACCATCTGGCGGATGGAGGCGGAGTCGTCAACGGTGAGAATGGACTTTGGCATTTATCGAATTCCCGACGGAGTAGGTTTAAACAGGTTCCATTCTAGTACGGAACACGCAAATAAGCAGGTAGGGGTTTCCCTTAAAGAACGACTTCTGGCGCGGAACAGCCGGTCCTGCGATCTGGCGGGCCGTTGAAAAACTCCTGTGGCGGGCCATCCGCGGCGTTGCGCGGGACTCGGTTGCCGGACGCCGTGCGCCTTGCGTCTGGCCATCCTCGCGACGTTTTTCAACGGCCCGCTAAAGCGCATAGTGCACCACTACTTCGTTCCCCTTGCCGTCATAGCGCATGTCGATGCACAAGCTCTTCACCAGCGGGATGCCGCGACCGGCGGGGGTGGTGTTGTTGTCCAGGGAACGGTCGAGGACGGCGTGGTAATCGAAGCCGGGGCCGCTGTCCTTGACGCGGATGCGCAACAGCCGCTTGCCTTCCAAGGTGAAATGCTCGAGCTGGATTTCGATCTCGCCCTCCGACAGGGCGCGCAGACGCTCCTGACGCAGGGTGATGTAGCGGTCGAAGCCGTCCAGCTGGGATTTCAGGGTGGAGTCCAGGCGCAGCAGGCCGTGGTCGAGAGCGTTATTGAAGAGCTCGGAAATGATCAGGAACAAATGACTGCTGTGTTCCTTGCCCAGTTCCATGGCTTCCAGGTTGTGCAGCAGAAGGGGAATAAGATCCACGTGCCGCAGTTCCGGGGCGCTGATGCCGAAAGTGAAGCTCCAGTGCCCGGCGTTCATGGTCTTGGTGCGGCCTGAGGCGGTTTCCGGCAGGCTGATTTCCTCTTTCTCGGCCGGGCAGGAAACCATTACCAGGGAGATATCGTCATGGGCCGCGAGATTGCCGAGGTGTTCCTGCAAGGCGGCGACGAGGGAGATGAAACGCTGCCGGTCGGTGACGTGTTCCAGGACCTGGAGAAAGCGGGCCTTGCCGAAAGCCTGGCCGGCGGCGTTTTCCGCCTCGAGGAGGCCGTCCGAGCAGATCACCAGGCGGCCCGCGCTATCCCAGGGGTGGATCTCGGTCTGGGAGTTGAACAATTGCTGGTTGAGAATTCCCAGGGGGAGGTGGCGGGAGGCGAACTGGTGGGTAACTTGGCCATCCTCGGTGACGAAGACCGGGCTGGGGTTGCCGCCATTCCACACTTCGATGAGCTTTTCCCGCGGATTGACGCAGGCGATGACGGCGGCGACGAAACGGTCGGAGGGGGTCAGGGCGCTGATCTTCCGGTTCATCTCCTCGGCGATGTGGGAGACGCTGAAGCCTTTTTCCGCCATGCCGTAGAAAATCTGCGTGATGGGCAGCAGGTTCAGGGCGGCGGGAAGGCCGTGGCCGGTGGCGTCGGCGAGGATTACGTAGAGGTCGTTGCTGCGGGAGCGGGTGGCCGCCACCAGGTCGCCGCTGAAGCGCCGGGCGGGCGAGACCCAGTACTGGAGCATCTTGTCGTTGAGGCCTTCGGCGTGGATCAGGCGCTTCATCAGCTCGTCGGCGATGCGCTGCTCCTCTTCCGCCTCGTCGCGGTAACGTTCCAGTTGTTTGGCGTTCTCGGCCAGCTGCCGCTGCATCTGGGCGATGCGCCGCATGACGTTGATCTTGGCTTCGAGGATGACGAAATTGATCGGCTTGGTGAGGTAGTCGTCGGCGCCGATTTCCAGGCCCTTGGCCTGGTCCTGTTCATGGCTTTTTGCGCTGACGATGATGACCGGCACCCAGTTCTTCGACAGGGCCTTGATTTTGGCGGTGGCCTCCAGTCCATCCATGACCGGCATCATCACGTCCATGAGCACCATGTCCGGATTCTCCCGAACGAAGGCGTCCACGGCCTCCAGGCCGTTGGTGGCGGTAATGACGGTATGTCCGAGGCGGGAGATGAATTTGCTGATGAGAAGCAGGTTGGCCTGGGTATCGTCGGCTACCAGGACTTTTAGCGACCCATTGTCGTGATCTGCGGGAGAAGTGGGCGGCATGAAGGCGATAAGAGCTCAGGAGGCCGGCAAGAAAATCTTGCCGGCGTGGAACCTCATTTCATGGTGAAGAGACGGTTGAAGTTGGCCACTTCCAGCACTTGCATCACCGTGCCGCGGCAGTTGGCCAGCACCAGTTCCTTTTTGGCCGCCGCCGCGCGTTCCTTGAGCAGGAGCAGCATGCCCAGGGCCGAGCTGTCGAGGTACTCCACGTCCCCCAGGTCGATTTCCAGGGTATGGATGCTGGCATCGCCGAGGGGGGTGTCGTAACTGCTGCGGAACAGGCGTTGGGAATTGAAATCGAAACGGCCATTGAGGACGATCCGCGCCGTGCCTTCGCTGATGTGGGTGTTGATTTGCAGTGCCATGGCTCCAACTTTCGTCTAGGTAGTTGAATGGGATTCTAGAACAGCTCGATATCGCCCGCTGACATTTCCGCCTGGGATACCGGATTGTGCTTGACCTGCTCCACCAGCTTGGCCGCCTCGGCCAGGGCTTCCTTGAAGCGCTGGAGGCGGAGGCGGCACTCGATGCTGGCCTCGGTTGCCGGGCTCTCTTCTGCCAGGGGGATGGCGGCGATGCTGCCCATCACCGATTCCATGGCCGCGATGCGCTTGTCGATGTGGCCGAGAAGCTGGGTGGTGAGGTCCTGGAACTGGAGGGAGGTGACGGCGGTGTTGACGTTCTGCTCCACCTGGCCGGAAATGTCGGTCAGTTCGCTGACAGCGTCGGCCATTTCCTCGTTGAGGGTTTGAATGTTGTCCATCATCTCCTGCACCCGGGTCTTGTTGCGCAGGGCGAAGTTCATGTCCTTGGAAGCCAGGGCGTTGATCGCGCTTTCCGCCTGGGTGACGGACTGGTGGACGGTTTCCATGTGGCCGCGGATCTGGTCGCTGAAGTGGTTGGAGCGGTTGGATAGGCTGCGCACTTCATCGGCCACCACGGCGAAACCGCGCCCCGCCTCGCCGGCCCGGGCCGCCTCGATGGCGGCGTTGAGGGCGAGGAGGTTGGTCTGCTTGGAGATGGCCTCGATCTCGCCGAGGATGCCGAGGATGTGGGACACTTCGGCGGTGACGCTGTCCATCATTTCCACCAGGCTCATGGCCGTCTTGCTGGTCTCGATGGTGGATTCCACGAACAGGGACAAGGTGTCGGAGGTTTCCTTGACGAAGCCCTCGAAGCTGATGGGGAAGTCCTGCTCCCCCTCCGCTGCTTCCTCCTCGTGCCCGGATTCTTCGCCGTTGTGGTTGTGCCGCGCGGTGAGCGTCAGGGCGATTTCCTGCTGGCGGCGGCTTTCCTCGTTGAGGTTGGTGAAGCTGGTGATCAGCTTGTCGATGGCGTCGGTGAGAATGGTCCGCACCTGGGCCACCTCTTCCTGCATGGTCCGATACTGGCTGTTGAACTCGGCCGACAGTTCGGTGAACAGGGTATGGGTTTCCCGGGTGACGGCGTCGATTTCCCCGTCCACGGCGCGCCAGCTGGCCACTTCCTGGCGCTGCACCTTGGCGATGGTGCGGTAAAAGATGAAGGCCCAGCCGAAATAGACCACGCCGAAAATCAGCAGGCTGCCGGGCGAGAAGAGGGAAGCAAACAGCTTGAATTCGCCGCTGTACCAGATGCCGGCAACGCCGACGAGGAACAGCACCCCGCCGAGCAGCATGGCCTGGGTGAAGGGAACGATGGTTTTAGATTTTATTGGCATGTAACCCCACGATCAGCCTGGTGAAGGGCGGCCTTCCGCTCCTGCGGCGGCCTCCTCCATTATGGGTAAGCCACCGGGTAAAAACAAGCCCATGATTTGCCGGGCATATTCTTTTTTCCAGCGGCGCGGATTACGCCTCGTCGGGATTGCCCAGGGCGGTGATGTTGAAGCCGCCGTCCACGTAGGTGATCTCGCCGGTGACGCCGGAAGCCAGGTCGCTGCACAGGAAGGCGGCCACGTTGCCCACTTCCTCGATGGTCACGTTGCGGCGCAGGGGGGCGTTGCGCTCGTTGTAGCCCAGCAGCTTGTTGAAGTCGCCGATGCCGGCGGCGGCCAGGGTCTTGATCGGGCCGGCGGACAGGCCGTTGACGCGGATGCCCTTGGGGCCCAGGCTGGCGGCCATGTAGCGCACGTTGGCTTCCAGGCTGGCCTTGGCCAGGCCCATCACGTTGTAGTGGGGCACGTAGCGCTCGGCGCCCAGGTAGGACAGGGTCAGCAGGGAGGCGTTGCGGCCCAGCATCATGGGCAGGCCGGCCTTGGCCAGGGCGGCGAAGCTGTAGGAGCTGATGTCGTGGGCGATGCGGAAGCCTTCCCGGGTCACGCTGTCGAGGAAATCGTTGTCCAGCTCGCCCTTGGGGGCATAGGCGATGGAGTGGACGATGCCGTCCAAGCCATCCCACTGCTTGCCGAGATCGGCGAACAGCTGGTTGATCTCGTCGTCGCTGGCCACGTCGCAGGGGTAGACGGCGGAGCCGGCGAAATCCTTGCCGACGATGTCTTCCACGCGGCCCTTGATCTTCTCGTTCTGGTAAGTGAAGGCCAGTTCGGCGCCCTCGCGGCGCATGGCCTTGGCGATGCCGAAAGCGATGGAGCGGTTGCTGATCAGGCCGGTGATGAGAATGCGTTTGTCAGCCAGAAATCCCATAGGTTTCCCTCTTTACATGGATGGCAGGAAGAGTAGTTGTATTTGGTGAATGGGGCGAATTATAACCCAGATTGGCCATGGGGCTCACCCGCCACCGGGAAACTGGCGATAGGCCATGAATTGCCGTATATTCGGGCGGACTGACGATGGAAATCCGACAACCGGCCAACATGCGCTTTCTCCTTCCGGGCTTGATGCTTTTGCTGCTGGCGGCCTGCGACGGCACCGCCTGGAACAATCCCTACCCCGCCGCCGAGGCCGGCAAGAACATCCTTTACACCGCCTTTACGGGGCGCCCCAAGCACCTGGAC
>JAJZVC010000042.1 GCA_021845865.1 Pseudomonadota bacterium | reverse complement strand
TCTACAAGAAGCTCGCCACCGTGAACTGGGACCCGGTGGACCACACCGTGCTCGCCAACGAGCAGGTGATCGACGGCCGCGGCTGGCGCTCCGGCGCCCTGGTGGAAAAGCGCGAGATTCCCATGTATTTCATGCGCATCACCGCCTACGCCGACGAGCTGCTCAACGAGCTTGACAACCTGCCCGGCTGGCCCGAGCAGGTGCGCACCATGCAGAAGAACTGGATCGGCAAGAGCTACGGGGTCAGGTTCGCCTTCCCCTACCAGCTGGAAGGCAAGGCCGAACAGCTGTGGGTCTACACCACCCGCGCCGACACCATCATGGGCGTCACCTTCTGCGCCGTGGCCGCCGAGCACCCCCTGGCCACCCACGCCGCGAAGAACAACCCCGAACTCGCCGCCTTCATCGAGGAATGCAAGCAGGGCGGCGTGGCCGAAGCCGACCTCGCCACCATGGAGAAGAAGGGCATGGCCACGGGCATTTCCGTCACCCACCCCCTCACCGGCGAGCAGGTGCCGGTGTGGGTGGGCAACTACGTGCTGATGGGCTACGGCGAAGGCGCGGTGATGGCGGTGCCGGCCCACGACGAGCGGGATTTCGGCTTCGCTAAGAAATACAACTTGCCGATCAAGCAGGTGATCCAGGTGGAAGGCGAGACCTTCTCCCTGGAGGCCTGGGCCGAGTGGTACGGCGACAAGGAAAAGGGCGTGTGCGTGAACTCCGGCAAGTACGACGGCCTGAACCATGCCCAAGCCGTGGACGCCATCGCCGCCGACCTCAAGACCAAGAACCTGGGCGACAAGCAGGTGCAGTACCGCCTGCGGGACTGGGGCATTTCGCGCCAGCGCTACTGGGGCTGCCCCATCCCCATCATCCACTGCCCCAGCTGCGGCGACGTGCCGGTGCCGGCGGACCAGCTGCCGGTGGTGCTGCCCGAGGATGTGAAGATCGACGTCGGCTCGCCGATCAAGAAAATGCCCAGCTTCTACGAAACCACCTGCCCCAAGTGCGGCGGCAAGGCGGAGCGGGAAACCGACACCATGGACACCTTCGTCGAGTCCTCCTGGTACTACGCCCGCTACACCGGCCCGGATAACGATAAATCCATGCTGGACGGCCGCGCCAAGTACTGGCTGCCGGTGGACCAGTACATCGGCGGCATCGAGCACGCCATCCTGCACCTGCTCTACGCCCGCTTCTTCCACAAGCTGATGCGGGACGTGGGCTTGGTGGAGTGCAACGAGCCCTTCACCCGCCTGCTCACCCAGGGCATGGTGGTGGCCCCCACCTTCTACCGCGACGGCAGCGACGGCAAGAAGCAGTGGATCAACCCCGCCGACGTGGACCTGGCCCTGGACGACAAGGGCCGCCCCACGGGCGCGACGCTGAAGGCCGACGGCCAGCCGGTGATCATCGGCGGCACGGAGAAGATGTCCAAGTCGAAGAACAACGGCGTCGATCCCCAGGCCATCATCGACCAGTACGGCGCCGACACCGCCCGCCTGTTCATGATGTTCGCCGCCCCCCCCGACCAGCAGTTGGAATGGTCCGACGCCGGGGTGGAAGGCGCGTTCCGCTTCTTGAAGCGCTTGTGGAAGGCGGTGCACGACCACGTGGAACAGGGCGTGGTTGCCTCCTATGCCGGCGGCGAATTGAACGCCGAACTGAAAGCCCTGCGCTTCCAGCTCCACAGCGCCATCCAGAAGGTGAGCGACGACTACGGCCGCCGCCAGCAATTCAACACCGCCATCGCCGCCGTGATGGAGCTGATGAACGCCTTGGGCAAGGTCAATGGCAACGACGCCACCACCCGGGCGGTGATGCAGGAAGCCCTGGAAGCCGTGGTGCGCCTGCTGGCCCCCATCGTGCCCCACATCTGCCACGCCCTGTGGAGCGAACTCAAGCCCGGCTCCTGCCTCGGCAGCGCGGCCTGGCCCGAGGTGGACCAAGCCGCCCTGGTGCAGGACGAAATCGAGCTGATGATCCAGGTCAACGGCAAGCTACGGGGCAGCATCACGGTGTCCAAGGACGCCGCCAAGGACGCCATCGAGCAACTGGCCCTGGCCAACCCCAACGTGCGGAAATTCATGGAAGGCAAGCCGGCCAAGAAAGTCATCGTGGTTCCCGGCAAGCTGGTCAACGTGGTCGTTTAAGGAGCTCTCATGCGCAAACTCTTCCTGCTGGCCCTGGCTGTTTTCTTTCTCGCCGGCTGCGGCTTCCACCTGCGGGGGGCGGTGGACCTGCCCTTCGAAACCGTTTACGTGAACGGCGGCAGCTACCCCGACATCAAGGCGACCCTGGAGAACGCCCTGCGCACCGGCTCCGGCGTCAAGGTGCTCGCCGGGCCTGAAAAAGCGGAGGTGGTCGTCACTATCCTCGGCGCCAGCAGCGAGAAGCGCATCCTGTCCCTGGGCGGCACCGGCAAGGTGCGGGAATACCAGTTGATCTACCGCCTGTCCTTCAGCACCACCTACAACGGCAAGCCCTCCATCGCCCCGCAGCAGATCGAGCTGCAGCGGGACATGACCTACGACGACACCCAGGTGCTGGCCAAGCAGCAGGAAGAGGCCCTCCTCTACCAGAACATGAGGGACGACGCCACCTTCCAGCTGCTGCGCCGCCTCAAGGGCGCCACCCAGACGCTGAAAGAGACCGACTGAGCGTGAAACTCGCCGCCGACCAGCTCGCCCAACACCTCCAGCGGGGGCTGGGCGAACTGTACGCGGTCTACGGCGACGACCCCCTGCTGACCCTGGAAGCCGCCGACGCCATCCGCGCCGCCGCACGGGCCTCGGGCTGCGAGGAAAGGGAAGTGTTCACCGTGGAGCGGGGCTTCAACTGGCAAAGCCTGACGATGAGCGGCAACAGTCTGTCCCTCTTCGCCAGCCGGCGCCTGCTGGAAATCCGCATCCCCTCCGGCAAGCCCGGCACCGAGGGCGGCAAGGCCCTGGAAGCCTACTGCGCCGCCCTGCCCCCGGACACCGTCACCCTGGTGCTGCTGCCCAAGTTGGACAAGGCGACCCAGAACGCCAAATGGTTCAAGGCCCTGGATGCCGCTGGCGCCACGGTGCCGGTCTACCCGGTGGACTACGCCCGCCTGCCGGAGTGGATTGGCCGGCGCCTGGCGGCCCAGAAGCAGAAGGCGGACCGGGACACCCTGCGTTTCCTCGCCGAGCGGGTGGAGGGCAACCTCCTCGCCGCCCACCAGGAAATCCAGAAGCTGGGCCTGCTGTACCCCGAGGGCAACCTGAGCTTCGACCAGGTGAAGAACGCCGTCTGCGACGTGGCCCGCTACGACGTGTTCAAGCTGGCCGACGCCCTGCTGGAAGGCGACGCCGCCCGGGCCGCCCGCATCCTGGACGGCCTGCGGGGGGAAGGGGAGGACCCGATCCTGGTCCTCTGGGCCCTGAGCCGGGAGGCCCGCCAGCTGGCGAAAATCCAGGTTTCCGTCCAGGCGGGCGCGCCCGCTCCCCAGGCCATGCGGGCGGCTGGGGTATGGGATTCCCGCCAGGCCCTGGTGGGCAAGGCCCTGCGCCGCCTGCCCCTGCCCCGCCTGCAAGGGGCGCTGAAGCGGGCCGCCGACATCGACCGCATGGTCAAGGGCCTGCTCAAGGGCGACGTGTGGGACGAATTGTTGCAACTCGGCTTGAGTTTGGCACACTAACGACTTTGGAAGATTTGGATTCGGACATGGATATCAAGCACTACATGCAGAACGTCGGCAAGGCTGCCCGGACCGCCTCCCGCCTCGTGGCGCGGGCCGACACCAACCAGAAGAACAAGGCGCTGACGGTGATGGCCGCCGCCATCCGCCGCGACGCCGCCAAGCTCCTGGCCGCCAACGCTTTGGACATGGAAGCCGCCCGCACAAAAGGCCTGGACGCCGCCCTGTTGGACCGCCTGGCCCTGACCGAGAAAGGCGTCGCCGGCATGGCCGAGGGCCTGGAGCAGATCGCCGCCCTGCCCGACCCGGTGGGGGAAATCAGCGACATGAACTACCGCCCCTCCGGCATCCAGGTGGGCAAGATGCGCGTTCCCCTGGGCGTGGTGGGCATCATCTACGAAGCCCGGCCCAACGTCACGGCGGATGCCGCCGGGCTGTGCCTCAAATCCGGCAACGCCGCCATCCTGCGCGGCGGCTCCGAGGCCCTGCACTCCAACCAGGCCATCGCCGCCTGCGTGCGGGAAGGCCTGGCCGCCGCCGGGCTGCCGGAGAGCGCGGTGCAGGTGATCGAAACCGCCGACCGGGCCGCCGTGGGCGAGCTCATCACCATGAAGGACTACGTGGACGTAATCGTCCCCCGGGGCGGCAAGGGCCTCATCGAGCGCCTCATGGCCGAGGCCCGCATCCCGGTGATCAAGCACCTCCACGGCGTGTGCCACGTCTACATCGACGACGAGGCCGACCTGGACAAGGCCATCCGCATCGCCGACAACGCCAAGACCAGCCGCTACGGCACCTGCAACACCATGGAAACCCTGCTGGTGGCCGAAAGCGTCGCGGCCAAGGCGCTGCCCCCCATCGCCGGCATCTACCGCGCCAAGGGGGTGGAGATGCGCGGTTGCGAGAAGTCCCGCGCCATCGTGCCGGACATGAAGGCCGCCACCGAGGAGGACTGGCACACCGAATACCTGGCGCCCATCATCTCCATCCGGGTGGTGAAGGACCTGGACGGGGCCATGGACCACATCGCCGCCTACGGCTCCCAGCACACCGAATCCATCGTCACCGAGAACTACACCAAGGCCCGCCGTTTCTTAAGGGAAGTGGATTCCGCCTCGGTGATGGTCAACGCCTCCACCCGCTTCGCCGACGGCTTCGAATACGGCCTGGGGGCGGAGATCGGCATCTCCACCGACAAGATCCACGCCCGCGGCCCGGTGGGCCTGGAGGGCCTCACCAGCCAGAAGTACATCGTGCTGGGGGATGGGCAGGTGCGCGGCTGACGCCGCCTCACTGCTTGCCGCTGCGTCCGAACAGGTAGCGGATCCGGGTCGGCGCGCCGTCGCCGGCCTTTTCCACCCACGCCACGTGCAGGTTGCCCTCCTCGTCCAGGGCCAGGGCCGGATCGCTCTGCGCGCCGGGCCCCGAGGCGCCGGGCAGGGCAAGGTTCTCGCTCCACCCCTCTCCTTCCGCCCAGGCTAGCCAGATATCGGAACCACCGTCCCGGTCGTCGTCCCACGCCACCGCCACCCGCCCCGAGCGGTTGGCGGCGATGGCCGGATGCCACTGGGCGATGTTGTCGCCGAAGCTGTCCTGCACCTGCTGGTTCTTGCCGAAGCCGCGCCCGCCGTCCCGGGAAAAGGCGGCGTAGACGTCGTAGCCGGAGAGAAAATCCCGCTTGTCGGACCAGACCGCCGCCACCCCGTTTTCCCCCTCCGCCGCCAGGGCCACTCGCATGGCGCCGGAACCGCGCCCCAGCCCCAGCGCCGCCGCCTGGCCGCGCTGAATTTCATTCAGGGCCTGGGGCTTGGCGAAGCCGCCATCCTTGTCACGGTAGGCGTAGAGAATACGGGTGTGCCCTTCCCGGCGGTCCTCCCACGCCACCGTCACGCCGCCCTTCGCCGTCACGGCGAGGGAAGGATAGAGCTGCTCGTCCCGGGGCGTGGCGGCCTCCACCGGCTTGGCCCCTTCCACGGCCAGCCGGTCCCCGTCCACGGCAATCCGCGCCACCCACGCCTGGCGGAAACGCCCCGCCCGTTCCGTCCAGGCGGCGTACAGCCCCGTTCCCGCCTCGTAGGCCACGTTCACCTGGCCAGCCTCCTCCCCGCCGAGGCGCAGGGGCGGCGACAGGCGGCCGCCGTCCTCGACCCGCAGCCAGGCGGCGCCGTCCTCCTCCCAGCCCACCGCGTAGCGGCCCTTGCCCAGGACCGCCACGCTGGGCTCGAAGCCCTCGTGGGGGCCGCTGACCCGCATCGCCGCGTTGAAGCGCGCCGCCCGGGCCGGCTTGACCGCCAGGTAGCAGCGGGAAACGCCGTCGCGGTTGTCCTCCCAAGCCACCGCCACGGCCCCTCGCCCACCGCGATGCTCTTGCGCCCGGCGGCCTCGAGATGGTGGTACACCCCCTTGGCGGGCAGAGGAGTCAGGTCCACGGGCGGGGAAAAGGTCCAGGGGGCGGCGAAGGCGGTCAGCGGACAGAAAAGCGCCAGCCACGGGGCCTTCACGATTTGCTCCCGAGGAACTGCAGCAGGGTCTGGGTCTTGTAGTGGCCCTCGTGGACGTAGCGGTCGTAATCGCGGAAATCCTCCACGGTCTTGAAGCCGGGAATCTTCGCGATTTCCTTGCCGTCGGGATCGAGGAACACGAACAGGGGCGTGGCGAAGGCCTTGAAGCGGGCCCCCAGTTCCGCCTCGGTGATGCGCTCGCCGTCGGGCAGCCTCAGCCGCCGGCCGCTCTCGGCATCCACGTAAACCAGGACGTAATGGTCCGTGTAGCGCTTGCGGATATCCGGGTTGGAGAAGGACTCTTTGTTGGTCTTGTCGCACCAGGCGCAGCCGTAGCGGCCGAAATAGAGGAACACCGGCTTGCCTTCCGCCCTGGCCCGCGCCAGCCCCTGGTCGTAGCCGAGGAAGGCATAGCCCGGCGGCGGGTCGGCCCAGGCCGGTAGCGCCAACAGGGCCAACAGGGCAATCATTCCGCGCAGCATGGGGGTCATCGCATCTTCTCCTCAACGGTGCATGATTCACGCCCTACTCTACTCCGCCCCCTGCCGCCCCTCAATCCGGTACCTTCCTACCAGGGACGGAAAACCCCGCCGATTCAGACCGTTGCCGGGTCATGGGGTATAATCCGGCCATGACCGAGCATGCCCCCCTCGCCGTTTTCGGCGGCACCTTCGACCCCATCCACTACGGCCACCTGCGCCTGGCGCAGGAGATGGCCGACAGCCTGGCGGCGGCGGAGGTGCGCCTGGTGCCCGCCGGCGTTCCGCCCCATCGGGCCACCCCCGGCGTCAGCCCCGCCATGCGCCTGGCCATGACGCGCCTGGCGGCGGCGGACAACCCGCTGTTCACGGTGGACGACCGGGAGATTCGCAAGGGAACCCCCTGCTACACGGTGGAAACCCTCGCCGAGCTGCGGGCAGAAGCGGGGCCCCGGCGGCCCCTGGTGCTGCTGGTGGGCGCGGACGCCTTTCTCGGCTTGGCCTCCTGGCACCGTTGGCAGGAACTCTTCGCCTTCGCCCACGTCGCCGTCGCCCAGCGCCCCGGCTTCGCCATGGAAAGCTGGGCCACCGCCATGCCCCTGGAGCTGCGGGAAGAATGGGAAAGCCGTCTCACCGACGACATCGCCAGCATCCGCGGCCAGCCGGCGGGCAGAATCATCGCGCGGGAGACCACCCGCCTCGACATCTCCGCCACCCGCATCCGCCTCATGGCGGCGGCCGGCAAAAGCCCGCGCTATTTGCTCCCGGACGCGGTTCTGGACTATATTCGCTCGAACCACCTTTACCCGTAGAAAGCAGCATGACCGTAGATCAACTGAAGCAGGTCGTCATCGACGCCCTGGAAGACATCAAGGCCAAGGATATCGTCGCCCTGGACGTCACCAAACTCACCAGCATGACCGACTGCATGGTGTTCGCCAGCGCGGACTCCACCCGCCAGACCAAGGCCCTGGCCAACAACGTGCAGGAAAAAGTGAAGGAGAACGGCGGCCATATCGTCGGCGTGGAGGGTGAGCAGGTGGGCGAGTGGGTGCTGATCGACCTGGGCGACATCGTCGTCCACATCATGAACCCGGCGGTGCGCCAGTACTACAACCTGGAAGAACTGTGGGGGGGCGCGCCGCGCCCGCCTTTCGGCGCCAAGGAACATCCCCCCCGCTGACCATGCGTCTGCTCATCGTTTCCGTCGGCACCAAGCTGCCGGCCTGGGCGTCGGATGCCTTCGACGAGTATGCCAAACGCATGCCCCGCGAGGCCCGCGTCGAGCTGGTGGAAATCAAGCCCGCCAGCCGCACCGAGGGCAAACCTGTGGAAACGGTGATGGAAATCGAGGCCGAGCGCATCGCCGGCGCCCTGCCGGCGGGCTGTGAAATCATCGCCCTGGACGAGCGGGGCAAGAACCCCAGCACCGTGGAACTGACCGAACTGCTCAAGGGCTGGCTGGGGGGCGGACGGGACGTGGCCTTCGTCATCGGCGGCGCCGACGGCCTCCACCCGAGCATCAAGAACAAGGCGAACCGGCTGCTCTCCCTCTCCCGCATGACCCTGCCCCACGGCCTCGCTCGGGTCCTGCTGGCGGAGCAGCTTTACCGCGCCGTGTCCCTGCTGAAGGGACACCCCTACCACCGGGCCTGACATGAAACGCTTCGACCGCATCTACCTGGTATCCCAGTCCCCCCGCCGGCGGGAGCTGCTGAAGCAGATCGGCGTCACCGCCGAGGTGCTGCTGCTGCGCAGCGCGCCGGGCCGGCCCGAGGACGTGGACGAAACCCCCTTCCCCGAGGAGGACCCCCTCCAATACGCCCAACGCATCGCCGTCGCCAAGGCGGAGGCCGGCTGGCGGCGCATGACCGAGCGCGGCCTGCCACGGCGCCCCATGCTGGGGGCCGATACCACCGTCACCCTGGAGGGCGAGATTTTCGGCAAGCCCGCCGACCGGGACGACGCCGCCGCCATTCTGCGGCGCCTGTCGGGGCGGCGGCACCGGGTCATCACCAGCGTGGCGATGACCTACGAAGAACGAACCGAACTGCGCACCTCGGTCTCCGAGGTGGAATTCCGCCCTCTCGGCGACGCGGACATCCGCCGCTACGTCGCCAGCGGCGAGCCCATGGACAAGGCCGGCGCCTACGGCATCCAGGGCCGGGCGGCGGCCTTCATCGCCAACCTGTCGGGCAGCTACACCGGCGTGATGGGCCTGCCCCTGTTCGAGACGGCGCAACTGCTGGACCATTTCAAGGTACGCTTCAATGAGTAACGAAATCCTCATCAACGTCACCCCCCAGGAAACCCGCGTCGCGGTGATGGAACAGGGCGCCGCCCAGGAGCTTCACATCGAGCGGGAAAGCGCCCGGGGGCTGGTGGGCAACATCTACCTCGGCAAGGTGTGCCGGGTGCTGCCGGGCATGCAATCCGCCTTCGTCGACATCGGTCTTGACCGCGCCGCCTTCCTGCACGTGGCGGATATCTGGCAACCCGCCGCCAACGGCGAGCCCAAGCCCATCGAGCGCCTCCTCCACGAGGGCCAGAGCCTGATGGTGCAGGTGTTCAAGGACCCCATCGGCACCAAGGGGGCACGCCTGTCCACCCAGGTCAGCTTCGCCGGCCGCTTTCTGGTCTACCTGCCCCAGGAATCCCATATCGGCATCTCCCAGCGCATCGAGGACGAGGGCGAGCGGGACATGCTGCGCAACAAGCTGCAGGAGCTGCTGCCCGCCGACGAGAAGGGCGGCTACATCATCCGCACCGTGGCCGAAGGCGCCTCCGACGAGGAACTGGCGGCGGACATCGAGTACCTGCGCAAGCTGTGGTCCAACATTACCGAAGCCGGCCGCGCCGCGCCGCCCAAGACCCTGCTCTACCAGGACCTGAGCCTGCCCCTGCGGGTGCTGCGGGATTTCATCACCGACGACACGAAGCGGGTGCTGGTGGACTCCCGGGAAACCTTCGCCAAGATGCAGGAATTCGCCCGCCAGTACATCAACAACGTGGTGGTCAAGATCGAGCACTACGCCGGCGAGCGTCCCCTGTTCGACCTCCACGGCGTGGAGGAGGAAATCGAGCGCGGCCTGTCGCGGAAAGTGGAGCTGAAATCCGGCGGCTACCTGATCATGGACCAGACCGAGGCCCTCACCACCATCGACGTCAACACCGGGGGCTTCGTCGGCGGCCGCAATTTCGACGACACCATCTTCAAGACCAATCTGGAGGCCGCCCAGACCATCGCCCACCAGCTTCGCCTGAGAAACCTGGGCGGCATCATCATCATCGACTTCATCGACATGGACACCCCGGAGCATCGCGGCCACGTGCTGGAGGAGCTTAAACGGGCGCTGTCCAAGGACCGCACGCGGGTGACGGTCAACGGCTTCTCCGCCCTGGGGCTGGTGGAAATGACCCGCAAGCGCACCCGGGAGAGCCTGGAGCACATCCTGTGCGAGCCCTGCCCCATCTGCCAGGGCCGGGGCGTGCTGAAAACCGCCCAGACCGTGTGCTACGAAATCCTCCGGGAACTGCTGCGGGAAGCCCGCCAGTTCAACGCCCGGGAGTACCGCATCCTCGCCTCCCAGCAGGTGATCGACCTCTTCCTCGACGAAGAATCCCAGAACCTGGCCCAGCTGTCCGAATTCATCGGCAAGCCCATCTCCCTCCAGGTGGAAAGCACCTATACTCAGGAGCGTTACGACATCGTGCTGATGTGACCGGCCGTGGCATCTCCCTCGTGAATTCAGCCGCCTTCTTGAGATGGCATTTCATTTTGCCGGAATATTGTCCTGGATCGCGCGAGCACACTTCCTCCGTTTTCATTTGCCTGGAGAATTTGGGACAGTAAAATGACCGACACGATGTCTCCTGAAGAACGCAGCCGCCGCATGGCGCTAGTTCGTTCAACGGACACGAAGCCTGAAATGGCGGTTCGCAAGCTTTTGCACGGCATGGGATACAGGTATCGCCTGCATTGCCGGGATTTGCCCGGAAAACCCGATTTGGTCTTCCGTTCTCGGCGTGCGGTGGTATTCGTACACGGTTGCTTCTGGCATAGACACGATGGCTGTCCGTTGGCTCGCATGCCGAAATCGCGGGTAAAATTCTGGACCACGAAGCTCGAGGGCAACCGCGATCGGGATGCCCGCAAGATCACCGCGTTGGAAGAAATTGGCTGGCGAGTATTCGTCGTCTGGGAATGCGAGTTAAAGGATAAGGAAAGGCTAGGCAAACGTTTGAGGCAGTTTCTTGACGGGGAGAATACGTGATGAAGTGCGTGGAATTGTTCGCGGGCGCGGGTGGGCTAGCCATGGGCGTCCATCTTGCGGGCTTTGAACCGCAAGCTGTCGTCGAATGGGACAAATGGGCTTGCGACACCATTCGGGAAAACGGTTCTCGTGGTTATCCGCTTGTCGCGGGCTGGAATGTCCATGAAGGCGACGTCCGAGGATTTGATTGGGAAGGGGTGGGCGAAAATATCGACCTTCTCGCTGGGGGCCCACCCTGCCAGCCGTTTTCGATGGGAGGAAAACACAAGGCAAACGACGATAGTCGTGACATGTTCCCCGCCACGGTCGATATCGTCCGTAGGCTTCGGCCACGTGCCTTCATCGTCGAGAACGTGAAGGGACTAACTCGTTCCTCTTTCGCCAACTACTACCAATATATCCTGCTTCAACTCTCGTTTCCTGAAGTCTCGAGGCGTCGGGGCGAAGATTGGTTCGGACATTTCCTCCGGCTCCAAAAAGAAAAGGTTTCTGGCAAGACAGTTGGAAAGGACCTGACCTACAACGTAGTCCCCACTCTAGTGAATGCCGCCGACTACGGCATCCCGCAAAAGAGGGAACGGGTATTCATCGTTGGCTTCCGCTCCGACCTTGGGGTCGAATGGTCGTTCCCGAAGGCGACACACAGCCTCGATGCCCTCCTGTTCGAACAGTGGGTCTCGGGGGAGTACTGGAAACGTCATGACATCGCAAAGCCTCCGAAAATGCCAGAAAAAGTAGCCGCGCGCGTAAAGAGACTCGAGAAGGCGAAACCCAGCGCCTTGGCATGGCGGACAGTGCGGGATGCGCTTATCGGCTTGCCAGACCCGCGGACAAAAGCGGCGAAGAATTTTCCAGACCATCGCTTCCAAGATGGGGCGAAGATATATCCCGGACATACCGGAAGCCCTCTCGACCTTCCCGCGAAAACCCTTAAAGCGGGGGACCACGGTGTTCCCGGGGGCGAGAACATGCTTGTCCGCGAGGACGGTTCTGTCCGCTACTTTACCGTTCGTGAAGCCGCTAGAATCCAGACCTTCCCAGATGGCTACCGCTTCCATGGCTCGTGGACGGAAACAATGCGACAACTCGGCAATGCCGTTCCCGTGATGCTTGGTCGAATCGTCGCTTCCAGCGTCGCGGAACGCCTTGCCATCGCCAAAATGCAGGAACTCGCCCGCACGACCTCGAAGATCAAGGGCGCGGCATGACTGCGGACATCATTCCTTTCAACCCCCTGGACAAAAAGAATTTAGGGGCGAGCGTCGCGGAAGCGATGCTTGCGGGCAAGGTTCACCCACTGGGGAATCTTCCCGAATTCAAGGGGGCTGGCATCTATGCCATCTATTACGCAGGCGATTTCGCCCCGTATCATGAGATATCCAAGCGAAACAAAGATGGCAAGGCGGGAGCTCCCATCTATGTCGGCAAGGCGGTCCCCGCAGGAGCGAGAAAGGGTGGCGGGCTGGCTTCAGGCGGCAACGGCAAGCCCCTATTCAACCGTTTATCCGAACATGCGGAAAGCATCCGTTCAGTCTCGAACCTTAACATCGAGGACTTCTCCTGCCGCTTCCTAGTCGTCGATGACATATGGATTCCCTTGGGCGAATCCTTAATCATTGCCCGCTATTCGCCCGTCTGGAACTCACTCATCGATGGATTCGGCAATCACGATCCAGGAAGCGGTCGCTATAACGGGATGCGTCCGCGCTGGGATGTCCTGCATCCCGGCCGCGGTTGGGCGGCGAAATGCAAGGAACGTCCGGAATCCCCCAACGACATCGCAAGGGATGTGGAAGTCTACCTTGGGAATGCGACATTCCCGACCTCGGACAGATTCATTGTATCCGAGGACTAACTAGGCCCCCACTCCAACAAGCCTTTTCGAAAAACTGGATAACTTCGGGAGACTCTTTCCCGATTCATCATCCCCCTCCCGCCACCACGTCGCAGGCCACGCCGCGCAGGGCGTTGCTGCCGGATATGCCGTCGAAGCATTCGCCGTCCATGGCGGCGTTGTAGCTGATGGCCTCCCCCTCGCGCCACCAGCCGTAGTGGGCCCAGACGGTGCCGGCGGCGAGCCGAGGATTGATTTCGGCCAGGTAATGCACCGCGCCGAAGGCCGTGCGGACGATCACCCTGTCCCCCGGCCGGATACCCCGGGCCGTTGCCACGTCGGGGGCCAGCTCCGCCACGGGCTCGGGCTGGCGACGCCGCAGGCTATCGATCTGGCGGAACTGGCTGTGGCAATAGGCCGGCGTCTTGCCGCAGGTCAGCGAAAAGGGCAGCCCTGGGGAAGGGGGCGGAGGCCGCCAGTCCGGCAAGGCCTCGCCGCCCAGGGCGGCCAGGGCTTCCGACCACAGCGTGATGGGCGGGACAGCCGGTTCCTGGCTCAGATGGAGGGCGGCAAGTCCCCGGCGATTGGCCCGCAGACTTGCCGCATCGAGTCCGGAAGGGGCCAGGACATGGGCCAAGCCGGCTTCCGGGTCGCCGCCGAAGAACGCCTCGCCGAGGCCCAGGGCGCTGGCGAGGCCGAAAACGATGGCCGTGTCGGAGCGCGCCTCTCCCGGCGGCGCCGCCACGGCGGGGCGCAGCTGGACATGGGCGTCGGCGGCCTCGTCCACCATGAATCCCCCCTGCAGCCCTTCCCGCTCCCAACAGGAGGACGCGGGCAGCAAAAGGTCCGCCCAGCGGGCGCTGGGCGTCTCGAACAACTCGGTCTGGACGAAGAACTCCAGCTTGGCCAGCGCCGCTTCGGCATGGCGCGTGGCGGGCTTGGACACCAGGAAGTTGCCCCCGAACGCCACCAGGCCCCGGATGGGATAGGGCTCACCGGTCGCGACGGCGCGGAACAGGTCCCGGGTGCTGATCCAGCCCCGGGAAGGCGGCCCCAGGGGACGCTCCCCCTGCCCCAGGGTGCGCTGCCGGGTAGCGGCGTCGACTTGGCCGAAGGCCGCCACGTCGTTCAGGCGGGGTTTGGGAAACCAGCGGTTGCCCCCTGGCTGCCCCAGGCTGCCGGTCAGGGCATAGAGGATATTGACCGCCCGGGTGGCGGCGGTGGCCTGCTCCTGCTGGCAAGTGCCCGTCCAGGTGTAAAGGGCAACCGGCTTCTCCCCGGCCAGGATCGCGGCGGCTTGGCGCAGCGGCTCCTCCGCCACGCCGGTGACGGCGGCGACGCGCTCCGGCGGCCACGCCCCCGCGCGTTCGGCCAGGCGGTCGAGTACCGTGCCGCCGCCATCCGGCGCGGGGGAAAAGGCGTCGGAGTGCCGGCGGAGGAAATCCAGGTCCGCCCCGCCTTCCTGGAGCAAGAGGTGAATCAGCCCCAGGGCCAGGGCGCCATCCGTCCCCGGCCGGAGCGGCAGCCAAAGGTCGGCGCCGTTGGCCAGGCCGCTTTTGCGCGGGTCGACGACGACGAGCCTCGCCCCCCGCTGCTGGGCGGCGCGGATGCGCTCGGCATGGGCCAGCCAGGTGGCGGCGGGGTTGCTTCCCCATAGCAGGATGGCGCGGCTCCGGGCGTAATCCGGCATGCCGAGTCCCGTTCCCCAGGTCAACGCGGGGCTGAAATCCCGGTGCCAGTTGCAGTTCTCGGTGGCGAACACCAGGTTGGGACTGCCCCAGAAATGGGCGAGACGGTGTATCCAGGCGAAGCTGTCGGCGATGGCGGTGCCGCTGGGGGTGGCGACGGCGAAGGCCGTCGCGCCGGGGCCTATCGCCGCCAGGCGTTCGCCCGCCAGGGACTGGGCCTCGTCCCAGCCGATGGGGCGCCAGCCGGGGTCGGGGTCCCCCTTGGGGCGGGTGCGCAGGAGGGGGGTGGTCAATCGGCCGGGATGGGACACCAGTTCGGGGGCGGCCTTGGCCTTGATGCACAGCGCGCGGCCGGTGGGATGGCCGGGGTCGGGCGTCACGGCCAGCAAGCGTCCGTCCTCCACCGTGGCGAGACAGCCACAGCGGGAAATGCACAGGGCACAGTAGGTGGGGACGAGTTCACGGGCCATCGTGGCATGATAGCCCCTCGCCGCCGTCGGGATAATCGGCCGATGTGCCTAGCCGCTTTGGCGTACCCACCCGCACGGCGGGGTTTCAGCGCGCCACTTTCTCCCGAAACACCTCCCGCTGGAGCCAGCCGCGGAAACGGGAGGCCTCCTCGGCGTTGACATGGTAGCGCAGCAGCCGCTCCACCCCCGGCGGGGATAAATACCAACCGTTACCGCCCTGCCTCGCCCTTTCCCTGGCGGAAAAGCGGCGCAAACCCGGCGGCGGCTCCAGCAGGAGCGCCGCCAACACGTCGCCCTCGCAGAACCATGCGTCTTGGGGCGCCGTTCCGAGGACCCGGATATCGCTGCCGCAATAGCTGTACAGGCGGTGCTCGCCCACGTTGCGGAGATAGGCCCGGGGCAAGCGGTGGAGCAGCCAAAGGAACAGTTCCCGAAATTCGACCGCGAAAGCCAGGCCGGTGAACGCCGCGATGAAGGGAAGGCCCAGCGTCCCCATGCCCAGCAGCGACCCGGCGGAGAACACGGCCAGCATCGCCAGCTTGAAGGCCAGCTTGCGCGGGCTGCTCTCCCTCAGGTCGCGGTCGTCGGCCATTTACCCCCCCGGGAGGGAGATGCCGGTGAGCTTCTTGTACAGGGAAACGGCGTAGGAATCGGTCATCCCGGAAACGAAATCGGTAAGCTGGATCAAGCGGGTGTAGGGATCGGGATCGGGCCGCCCGTCCACGCCGAGAAATTGCCTCGGCAGCAGGCGCACGAGGGTTTTTGCGCTCAGGCTGGGTTTAGGGCTGGCGGCCATTTCCTCCACGGCCTCGACGAAAAACTGCAGCAATCCCCCCAGGACGCGAAAACCCGCCGCCTCGATCTCCAGCACCTGCTCGGCGACGTAGACGCGGCCATAACCCAGCTCCTTCATCTTCGCCACCGCATCCTTGGCGGGAATCTCATCCAGCAATTCGCCCCGGAAGGAGCCGTCGAGAAGCTCCCCTTCGTAATCCAGGAAGGCCCGGGCCACTTGGTTGGCCACCTGGTTGATGGCCCGGGCCCGCAAGTACTCGATACGCTCCTTATCGTCGCGAAAACCGGCAAGGCGGGATTCCAGCTTCGGATCGGCGATCGCTTCCCGCATCGGCGCCGCCACCTCATCGAATTCCAGCAGACCGACGCGGAAACCGTCTTCCAGATCGACGATGGTGTAGCAAATATCATCCGCCGCCTCCATGAGAAAGGCCAGGGGATGGCGCGCCCAGGCCCCTTCGGCAAGCGCCACCAAGCCGGTTTCCGCCGCCACCTGCTCGAAGAAGGCCCGTTCGGGAGTAAAGAAACCAAACTTCTTGGTGGCGATGTGCCCATCGCGCTGGCGGGAAGAGGCGCAGGGATACTTGGTGAATGCCCCCAGGGTGGCGCAGGTAAGCTGCATCCCTCCCAGGTTGTCCGGGCTTTGCAGCCGCGTGACGAGGCGAAAACCCTGGGCGTTGCCCTCGAATTCGAGAAAATCGCCGCGCTGAGCCTCGGGCAGCTTTTCCAGCACTTGGCGTCCCAAGCCGGTATTGGCGAACCACTCCTGAATCGCCGCCTCCCCCATGTGGCCAAAGGGCGGATTGCCGATATCGTGGGCCAGGCAAGCGGCGGCGAGAATAGCGCCCACGTCGGCGGAAGCCACTTCCTCGAGATGGTGGCGGGCGATAATTTCCTCGCCGACAATGGCGCCGAGGAATCGCCCGACGCTGGCGGCTTCCAGGCTGTGGGTCAGCCGGGTGCGCACGTAGTCGCTTTGGGACAGGGGAAAAACCTGGGTCTTGTCTTGCAGGCGGCGAAAGGCCGAAGAATAGACGATGCGGTCAAAATCCCGCTGGAAGCCGGTGCGCACGCCGCTTTCGGCATCTGCCGCGGCCTTGCCCAACCGGCGGGGAGAAAGGAGTGAATGCCAGTCCATGATCAGGTTTTGAGCAGAATATCGGCGGATTGGGCCGGCGCGGCAATTTCCACCACTTTGCTGCGCCCGCTGGCGCCGTGCCTCAAGGTGACGCTGGCAGCGGGGACGCCGAAGGTTTTTTTCAGGAAATCGATCAGCGCCTCGTTGGCGGCGCCGTCCACCGGCGGAGCGGCGACGCGGATCTTCAGCGCCTCGCCGTGGAGACCCGCCACTTCGGTGCGCTTGGCGCCGGGCTGGATATAGAGGCTGAGGGTCAGCACCTGCTTTTTCTCGTCGTAGCGCTGCCAGCTCAACGGAACATTCCCATCACCGCCATTTCCAGCCACGCCACCGGCACCATCAGCACCAGCTGCAGGACAAGGATGACCGCCAGGGGCGACAGGTCCACCCCGCCGATGGGCGGCAGAACCTTGCGCGCCGGCCGCAACAGGGGCTCGGACAAGGCATAGAGGAGCGGGGCGATGGGGGAGTAGGGATTGACCCAGGACAGCAGGGCCTGGAGCAGCACCGCCCCCATGAAAACGTACACCCCCAGGGATACCAGTTTCACCACCGCCCACAGGGCGATCCCAGGAAGCACGCCGAGGCCGGCGATGGCCAGGGGGAAGCCCCCCACCAGCAGCACCAGCAGCAGCATGGCGAACTCCACCAGCCAGGCGGCGAGGAGAGAGGCCCAATCCAGCCCGCCGAGGCCGGGTATCGCCTTGCGCAGGGGCAGGACCAGGAAATTGGTCAGGGACACCAGGAACTGGGAAAAGGGATTGCGGAAAGAGGCCCGCAGCCATTGCAGCAGGAAGCGCAGCAGCAGCGCGATGGCGAAAAGGTTGAATACCGTTTCGATGACGAATTGCAGGGCGTTGGCGATCATGGTGTCGGCTCCCTATTCCGCCTTTCCCAGTTCTTCCGCCAACTCCGCCGAGCGGGCATGGGCCGCTTTCACCCCGGCGATGATGGCCGCTTTCACCCCGGCGGCCTCCTTGGAGAGAATGGCCCGCTCCGTGGTGCCGCCCTTGGAGGTGACCTTGGCCCGCAGCAGGGCGAAATCCTCGCCGCTGTCCGCCGCCAGCTTGCAGGCGCCGACGAAGGTTTCCAGGGCCAGGGTACGCGCCTCCTCGCTGGAGAAGCCCAGCTCCTGAGCCGCTTCCTGCAGGGCCTGCATGTAGTAGAAAACATAGGCCGGACCGCTGCCGGACACGGCGGTGACGGCGTCCATCTGGGATTCGTCGTGCAGCCACAGGGTCATGCCGACGGCGTCGAGGATGGACTGGGCCTCGCGCCGCTCCGCCTCGCTCAGGCCCGGCATGGCGAAGAGCCCGCTGATGCCGGCGCTCACCATGGAGGGGGTGTTGGGCATGGCGCGCGCCACCTTGGGGTAGTCCCCCAGCCAGCGGGAGATGTCGCTGGCCCGCACGCCGGCGGCGATGGACAGCACCAGCTGGCCGTCCAGCAGGGGGGCCAATTGCTTCACCACCGGGTAGAGCTGCTGGGGCTTCACCGCCAGCACCACCACGGCGGCGCCGGCCACGGCGGGCGCCGCGTCCTCGTAGACCGCCACGCCGAAGCGGGATTTGAGGCGCTCACGGGCCTCGGGCGTGATTTCCACCACGCGGATGTCGGCGGCCGCGAACCCCTTGCCGGTGAGGCCGCCGATGAGGGCGCCGGCCATGTTGCCGCCGCCGATGAATGCGATTTTCATGTCTTCTCCGTGCCTATCCAGGACATCATTGTACGAAGGCTAGCGCCGCCCCGCCAAGTTGGCGTGGGCCGTCCAGCGCCAGACGCCGCCTTCCCTGGCGAAAACCGACAGGCGAGGCGCGCCGTTGATCACCAGGGGGCGTCCGTTGAGGCTGCCCTTCAGGGTCAGGCGGTAGGACACCACGTAGAGGGAATCGCCGCCGGTGGCGACGATGTTGCCCAGGGAATATTCGTTGACCTTCATGCCGCGCAGGTAGGCGATTTCCTGCTCCCGGTCCCGGACCCCGCCCTCGTGCACCGACTGGAAGGCGGGCGCCAGCATGGCTTCCACCCCGTCGTAGTTGCCCTGCTGCAGGCTGCCCCACAATTGGCGCACCAGCCGGTCTCCCGTCATTGCCTCGTCGGCATGGGCGGACGCGGCGAAAAAGGCCCACAGGCAAGCCAGGGCGGCGATGGCAAGCGGTTTTTGCAATGAGGCGTTCACGGGCGGCTTCCTTGTTCAGAGGGACGTTTTGTTATTCTACCCCCTGACGAAGAAATCGCGCTCCTTTCTCGGCAGGCCACGCGGGCCCCTCCCAAGAGGCTGGCTTTTTAGGCTAAGCTGTAAGCAAAGAAACTTTCGATACATCCCAACGACGACTACATCAGCAGAGGACACCATGGATTTCGACGACGCCATCGTCAGCCATCTGAAGTGGAAAATTCATCTGCGCAACTTCATCGATGGCCGGGGACAAGATTTCGACATCGCCGCTGCCGCCAAAGAAGAAGCCTGCGAGTTGGGTCGCTGGCTCCAAGGCGAAGGGAGGCGGTTCGAGGGTTCGCCGACCTTTCAGGAATTGGTGGCCAGGCATGTCCAGTTCCACCGCACGGCGGCCGAAATCGTGAACAAGGTCGTGGCCGGCGACAAAGCCGGCGCCGAGGAACTGCTCTCCACGGGCCGGGAGTTTTCCTCCGCCTCGCGGGACATCGTGGCCGCCATCATGCGCCTGGAGGAGGAAGTCTCCGGCAAGCGCCGTTAGCCAATCCGCCCTCGGCTGCCCCTACCCGCTCGCATAGGCCATGCCCACAGCGCTTACTTCGTCAGCGCCATGAACCACTCGGGCAGCTTTTAGTTACGGCCGTCGCTTCGCGACTTAACGTTCGCTCTGCTCACGTTAGTCTTCACTGAGAAACCGCCAGCTTACTTGGTAAGCGCCATAAAAAGCTCTGGCAGTTTCTCCGGCAGCCGTTGGATGTTGTCCACCACGGTGTACTGCCGGCCGAAGATGTCGGCCACGTATTCGTCGGCCTTCGGGTCCAGGTTGATGCAGTAGGCGAAGATGCCCTTCTGGTCCAGTTCGCGCACGGCGCGGCGGGCGTCCTCGATGAGGAGTTTTTCGTCCTGCACGTCCACGTCGGCGGGCTGGCCGTCGGTGAGGATGAGCATGAGTTTCTTGTCGGCGGGGCGCGCCTCCAGATAGTGGGCGGCATGGCGCATGGCCGCGCCCATGCGGGTGGAATAGCCCGCCTCCATGGCGGCCAGCCGGGCCTTGACCTCGTCGCCGAACCCCTCGCTGTAGCCCTTGATGTGCATGAAACGCACGTCGTGGCGGGTGTTGGAGTGGAAGCCCGAAATGGCGAAAGGGTCCCCCAGGCGTTCGATGGCCCAGGCCAGAAGCGACACCGCCTCCTGGGAAAGCTCCAGGATGGTCTGCTCGGAACCCGCCACTTTCTCGTTCAGGGACTCGGACAGGTCCAGCACCAGGCTCACCGCGATGTTGCGGCCGCTGGTGCGGTGGCTCATGTTGATGCGGGGGTCGGGGGTGGCGCCGCCCTTGAAATCGATGAGGGAACGGATGGCCACGTCCAGGTCCAGTTCGCTGCCCTCCTCCTGGTAGCGGATGCGCACCTTGTCCTGGGGCTTGAGAAGGTCGAGGATGCGCTTCAGGCGCTTGGCCAGGGCATCGTTCTTCTGCAGCAGGCGGTCGATGTCGGCGGCGTTGCCCTTGGGGTGCAGGTGCTCGTAGAGGCTGACCCAGTCGGGGCGGTAGGTCTGGCTGTTGTAGTCCCACTCAGGGTAATGCCGGGGAGGCAGGGACTGGGCCTCGGCCTCTTTCTTCTGCTTCTTGTCCGGATCGTCGAAAAAGTCCTCGTCGTCGCTGTCCTCGATGAACAACCACATATGGCGGTTGTCGTCCCGGTAGTCGATCACCGTGTTGTCGAAGTAGACGTTGGCGTACTGGTCGCTCTGGCGGCGGGAGCGGGCAGAGAAGGACAGTGCCAGGTCGGCGACCTCCCGGGTGCTGGATTCGCCCCGGACCATGCTCTCGTGGAAGCGCTGCGCGAACTCGAGGATGATGGGGTTCCTGTAGCCGTGGTTTTCGTCCAGCAAGGCCCGGGACAGCATGGTCAGGCGGTGACGCAGGCAGGACATGGTTTCCGGGTCGCAGTCGTCCTCGCCAGGATGGGGGTGGAGGGCCAGAAAAATGTCCCGCAGGCCCGGGTACTCCCGGCAGAGCAGGGTTTCGACGCGGCAGTCCTCGAAGAACTCCACCGCCATGCGCTGCAAGGGGCTGTAGTTGTCGGCGATGACCTGGGTAGTCCAGCGGCGGTGACCAACCATGTGGGCCAGCACGGCCCGGTAGCGGTCGATGCCCTTGACGCCGTTGGCGCTGTCGAACACGTCCGGCACCCGCATGCCCAACTTGTCGTAATAGGGAATGGGCTTGCGCAGCTCGTCGAAGGCGGTGGAATACGGCACCAACTGCTCGGCCTCCTGCCACAGGCCGCGCAGGTAAAGCTCCAGCCGGCGCTCCACGTCGGCGAACAGCACGCCGTGGCGCTCCCGCTGCAGCACCGCCCGGCTGTCGGCGGATTTGAGGGCGAAGTACTCGGCTTGGCGCTCCGGATGGGTACGGTAGTTGCGGATGCCGTATTCCACCCAGTTGCGCACCCCTGCCATGGACAGCTGGTTGAACAGGAACGGCGCCTGCTGGAAGAACTCGGGCAGGCCGGGGCTGGGAAAGGTGGCGTGGTGGCCATGGATGGAACCCGTGGTACGGGCCATCAGGTCATGGGCAATATCGAGGTAGTGCTCCAACGGCTCCAACGAATGCAGGCGGCGCGCCACCGGCGCCAAGGTCTGGATGAAGGGAGTGATGGCCTTGCCGTTGGGGGATTTGTGCATGGCCTGGATGGCCGCCATCACCGGCCCCAGGGCCTCTTCTCCCAGGGCCTTGGCCACCGACGGCCATTCCTCCAGGAAGGCGAGCACCGGCTCGACGCCCCGCCCCATCTTGCACAGGAAGCGGGCATTATCCAGGTAGGCGGCGAGACCTGCCCGGGAAAGCACCGCCAGGGCCTCCGCCATGCAGTCCTCGAAGACCTCGCCAACCTGGGCGAAGCCACAGTTAAGCTGCTCGCGGTAGCCCTTCATCAAGGGGTGTTCGTATTCGGTCGTTGTCTCGATCATGTTCATCCTGCCCCTTCCCCCTGGCTGAAGCGGGAGAGGGGAATCGCGCTTTTACTCAAACCCTCGGCACCTGATGCCGGCCTCGGCCAAGCGAGGAGGAAACCTTTGCCTGTCAGGCAAAGGTCGCGTCGATGGCGTGGTCCAGGGTGTCGCGGATATCGGCATCGTCGGTGATGGGGCGCACCAGGGCCATGCGGCAGGCCTCCCGCGGATCGATGCCGTCCTTGATCAGGGTGGAGGCGTACACCAGCAGACGGGTGGAAATGCCTTCGTCCAGGCCGTGGCCCTTGAGATTGCGGGCCGTCTGGCCGATCTTCACCAGCTTGGCGGCGACGGCGGCGTCGAGACCCGTCTCCTTGGCCAGGATGCTCGTCTCCAGTTCCGGCGCGGGATAGTCGAAATCGAAGGCGGTGAAGCGCTGCTTGGTGGACTGCTTGAGATCCTTCATCAGGGACTGGTAACCGGGGTTGTAGGAAATCACCAGCTGGAAATCGGGATGGGCCTCGATCAACTCGCCCTTCTTGTCCAGGGGCAGGGTACGGCGGTGGTCGGTGAGGGGGTGGATCACCACGGTGGTGTCCTGGCGCGCCTCGACCACCTCGTCCAGGTAGCAGATGGCGCCGATGCGGGCGGCGGTGGTAAGGGGGCCGTCCAGCCAGCGGGTGCCGTTGGCTTCGAGGAGATAGCGCCCCACCAGGTCGGAGGCCGTCATGTCCTCGTTGCAGGCCACGGTGATCAGGGGCTTGCCCAGTTTCCACGCCATGTACTCGACGAAGCGGGATTTACCGCAGCCCGTGGGACCCTTCACCATCACCGGCAGGCGGTTGCGGTAAGCGGCCTCGTAGAGGGCCACTTCGTTGCCTTGGGGCTGGTAATAGGGCTCCTTGTGGACTTTGTACTGCTCGATATGGGTCGTCATGTCTTTTTCCTCGGCTGGTGCGGCGGGCAGGCTTCTCCTGCATTCCCTAGCATCATACTCAGTATTTCCATAATAGCCAGTCAGGGTTATTTATCCAAATCATAAGGTTTAGCTTATTTATCTGACGAGGATAAAAAAAGGGTCATGACTAGAACAGCGGGTTCAGTCTGACAATTTTGAGGAGGGTAAGGTACAAGTTCTGGCTCCGGTAGTTATACCGGAATTCGCACTCCTTGAGGTGCAGGTAGAACGTGTTCTTGCT
>JAJZVC010000041.1 GCA_021845865.1 Pseudomonadota bacterium | reverse complement strand
ACCGGGCGATAAGACGCTGGTAGGGCTCCAAGTCGTCATGCCAGGGCGCCGCGCCGGCGCGGAAAAACGCCAAGCCCAGCCCCTGTTCCGCCGCCAGGCTATCAAGCTGCGCGGCCAGCACGGCCAACGTGGCGTCGTCGCCGAAATCGGCGCTGAACTGAACGGCCAGATAGCCCTTGGGAAATGCCGAGCGGACCCGGGCCACGGCTCCCTCTTCCCCATGCCGCCGTATCCGGTCGCCAAAGAGCTCCTCGACCATTATGGCGGGATCGGGAACCAGTTCCGCCGAGATGCCTTCCCGCCCCAGCAATGACTGGGTCATGAGGTCCCGCACGCTGAGGTAATCGGCCTGTCGTAAAACGCCCAGCACTTCTGTGCGAAAGGAGGGGCTCAATTCCATCAGCTCGACGCCACCGACCCCGCAAAATATCCAGGCGCCAGGGTGGGAAAACAGCGCCTTCCCCGCCACATAAGGAATCTGACGTGTCGTGCGCAACTGCTGCTGTCCCCAGCGCAAGCGTTCCCCCGCGTCCCGGTCGTAAGCGGCAATGGCCCGTTGCGCTTCCTCGGCCGGCGATACCATCACGGCGGCTTGCCAAGCGTCGCAGGTCAGAACCTCGCCTCCTCCATGAATCAGGTTGACGCTCACCCCTGCCATCTCCTCCGCCAGACGATCCAGCGCCACGGTGGCATGGCCGCCGTAGGGGCGCATGTCCCGCCCCGCCACGCCGGCAAACCGAACCTCCCTGGCTCCCAGCATGGCTGCGGCCACATGGGGAAACAGCAGATCGCCGAAATTGTGGCGGTCGAAGGCACCGAAAAGTATGCTCTGTCTGCCCACGCCTCGCCCCCCTAGGGCGCTGCAATGCCACTCGGCCAGTGGCAGGCCAACACCCGGTGACGGATGGCATGCCCATGCCCCGCTTCCCCCGGGGGGGCCAACTCCCACCACCACTGGTCGAAGGCATGGGCCGACAATCCGAGAAGGGGGTCGAGATCAGCGCCTTCCATCGCTTCCTCCCTGTTCCCCCATCTCTGCTCGGCGTCCGCCACCAGACAGACGACGGCCCGAAAGCGGGATAGGTAGTCGAGGTGACGCCGCATCATCGCCACAGCCAGAGGGTGCGTCGATGAAGGCGGCTCCCCTAGCCAGGCAAGAGGAAGCAGGGGAAGCTGCGAGAGCAGGTTGACCGAACCTACCCAGTCCACTCGATCTTCCCGCAGAAAGGCCGAAGGCGTGCCTTCGGCCAGCGCATCCCTTCCCTTCCCGTCCAGCAAGGCCGCCGCGCACTCGGTCACGTCCCATTCGATGCAGCGGGCGTTGGGATAGCGCGCGGCTTCGCGCCTCGCGGCGGGAAGGTGAACCATGTCCACCAGCCAGACCTCCTCGAAGGAAGCAGCGAGCTCCGCCAAGGGAACATCGAGAAGCAGCCCGGACCCCAGAACAAGGGCGGTCCGCCGCTGACGGCAACGTTCAAGAGAGGCCGCCAGCGCCTGCCGGGTTTTTGCGAGATGGGGCGCCCAGGCATGCCGGCAGCGGCGGTAGCGGGCGCGGATGGCGATACTCTCCCGCAGGTAGCCCATGCGCCGAGCCTCGGGAGAACACCTTGTAGCGAGATAGGACCACCACTCGGCGAGCATTGCAATGCTCCGGGCGTCTCGGCCAGTCTGCCGTCAGCAGATGCGCGGCAACTGCTCACCGGTGAGCCAGTCGACGATGCGCCGGCCACCGAAGGCGGTTTCCATCTGGACGAAATGATGGGGGTCTTCGATCACCTCGCCGACAATGGCCGCCGCCGCGCCGAGGGGATGGCTTCGCATGGCCGTCAGCAATGCTTCGGCATGCTCAGGGGCGCAAATCGCCACCAGCTTTCCCTCGTTGGCCACGTAGAGGGGGTCGAGCCCGAGGAATTCGCAGGCGGCCCGCACCTCCTCGCGCACCGGCAAATCGGCTTCCCGAATCACCATGCCGGCGCGGGACTGCAGCGCCAGTTCGTTGAGGGTGGTAGCCAAGCCGCCACGGGTCGGGTCGCGCAGACAGTGGATGTCGGGCACCGCCTCCACCATGGCCGCCACCAGGCCGTGAAGCGCGGCGGTGTCGGAACGGATGGGAAGGTCGAAGGCCAGTTCCTCCCGCTGGGCCATGATCGCCACGCCATGGTCGCCGAGAAAGCCGCTCACCAGGATGGCGTCGCCGGCCCGGGCGCGGTGGCCCGAGATATCCACCCCGTCCGGCACCACGCCGACGCCGGTGGTCGTAATGAACACCCCATCTCCCTTGCCCTGCTCCACCACCTTGGTGTCGCCGGTCACGATGGGCACGCCGGCTTCCTGGGCGGCGTTGGCCATGGATTCGACGATGCGCTTCAGGTCCGCGAGGGGAAACCCCTCTTCCAGGATGAAACCGGCTGACAGGTAGAGGGGCTGGGCGCCGGACATGGCCACGTCGTTGACGGTGCCGTGGACCGACAGGCAGCCGATGTCGCCGCCGGAGAAAAACAGCGGCGACACCACGTGGCTGTCGGTGGCCATCACCATCCGCCCGGCGGGGGGCAGAAAACGCGCCTGGTCGTTCATCTGGCGCAGGAATTCGTTGTCGAAGGCGGCCATGAACAGTTCGTCGATCAACTGCGCCATGGCCCGCCCGCCGCTGCCGTGGGTCATGTCCACGCGGCCATGCTTGAGGTCGAGAGGGCGAACATAGTCTTTACGTACCTGGCTCATGACGCTCTCCCCCTGTTAGTCGGCGACGAAACCCGGTTGGCGGAACCGGCCATAGGTGTAGTAGGCGGCGCAGGCACCCTCCGACGAAACCATGCAGGAGCACGCCAAAAGGTTTTGTCTCCGGCCGGCGCTGCGCGCCTTAACATTCGCTCCGCTCATGTTAGCCTGCGACGAAACCCGGTTGGCGGAACCGGCCATAGGTGTAGTAGGCGGCGCAGGCACCTTCGGACGAAACCATGCAGGAGCCAACCGGGTTTTCCGGGGTGCAGACGTTGCCGAAGAGTTTACACTCCCGGGGGTGCTTCACCCCCCGCAGGATGGCGCCGCATTCGCAAGCCTTGTGGTCGGCGATGGAAAACTCCGGCACCGGAAACCTGCATTCCGCATCCCAGGGGGCGAATTCCTCCCGGATGCGCAGCGCGCTCTGGGGAACCCTGCCGAGGCCTCGCCATTCGAAGGATTCGCGCAACTCGAAGACTTCCTCCACCAGCGCCTGGGCCTTGCGGTTGCCGTCCCGGGAAACGGCACGGGTAAACTCGTTCTCCACCTCGGCGCGGCCTTCGTTCACCTGCCGCGCCAGCATCAGTATCGACTGCATGACGTCCAGGGGCTCGAAGCCGGAAATCACCACCGGCTTATGGTTATTGGCGGCAAAAGGCTCGTAGGGCCGGCTGCCGATCACGGTGGAGACATGGGCCGGGCCGATGAAGCCGTCCAGGGGGACCGTGCCGAGGGTACTCACCTCCGGCGATTCCAGAATGGCCTGGATGGCGGCGGGAGTCAGCACATGGTTGCAGAAGACGCTGAAATTCCCCAGCCCAAGCGCCCTGGCCTGCTGCAGCACCACCGCCGTCGGCGGGGTGGTGGTTTCGAAGCCGATGGCGAAGAACACCACTTCCCGCCCCGGGTTGTCCCGGGCGATTTTCAGGGCGTCCATGCTGGAATACACCATGCGCACGTCGGCGCCGTTGGCCTTGGCTTTGAGCAGGCTGAGGCCGTTGTCTCCCGGCACCCGCAGCATGTCGCCGTAGGAACAGAGAATCACCCCCGGCTGCTGGGCCAGCCAGATGGCGGCCTGGATGCGGCCAACCGGCAGGACGCACACGGGGCAGCCAGGACCGTGGACCATGCGCACGTTGGGCGGCAGCAGGTCCTCCACCCCATAGCGGGAAATGGCGTGGGTGTGGCCGCCGCAGAACTCCATGAAGGCGTAGCGCCGTCGCGGATCGGCCTCCCGAGCGATGTCCGCCGCCAGTTTCCTGGCCAGGGCGCCATCGCGGAATTCGTCGATGTACTTCACCCCTGCCCTCCCTCCTCCGGCGCCTGGTAGCGCCAATCGACACGGCCTGAGGAAGCGGCGAAGACCCGGTCCTGAGCATTGCCGTAGCCCCGCAGCTTCGTTTTCAGCTCGGCCGCCGGCACGCCGTGAAACAGCAGCATGCCGATGGGGGAGGCCATCATCCGCACCACCGTTTCGCCCTTCACCTCGTCGATGACACAGCGGATTCCCGTTCCAACCGCCTTGCGCTCTTCCAGCACGCGGACGATTTCACGCTCGCGGATGCGGATGTCGTCTTCCAGCCGGCCCAAATCGCCTTCCATCTTCTGCACCCGCAGAAGGGCCATGGCGAAACGGTCTCGGGCCTTTTCCCAGTTCTCGGCCTGGGCGGGCGTCAGCTTGATCGCCCCCTCCCTGATCTTGCCTTCCAGGGCGAGAAATTTCGCCAATTCCGGTTCAGCCTTGGTTTTGGCGGCTTCCTCCCGTTTGGCCTGGATGGTTTGGCGGATTTCGGCGATTTCCTCCTCCATCCGCGCTTTTCTGCCGTCGTAGCCGGAGAGGTCGGGAACGAGGGCCGTGACGAAGGTTTCGTCGTCCCGCCGCGTATCGGAAACGCCGATATGGATGGCCTTGCCCACGATGGCGCAGCCTTCGGCGCTGGCCAGTTCGACTTCCTCGGCGACGATTTCGCAACTCACCGCTTTCTCCGCGGTCACCTTGCGGCCAAAAACAGCACAGCCCTGGACGCTGCCGAGCGTCACTTCCCCGTCCCAGGCCTCGATCACGGAATTGAAGCTCAGTCCCTGCACCGCGACGTTGCCGCCCCGGCTCTGGGCCTTGCCGCCGGAAAGGCCGCCGCCGATCAGGATGTTGCCCCCCTGGGACAGCACCGTGCCGTACACGTCGGAACGGAAGGTCATGTGCCGGCCCTCGACCACCCGCCCCTCCTGGACCTCGCCGTGGGCGACGAATTCCTCCACGTCCAGGCTCAAATCCCCGGTGGTCTTGATGCTCACGTCCTCGCGGCTTTCGATCTTCTCCGTCACCGAAATCACGTTGGAGGCGGTATCGAGGAGGATGAATCCGTCCTGGGCCGCCACGATGAACTCCCCGTCCGCCCCTTGTTCCACGCGGGTGCCCGGCCCCGACAGGGGGGCGAGATCGATATCGAGGGGGATGGGAGGCTCGACGATCTGTCCGGAGACCTTGCGGCCTGGCTTGCCGAGGATGCGGGGCATCTTTTTCAGCAGCCGCTCGTCCTGGGTGATCTGGGGAAAGCGGTTGGCGAACTGGCGCAGGTCCACCCGGCCGTCGGGCAGGCGCTTGGGCGCGTCGTCCCGGTACAGGGCCTTGGTTTCCTCGCGCACGTAGGCATCCTTGCCGAGGGTGGGCTCCAGTTGGCGGGCGATCACGGCCCGGACCATTTCGCCCCGCTCGACGATCCGCCTCACCCCCTCGGCGTCGATGCCGAAGCGCACCCCCTTCTGCCACATGTCGGCGACGAATTCGTCGAAATCCAGCTTGGTGGGAATAGTCACCGTTTTGGTGGCGTAGCCGGTAATCGGCCGCAGGCCGTCCTCGTCCGCCTGGCCGTAGATGGGTTCTTCCGACACCTCCTCCAGGGCCACCGGTTCGAACATGTATTCCGCCGCCTCGCCGTCGCCGAGCACCTTGACGCCCTTGTAGAGCTCCCGCCGCCGGGGGAGGAAGCGCGCGATATCCCGGGCCAGGCGCATCTCGACGGAGCCGCCGCCGGCCTTGCGCCGCTCCCCCGCCGGAATGTCGTCGTAGAGCAGGCGCAGGAAAGCGCCGTAGTCCAGATCGGCGAAATAGGCGCCGCTGGTGAACAAGCGCTCGACGAATTGCTCGAATCCCTCGCCGCCGGGGAAATGGGCCATGTCCACGAACACCCCGCCGCTGCGGCGGAGGATGAAGGACGGCAGCAGCACCTCGCCCTCCTTCAGGTCCGCCAGATTGCCGACAGGGTTCGCCGCCATGCCTACAGGGCTCCTTCCTGGGCCAGCTGGGCGAACATCTGGAGGGTCTTCTCGGCCTCCTCGGGGTCCAGCTTGTTGAGCGCGTAGCCCACGTGAACGATGACGTAGTCGCCTTCCGCCACGCCGTCCACCAAGGCCAGGGAAATCTCCTTCTTCACCCCTCCCAGGTCCACCACGGCCATATCGCCGTCCAGCACCTGCACCACTCTTGCCGGAATCGCCAGACACATCGTCATCAACCTTTCACGGAATTCATCGCCACCCACGCCTGTCCCAGGGCCAAGCCGCCGTCGTTGGGAGGCGCTTGCCGCGCCTCGTAAACGACGAGGCCCGCCTGGCGGAGATGCCGCACCAATGCCTTCGACAGCAGCGCATTGAGAAAGCATCCGCCCCCCAGGGCCACCTTCGAAATCCCTTCCTGTCCGGCCCGGCGAATGGTCCATTCGGCGAGCCCTGCCGCTAAAGTAGCATGAAAAAGGGCCGCCGCGTAGCCCACGTCGCCTTCCTCGGCCACTCGGCCGAGGAGCGGCAGGAAATCAAGGGTATTTTCAACCAGCGCATAACCCTCCGCCCAGGGTTCCGCGGGCCCGTGGGCCTGGGCCAGGCCTTCCAGCAGCATCGCCGCCTGGCCTTCGAACCCCTGCGCGGCACTTACTCCCAGCAGCCCGGCCGCGGCGTCGAACAGCCGGCCGCCGCTGGAAGTGGGGGGGGAGTTCACGTTTTTTTCCAGCATCTCCCCCAACATCGCCGCCCCCGGCAGTTCGAATCGGCGGGGAATCTCCTCCCTCCGTCCCAGGGCATGGAGAGCGCTGGCGGCCATGCGCCAGGGCTCGCGGGCGGCGCGGTCGCCGCCCGGCATGAGCAATGGCCGCAAGCTCCCGAGGCGGCTAAAGGCCGCTCCTTCCACCCGCAACAGCTCCCCGCCCCAGGCCCCGCCGTCCGTGCCCATGCCGATGCCATCCAGGGCCAGGCCCAGCACCGGCTCTTCCAGTCCATGCTCCGCCGCCACCGCCGCGATGTGGGCGTGATGATGCTGCACCGCGACCACCGGCAACCCCCGCTCCGACGCAAAGCGGGCGGCAAGGCGCGTGCTGTGGAAATCGGGGTGCAGGTCGTGGGCCACGGTCTCCGGGCTGATTTCCAGCACGTCCATCATATGGGCCGCCGTGGCTTCCAGGGATTCGCGAGTCGGAGCATTGTCCAGCTCGCCGATATGTTGGGACAGGAAAGCCTCTCCGCCCCGCGTCAGGCATAGGGTGTTCTTGAAATATCCACCCACCGCCAGGACCGACGGCCCCTGCCGCGGCAGGCGGATGGAACGGGGGGTATAGCCCCGGGCGCGGCGGATGAACTGCAAGGCAGGATGCCGGCCTGCGCCCTTCGTCCCGCCGCCTTCATCCTTGACCCTCGCCACGCTGTCGTCGCAGCGCACCAGGATGTCCCGGTCATGGACCAGGTAGCCGTCGGCGATGGCGCCGAGGCGCCGCAGGGCCTCGGCGTTGTCCGTCACCAGGGGCTCCCCGCCGGGGTTGGCGGAGGTGCAAACCAGCAGCAGCTCCTGGGGTTGTTCAAGCCACGCCGTGCCTGCGGGCCGCCCGGCCGCCTCGTGAAACAGCAGGTAGTGCACGGGGGTATAGGGCAGCAGCGCTCCCAGCCACGGCATGCCGTCGGCCACGCCGGCCAGGACGGCGCCTGCCCCGCTGGCCTTGCGCAGCAGGACGATGGGACGTTCCGGGCTTTGCAGCAGGGCCCGCTCCGCCTCGCCCCCTCGGGCCAGGCCGGCGAAAGAAGGCGGATTGAGGGCCATGACGGCGAAGGGCTTTTCCTCCCGCGCCTTGCGCGTTCGCAGCCGCATTACCGCCTCGGCGTTGCGGGCGTCGCACAGAAGGTGGAAGCCGCCCAGTCCCTTCACCGCCAGGATGTCCCCCGCCCGCAAACGCTCCACGGCATGGTCGATGGGGTCCGCCACCCCGGCGGACTGGCCGTCGGCATTCAGCCATCGAAGCCGTGGGCCGCAAACCGGGCAGGCATTGGGTTGAGCGTGAAAGCGCCGATGAGCGGGATCATCGTACTCGGCCTGGCAGCTGGGGCACTGCCGGAAAGGGGCCATGCTGGTATTCGGCCGGTCGTAGGGCAATTTCGCGGTAATGGTGTAGCGGGGGCCGCAATGGGTACAGTTGATGAAGGGATAGCGGTAGCGCCGGTCGGTCGGGTCGAACAGCTCGCCCAGGCAGGCCGGGCACACCGCCGTGTCCGGCGCGATGGCCGTTGCGGCCCGGCCGCCCGCGCTGGCAAGAATGGCGAAGCCTTGTTCGGCGGCCACCGCCGTCTCTTCCACCTCCAGGCTATCGATGCGCGCCAGGGGCGGCAGCTCGGATTTCAGCCGGGCAAGGAAATCATCCAGCCGCCCCCGTTCCCCCTGCACCTCCGCCAGCACCCCGGCTGCGTCGTTGCGCACCCAGCCGGACAAGCCGTTTTCCTGCGCCAGACGATAGACGAAGGGACGGAAGCCCACTCCCTGGACTTGGCCGCGGACCCGGCAACGCAGCCGGACCGGGGTAGCGGGGCGGGGCTCCCGGTCCACGCCTAGCCCTTGAGCCGGGCCAATTCCGCTTCCAGGACAGCGATGCGCTGCTTGAGCTGGGCCACGGTTTCCTCTCGGCGGGAACGGGCGGCCGTCAGGCCCGCCTCCAGCCAGGCCAGCCATTCTTCCATGCCCTCCCCGGACAGGGCGGAAACGAGGATGACCCGCAGGTTGGGATTGACCCGGCGGGCGTATTCGATGCACAGGGGAACGTTGAACTGGAGATGGGGCAGCAAGTCCACCTTGTTGAGCAGCATCACGTCGGCGGCGGCGAACATGTCCGGGTACTTGAGGGGCTTGTCCTCCCCTTCCGTGACGGACAGGATCGCCACCTTGTGGGCCTCCCCCAGGTCGAAGGCGGCGGGGCAAACCAGGTTGCCCACGTTCTCGATCATCAGCAGGCTGTCGTCGGCGGGATCGAGGCGCTCCAGGGCATGGCCCACCATATGGGCGTCCAGGTGGCACCCCTTGCCGGTGTTGATCTGGAGCGCCGGCGCGCCGGTGGCGCGAATGCGGTCGGCGTCGTTGCTGGTCTGCTGGTCCCCTTCCACCACCGCCACCGGAAAACGGCCCTGGAGGGCGTTGATGGTATGCACCAGCAGGGTGGTCTTGCCGGAGCCGGGGCTGGACACCAGGTTGACGGCGAAGATGCCCCGTTCCTGGAAACGGCGGCGGTTTTCCGCCGCGTAGGCGTCGTTCTTGGACAGGATGTCCTGCTCGATCTGCACCATGCGCGCCTGGCTCATGCCGGGCACATGAGCGCGGGCCGCTCCCTGGCCGAAGTTCAGGTATTTGCCGTCGCGGCCGTGCAGGTAGTCGCCGCCATGGCTATGGGCCGTGCCGTCGGCATGGACGTGAAAATGCTCCCCCTCGTGGGAATGGGCATGGCTGTGCACCGTGCCGTCCTCGTGAACATGGGGGTACTCGTGGGCCTCGCCCTCGATCCGTGTTTCTCCCTGGCCGCAGCCGCATACCGTGCACATGACGCTCTCCTACTCGACTTCCAATTCCTTGACCCGCATTTCCGTGCCGCCGGCGACCTGAACCTGGAAGTCCCCGCATTCGGGACAGGGCTCGTACCGGGCCGCCAGGGGGACCGTTTTGCCGCAGACGAGGCACCATCCCTGGCCCTCGGTTTCCACGATTTCCAGGGCGGCGCCCTCCGCCAGGGACCCCCGGGTCACGGCATCGAAACAAAAGCGCATGGCCTCCACTTCCACCCCGGACAAGCGGCCGATTTCCAGCCACACCGTCTTCACCCGGGAATAGCCTTCCTTCTCGGCATAGTCCTCGATCACCTGAAGGACGCCTTCCGCCAGCGACATTTCATGCATTATCGCCGACCTCGACGGTACAGGCCACGCAAGGGTCCAGGGCCTGCGCCAGCAACTGGGCCTTGCGCCGCGCATCCTCGCCGTCGATGACGGATAGCCCCGTCAACCCTTCGGCCAAGGCCCCCCGGGGGTGGAAATTCCATTCGGTGGGGGCGACGATGCGGTAGTCCTTGACCCGCCCTTCCCTCGCTTCCAGCCGGTGAACCAACAACCCTCGGGCCGTTTCCGCCCAGCCCACGGCGACGCCCGGCGCTAGGCGCAGCGCCCCCAGCCAGTCACCCTCCTCGCGCTCCAGCCCGATGGCCATCTGAGCCACTTCCAGCAGGCGGGCAACGAAACGCGCCGCGACCGTATTCCCCTGCTCCCGCAGCAACTGCGCCAGCACGGGGTGACGGCCCATGCGCGCCAAGGCGCCGGTTTCCCCCGGTTCGCCCCGCCAGGTGGGATAACGCGGATAATCGGGGGCGGCGCCCATGGCCGCCGCCACTTCGGACAACAGGCTAGGCGCGTCCGGGGGCAGGCAAGGCACCCCGCTGGCGCCGTGGGCGCCTTCCCCTCCCAGCAACCAGCCTATCATCCGAGCCGCCACGGTCTTGCCCTCCTCGGCCCAATGCCGCAATTCGCCAAGCGTCGTCATTTCCAGCCACTGCCGTGTCGGCATGGCCCATGCCTTGCCGCTGAGAAGGGTCTCCAGCCCGGCACGAAACCCTTGCCATTCCAGGTCGCCGCCCCTCAGCGTCTTCGCCACGCCGCGGCGCAGCTCCCCCACGGCCGCCATATCCGGCGTTTCCTCCAGCCATTGGGGCCAGTCCACCAGCACCCGCCACAGGTGTTCCTGCAGCGCCTCGGCCTGTACCCGGCGCTTCCCGCTTGTCAGCTCGGCGAATGCCGGATCGTGGCCTTCCGCGGCGGCCGCCGCCAGGAGCGCCACCGCCCCCTGGGCTTGCCCGCAAAGGCTGAACAGCATCGGCACCAGGGCCACCGCCCGAGGCAGGTGCTGATTCTCCAGCAACCGCAGCGCTTCGCTGCCGCGGGAGGAGCGTACCGCCACGGCGTCTATCCGGCCCCCGGCGAGAGCCAAACGGAGGGTGATCCCTTCTTCGCCGATCATCGTTTCAGCCACCGAACCATTCCAGCACCTCGGCCAGCCGGGAAGCGGCATCCTCCCGGTCTTCCCGGGCGGCGAGGGCCACTTCCGGCACGCTGGCCACTTCCAGGGTATCGAGCACCAGTCCGCCCTCCGGGTTGAAATAACGCACCCGCCAGAGGTTCCGCAGGGATGTGCTGTGGATGCGGCAATCGCCGTAGCCGCCGGAGAAAATCGCGGCCTTCCCTTCCCCCAGCGCCAGCTGAAGATAGGCCAAATCGCCGGGGCTCATGGGCATCTGGGACAGGTTGATGACATGGGGCGTGGCGTCGCTGGCATAGGCTGCCACCTCGGCCAGGACGGCGGGGGCGTTCATCACCCCGGCGGGAGGCGGCGGCCATGGGCCAGGCGCATCGCCACTCTCGGCCACGGCGGCCACGCATGCCGGAATGGCGCCGACTTCGATACGTTCTTCCGTGACGTCCCCTTCCCCGTGCCACGCCCTGATCCGCCAGACGCCGGGGAATACCGACTCCTGGATTTCCGTCCGGGGCTCGCTGATGGCAATGCCGACCTCGCCTTCTCCCAGCACCTGGAGAAGCAATGCAAGACTTTCCCCGTCCAGGCCGGCAAGATCGAAACGCGCGCACCCGCCGGGGGCCGCCAAGGCCTCGCGCAGCTGCCGCAGCAAGGCCAGCGCGGGAGCGAGATGTCTCGCTTGCTCGGGTTCCGGAAGGGCGGCGAGGGAAAAGCCGCCCGTGGCCAGGAATGGCGAGGCGAAATCGAACGCGCCGCTGCCGACGCCCCTGTCCTGCTCGGCCGGGACCACGGGGAGGGGGAAAGGCTTCACGGCTGCTCCTCGTCACGCCCAGGCCTATCGGGCCGCTGGGGTTCCCGGTTCACCAGGTCGGCGAACAGGCTGTCCACATCCGGTGTTTCCCCCCGCGACACGGCGTCCACGGCATCGAGGGCGGCGTCGATGCGCCGGGCCTCCTCCTCCGGCAGCACCTGGCGGGCGGAATCGAGGAAGGTCAGGACCCAGGTTCCCGCTACCTGGGGCCCCACCAGCAGCATGTTGACCCGCTGGCGGCCAGTGCGCCCCTCGCACCAGGCGAAGGCCTCCCCCTCCTCGACCACCCGCATGGGAATGCCGACGCACATCAGGCGCTTCCCTCGTAGGCGTGAATGTTCAGGCTTTCCGGGCCCAGGGGCGGCGCCGCATCGAGCCGGGGCTCCGGCGTCACGCCCCAGCGGGCCAGCCATTCCAGGGCCGCCCCCAGGGCAGGTTCGATGCGGGCCTTGACCTCGCTCCGCAGGCTGCCGCCGAAATCGTCCAGCTCCACCGGCTGCACGCCGATCAGCACCAATTCGTCGGGATAATGGCCGGTGAGGCGGGCGCAGGCCAGCACCTCCTGAAAACCGGTCTGATGGAGGCTCATCTTCTTCACCCCCAGGTACAGGGGCACCTCGCCGTTGAGGATAATCCTCATCGTGCCCGGCGGCAGGCCGTAGTCGATGGCGTCGAACACGATCAGGCGCCGGGCCTCCTGCACGTGCTGGACGAGGGACAGCCCCTGGGTGCCGCCGTCAAGGAGGCGCACATGATCGGGAAACCGCCAGCGCTCGTTCAGTGCCTCCACGGCGCGGACACCGAAGCCTTCGTCCGCCCAGAGGAGATTGCCGATGCCGAGAATCAGGATGGTGTCCGAGTCCATAAGCCGCTATCGAATTGGAAATCAGCGCCAACGCGCCGTTCCATTGTAGCCCCGGCCACAGCGGCTTGCCAGCCGGGATTTCAGAAAGCATCCGCTTTATCGGCCAAGCGGAAGCGAACGGGGACCAGCACCCACGCCTCCACCGCCCGTCCGCCCAGACTGGCGGGGATGAAGCGCCAGCGCACTACCGTGCCAAGGGCCGCTTCGTCCAGCAACTCATGGCCGGAAGATTGGGCCAGCCGTACTTCCGCCGCCGCGCCGCTCGCGCTGACCCGCACCTTGAGGCGCACCTCTCCCTCCTGCCCCATGCGCCTGGCCAGTGGCGGGTAGGGCGGCGCAGGGTTGTGGAGATACTCGGCGCCGAACTGGGGAGGCACCGCTTCCTCTCCCCCTCCGGCGTTGGCGGCGGCGCCGACTGGCGCCGCCGACGGCGCTCCCGCTGGCAAAGGCCTCGGCTTTTGCGGCTTGTTGGGCGCTCGCCGAGGCACCGGCACGGGCAAGGCCTCTCGCGGCGGCATGACGGTTCCTGTCGCCGCTGCCAAACGCACCTCGATGCTTTCCCCCGCGGCACGAGGGGACAAAGGAGCCGAAGGCAGCGCCAAGCCCACCGCCGCCAGCACGAGGCCGTGAAACACCAGGGAGCCCAGCAGGGCATTCCCGAAAGGATGAGTGCTGCCCGTCCGCGTCACATCAGTAATTCAAAATCAGGCTCAGCCGCCAGGAGCGGGGTTCCGCCGGATGGGAATGGATATCCCATGCCGGCGCGGCCTCTCCCCGCAGCTGGGACTGGTAGTAGTAGTCGATGTCGCTCGCCCGCCGGTCGAAAAGGTTGTAAACATCCAGGGCCAGTTTGGCGCCCTTGTTGAATTTATAGCCGATGCGGGCGTTGACCAGGGTGGAGGACTGGGAGCGCGCGCTGTCGTCCTCGACCAGGGAACGGGGACCGAAGTAGCGCAGCCGCAGGCCGCCGAAGTAGCGATGGTAATTGTCCACCGCCACCCCTACCGAGAGGGTCTTTTCGATGGCGCCGGGAATGCGGTTTCCCGCAGGGTCATTATCGGTGAAACGGGCGCGAGACCATGCCAGGTCGGCGTCCACCGTCAGCCATGAAGCGGGGGTCCAGTAGTTGGCCCATTCGATGCCGCTGCGGCGGCTCGGGCGGCTGGGCTCCGTGGTGCCGGCGTCGCCGACGAAGAGCAGTTCGGAATCGATGTCCAGGCGCCATAGGGACAGGGCGCTTTGCAGGCGGGGGACGATGGCGGTGCGCAGGCCGATTTCCGCGCCCTTCGCCCGCACCAGGGGCTGCACTCTATCCGCCGCCGCGAGGGTTTTCGGATCCAGGCTGATGACCGTGCCCCGGGCGTCGTTGCTGTGGAAGCCGTAGCCCAGGTTGAGGTAGTACTCGGTCTTGGCCCAGGGGCCGAAAACCAGGGACAGCTTGGGGCTTAGGATGCGGTCGCCGGTCTTGCCGGAATTGGCCGCCAGGCTGCTGTCCACGCCGAAGCGGTAGAAATCTCCCCGCAGGCCGGCCACGCTGCGGAATTTCTCCATCCACTGGGTGGTGTTCTGGTAGTAGAGGGAGAAGCTGCTTTGTTCCACCTGGTCGTCCCGGGTGGTGGCCCAGCGCTGCCGCGCCTCGGTGCTGTAAAGACCGACGCGGATGGCATCGCGGCGGAAGCGGGCGCCGATCTGGTGCTCGCTATCCCGCCCCGCCAGCTTGCCCAGCCAGGCGTGGGAGAGGTCCGCGCCCAGCACCCGCCGCTCGTCCGCCTGTTCGAATTGGTCGCCCCGCGCCGGGTTGTCGAGAAAATAGGTGAAATTGGAAAAGAGGTTGAGGCGGTAGTCGATGGCATAGGCGCTGGCCCGCGTGACGCCATGGGCGCCGCTGCGCCGCCATTCGCCCGACAGGCTGTAGCGATGGGTATCGCCGCCGTCCGTGGGGTCCAGGCTGCCGTAGCGGCCAATCAGGCCGCTGTCCACGGCCCGCTGGGGCACTTGGTCGGTGGAATCCCATTTCCCCTGGTAGGCCATGCCGGTGAGATTGAAGCCGTTGGCCCCATCCCCCTGGCTGTAGCGCAGCACGGCGTTGAGGCGGCGGTAATGCTCGGGCACCTCCCAGGGGCCGTCGTTGTGAAAGTATTCCGCGGCGTAAAGCAAGCGTCCCTCGCCGGCTTTCACCGTGTCCGCCGCCAGCAGGCGCCGGTAGCCATCCGAACCGCCAGCCAATTCCGCGATGCCTTCCTTGAGGCTTTCGGCATAATCGACGCGCACCGCCCCCGCCGCCGAGAAATCCCCCTCGTCGGCGTAATAGGGGCCTTTTTTGTACTGCATGCGACTCACCAGTTCGGGAATAAGGAAGTTGAGGTCGGCATAGCCCTGGCCGTGGCCGTGGGTGGGCATGTTGACCGGCATGCCGGCGACCGTGACGGCCAAGTCGGTGCCGTGGTCCAGGTTGAAGCCCCGCAGGAAGTACTGGTTGGCCTTGCCGTCGCCGCTGTGCTGGGTGACGATGACCCCCGGCACCGCTTCCAGCAGTTCGCCGGGCCGCAGGAGGGGGCGGTTTTCGATCTGCTTCGCGCTCACCGTTCCCTGGCTGGCGGCATCCGCCATGCCGAGGGGGTTCTCGGCGCTGTCCACCACCTCCACCGTTTCCAGGGTCTGTATCCCGCCGCCCCAGGCGGAAATACTCCACAACGCCGCCGCAATGGGAACTAATTTAAAAAGTTCATAACTCATTCCCCTCAACTCCCCCTTGGTTATCTGGCGATGCTTAGCGGGTTTCCCTTACCAGAACGACAGCGGTTTCCTCGGGCTGACGGGCGGCGAGGCGCAAGGCCAGGAGAAAACTGCCCGCCACCACTGCCACCACCATCACTCCGAACAGCAGTTCCCTCCCCTCGCTGCGCTCCGCCACCACGGGAAAGAAATACTTGGCGACGCCGAAGGCTCCCACCATCAGGCTCAAGCCCGCCACCACCAGTCCCATCACCCGGGACGCCACCCGTGCCCGCTGGTCGGCCCGGCTGACCAGACGGGAGATCCACAGGCCGTTGACGCCGTCGGTCACCATCATCCCGGCCATGAAAGTAAAACCGAGGAGGACGGAATAGCCCCACCCGCCGACGCTGGTGGCGGCAAGGGAAAATACCGCCGCCTGGGTCATGGTGTCGAAGGATAGGGCGAACAGCGCCCCGACCAGGACGATGAGGGCCGGATGACTGCTGCGGGACAGGCGCCCCAGCCACCGCCCCTTGAGGCCCACGGGCCGAACCACCTGCGCGGGATGGGCGGTGAGCACCACGGCGAGATTGAGCCAGCCCAGCACCAGCAGAAACACAATGGAAATCCAGGAACCGAGGTCGTCCACCCAGCCGGGAACGATCCAGCGCTTGGCGAGAACGCCCACCGCGACCGCCACCCCCGTTACCACCACGCCATGACCGAGGGAGAATAGAAAACCGCACCAGCGGGCCAGCCGAGGCTTGGCAAGGGCATTGAAGCGGGTCAGGCCATCCACGGTCGCGAGATGGTCCGGGTCCATGCCGTGCTTCAGGCCCAGCACGAATACCAGCATGAGCAGGGCCAGCCAGTCATGGGGCAGGTTTTCCATCGCCACTCCTCGTCGGGGAAAATACACAGAGCAGTTTAGTTTAATAGGAAATTATTTCAAATCTTCATACGCCCCAGGCTGGCGCGACGGCCAAGCAAGCCCCCGGCAAGGCTGAAATCAGCGCGCCGAGGCATCCGCCGGCGCCGAGGAAGCAGGCGCTTCTTTCTCCGCCGTGTAGCGCTGGATAATCACCTGCCCTTCCGCGGACAGGGTCAGCTCCCACCGGTAGCGCAGGCGCTGTTCCCAGGCGGCTCCCTTGTAGGTCGTGGCCTGCCAATCGTCGTCGAAATCGGCGACGTAATGGCCGTCAGCGGCCTTGGAAACGGCGATGTCGCCGATCAGGTGGGTATTGGAGGCCACCGCCGCCCGCAAGGACTGGTACCACTTCTGGAAATCGGCACGGCTATGGAGGGTCTTGTCGGGCATTTTCATCAGCAGATCGCGGTCGTCCAGGTTGCCCAGGTAGAGCTCCTCATCCGCCAACTGCTCCATCCAGACAAACCATTGGCGCACGAAATGGCTGATCATGTTGGCGGCCAGCAGGTCGGCGACGCCGCCCCCGTCTTCCGATTGGCGCGCCCAGTAGAACGGGGTATTGCCGTGGCTGTCCGCCAGTTGTTCGTTCGCGCCCCGCTCCAGCAGGAGACGGGCGATATTGGTGCAGCCGTTGCGGGCCGCCAGCGCCAGGGCGGTATAGCCCTCCGGCGTCTGGCGGTTGAGGTCGGCGCCACTGTCCACCAGTACCTGGGCCGCCCCGTCCCAGCAGTTCATGGTGGCATAAAGCAAGGCGTCGGCGTCTCCCTGCTTGAGGCTGGCGCCGTACTTCAGCAGCACTTTCACCATGTCGTCGTGGCCACGGTAGGACGCCACCAGCAAGGGGGTTTCCCCCTTGGCGTTGCCCGCGTCCACCTTGGCCCCCTTTTGCAGCAGCAGTTCCGCCACGGCGGGGAATCCCTCGCGGGCCGCCAGCAGCAGGAGGGCGTTGCCCTCGCCATCGGTGGCGTTGGGACTGACGCCCGCCGCCAGGGCTTGGCGGAGTTTATCCACCTGGCCGGACTTGGCGGCTTCCACGGCTTGGTCCTGGGCCGCGAACAGGCGGCTCACCACCTGGGCCGCATCGGTATTCTTGCTCTCCTTGCCCCAATCCGCGGCTGTCTTGCCGTCGGCGTTCTTCAGCAGGGGATTGGCCCCCGCCTTGAGGAGCAGGTTCACCAGTTCCACCGAGCCGCTCTTGGCGGCCAGCATCAGCGGGGTGGTGCCGTTGTCCGAGCGTTCGTTGGGATCGGCCCCCCGCGCCAGGAGCATTTGCGCCATGTCGACCTGGCCGCCGAAGGCGGCGTAAAGCAGCGGCGTCCAGCCTTTCTGCCTGATGGCGGCCCCCTTGTCCAGCAGGTAGAGGGCGATCTCCTTGTTCCCCTTGAATACCGCCAGCATGAGGGCCGTTTCGCCGAAGCGGTTGCGCTGATTCACCTGTGCTCCGGCATCCACCAGGGCACGCGCGATGTCCCCCTGCCCTTCGCGAGCCGCCAGGATCAGCAGGGTGTTGCCGTCGGGATCGGTGGCATTGGCGTCGAAACCCTTTCCCAGCAGCTCCTGCACTGTGTCCGTATTGCCGTTCTTGATGGCCTGCTGCATGTCGTCCAGCAGGTCGGCCCGCGCGACGCCCGCCGCCAGCGCCAGAACCGTCAGAATGAGCGACAGGAAACGCTTCACGCCGAGGCCCCGCGAAAAAGACGGAAAAAGTTTTCCGAGGTGGCGCGCCCCACTTCTTCCACGCTGACGCCATGCAGCCGCGCGACCTCTTCGGCCACATGGCGCACGTAGGCCGGCTGGTTGGTCTTGCCGCGGTGGGGAACGGGTGCCAGATAGGGGGAATCAGTTTCCACCAGCATGCGCTCGAGGGGCACTTGCCGCGCCACTTCCCGCAAGGCTTCCGCGCTGCGGAAGGTGATGATGCCGGAAAAGGAAATGTAAAACCCCAAATCCAGGGCGCCCTGGGCCACTTCCCAGCTCTCGGTGAAGCAGTGCATGACCCCGCCCGCTTCCTTCGCTCCCTCTTCCGCCAGGATGGCCAGAGTATCCGCCGCCGCCTCCCGGGTGTGGACGACGAGGGGCTTGCCGCAGGCGCGGGCGGCGCGGATATGGTTGCGGAAACGCTCCTTTTGCCATTCCGGCTGGCCCTGGATGCGGAAGTAGTCGAGGCCGGTTTCGCCGATGGCCACCACCTTGGGATGCCGCGCCAATTCCACGAGGCGCTCGACGCTGGGTTCTTCTACCTCCTCGTAATCAGGGTGCACGCCGACGGAGGCAAAAAGATTGGCGTGTTTTTCGGCCAGGTCCAATACCGCCGGCAGCTGCTCCAGGTTAACGCCCACGCAGAGAGCGTGGGTGACGCCATTGGCGGCCATGGCGGCGAGCACCTCGTCCAGCTTGCCGGCGAGGTCGGGAAAATCGAGGTGGCAATGGGAATCGACCAGCATGAAGCGACCGGGTAAAAAAATTAAATGGTGTGGGTCGGCCGGGTGGACTTCAGCGTCCCCCCCAGCAGGCCTTCGATTTTGTTGCGCGCGACAGTGCCGCCTTCGTCGGCGGCGAACTGGATGCCGATGCCCTGGGTCTTGCTGCCCTGGGCGCCTGCCGGCGTGATCCATACCACCTTGCCGGCGACGGGGATTTTGTTGGGATCGTCCATCAGGCTGAGCAACACGAACACCTCGTCCCCCAGGCGATAGGATTTGGTCGTGGGGATGAACAATCCGCCCCCTTTGAGATAGGGCATGTAGGCGGCGTAGAGGGCCGCCCGCTCGCGGATGCTGAGGGAAAGCACGCCGGGGCGCTGGGGTTGGATTTTCGGGCTGCTTTCGTCCATCAGGGGGAGCGGATCAGGTTACGGTAGGAAAATAATAGCTGTTCCAGCACCAACTGTGAATTGAGCGGATGGCTGACGGTCTGCCGCACGGCGGTCAGTTCCCGCTGGAAATCCAGCACCGGCCCCAGGGCTATTTTGTCCGCCAGCGTCCGCAGGGTGGCCTCGAAATCCGCCTGGTAGCGCAACCGGCCGCCCAGGCGCAGGCTCAGAAGGTCGTAAATCCATTTCTGCAGCCAACCCACCACTTCCGCCAGGTCGGCGCTTTTCAAGGATTCCGCCATGCCGATGGGGTCCACCTTGTCGGGGTCGGCAATTCCGCCCAGAAACTCCCGCCGCCGCGCCTGGCCTTCCTCGTCGGCGAGCTTGACCGCCTCCAGGGGCGCATACCCCGCCTGGGCGAGATAGACGTCCCCCTCGGCCACGCCCTGCAGGGCCAGCCAGGCGGAAGCCTGCTCGCGGCTGGGGGACGCCAGGGGAATCTTCTGGCAGCGGCTGCGGATGGTGGGCAGGAGATGCTGCAGATGATGCGTCACCAACAGGAACAAGGTGCCCGGAGTGGGCTCTTCCAGGGTTTTCAGCAGGGCGTTGGCGGCCTGCACGTTCATGGCCTCCGCCGGGTGGATCAGGATGATGCGCAGACCGCTCTGGTGGGAGGACAAATTGATGAAATCCGCCAGTTCGCGGATGGCCTCCACCTTGATCTGGCTGGATGTCTTTTTCTCCGGCTTGGCCGTTTCCGCGCCTTCTTCGGCGCCGGCATCCACCTCACGTTCGGGATCGATCACCCACAGGTCGGGGTGCCCGCCCTGGGAAAACCAGTTGCAGGCGGGGCACGCCCCGCAGGCCGAGCCGTCGTGCCGGGGCTGTTCGCACAGCAGGGCGTTGGCGAAGGCATAGGCGAAATCCAGCTTGCCGATACCCTTGCGGCCGTGCAGCAGCAGGGCATGAGGCAGGCTTCCCCGGCGCGCGAGGAGCTGGTTCCAGTTGTCCGCCTGCCAGGGATAGATCATCGCTCCAGCCACAGGGCCAGGAGGGTCGCCAGCTCCCCCTGGATATCCTCCAGGGGCAAGGACGAATCCACCACCCGGATGCGCTCGGGGAAGGCCCGGGCGCGGCGCAAATAGGCGTCCCGCACGCGGGAGAAAAAGTCGTTCTTCTCCTGCTCGAAACGGTCCAGGGTGGCATTGTTGGCCAGTCGAGCCCGGCTCACCTCCACCGGCACGTCGAACAGGAGGGTGAGATCGGGCTGGAAATCCCCCTGCACCCACCGTTCCAACTGGCGCAGGCGTTCTTCGTCCAGGCCGCGGCCACCGCCTTGGTAGGCGAAGCTGGCATCGGTGAAGCGGTCGGAGATGACCCAGGTTCCCTTGGCCAGCGCGGGCCAGATCACCTGATGCAAATGCTCCCGCCGCGCGGCGAACATCATCAGGGCCTCGGTTTCCGGGTGCATGGGCTCGTTGAGCAACAGTTCCCGCAACTTCTCCCCCAGGAGCGTGCCGCCGGGCTCCCGGGTCACCAGCACCTCCAGGCCCCGCTGCCGCAGGTGGTTTTCCAGCCAGGCGAGATGGGTGCTCTTGCCGGCGCCGTCCATGCCTTCCAGGGTGATGAATCGTGCGTGGGTGCTCATTGCCTTCTCAACTGATAGCGGGCCACGGCGGCGTTGTGCTCCGCCAGGGTATTGGAAAAATAATGCTCCCCCCCGCCCTTGGCGACGAAATACAGGGCCTTGGTCTGTTCCGGATGCAGGGCCGCCTCGATGGCCTCCTTGCCCGGCATCGCGATGGGGGTGGGCGGCAGGCCGGCGCGGGTATAAGTGTTGTAGGGGGTATCGGTCAGAAGGTCAATCTTGTGCAGGTTGCCATCGAAACGCTCCCTCAGGCCGTAAATCACGGTGGGGTCGGTCTGCAGCCGCATGCCGATGCGAAGCCGGTTGAGGAATACGCCGGCGATCATCGGCCGCTCGCTGGCCTTGCCCGTTTCCTTTTCCACGATGGACGCCATGATCAGCGCTTGATAGGGGTCCGTGTAGGGCACGGCGGGATCCCGGTTTTCCCAGGCGCTGGCCAGACGCTTCTTCATCCCCTGGTAGGCCCGCTTGAGCAACGCCAGATCGCTGCTGCCCTTGCTGACATAGTAGGTATCGGGCAGGAACAGCCCCTCGGCCTGGCTCTCGCTCGCACCGATGGCCGCCAGGATTTCAGCCTCGCTCATGCCTTGGCTGTCGTGGCGCAAATTCGGCTGGGCATCCATGGCGGCGCGCATCTGGCGAAAATTCCAGCCCTCGATGAAGGTGATGCCCTCCTGAGTCACGTCGCCGCGGGTGATCTTCACCAGCAGGCCGAAGGCGGTAAGCCCCCTCTCCAACTCGTAATTGCCGGCCTTCACCTGCCCCTGCATCCCCAGCAGGCGCCCCAGCAAGGCGAAGGACCAGGGATCGCTCAGCACCTGCGCTCCCCACAATTGGCGCGATACCCCCTTCAGGGTGGTGCCTTGGCGCAGTTCGAACTCGAAGGGCGATGCAGGCAGGTCCAACGGCCGGCTGGCAAAATAGGCCAACCATCCCCCCACTACCGCCGCCAGCAAAAACGCGGCGAAAAAAAATTTTTTAATCATCGTGTTGTTGTAGATCGTCCTGAAGCGCCGCGGTCAGCGGCCCCCTTCCCCACTCCTGGCCTGCGAGTTTCCTCACCGGCCAGATGCCCGCCAGGCTGTTGCACAGAAACACCTCGTCCGCCGCCAGCACTTCTTCCAGAGGCAGGTCCCGCACCTCGGCCGCCACGCCCCGGCGTGCCGCCCATTCCAGCACCCGCTGGCGGGTCACGCCGGCCACGCCGCAGCGTGAAAGATCGGGGGTAATCAGGGCGTCATTGTGACACACAAACAGGTTGCTCATGACCCCTTCCACCGCATTGCCCGCCTCGTCCCGCAACAGGCCCTCGGCCACATGGGGGTCCTGCCATTCCATGCGCGCCAGCACGTTCTCCAGCCGGTTGAGATGCTTGATTCCCGCCAGCCGTGGCTGGGTGGCGAGGCGCAGGTCGCAGAGGTGGACCGCCACCCCTTCCCGGGCGTAATGCTCGGGGTACGCGGGCAGCGGCGAAGCCATGACGATACGGGTGGGCACGGGGTCCCCGGGCGGCATGTAGCCCCGCTGCCCCGCGCCACGGGTGATGACGATCTTGACCGCGCAATCGGGGGATTCGACCAGCAGGCGCGACACCTCGTCCCGGACGAGGCCTTCCTCGGGGAGGGGAATCGCCAGGGCCGCGCAATCAGCCGCCAGCTTGCGCCACTGGCGGTCCCAGCCGAGCGGCACGCCTCCTTGCGCCCGCAGGGTGCGGAACACGCCGTCGCCGTACATCAGGCCCCGGTCGGTGACGGTAATCGAAGCGGCGGGTTGGCCGTTGACCAGGCTGGTCATGGTCGGCTAAGGGGGAAAGAGAGAGAAAAAACGGGTGGTGCCCGGAACCGGAATCGAACCGGTACGCCGGTAAGGGCGAGGGATTTTAAGTCCAATTTACAAGTCTTCATTACCCATCAACATTAATCAATACAAAACGTTAACAATCATTAATCGTCTATAAACCGCTTAAAGATATTAATGATGTTGACACTTTGTTGACGCACTTAGCTCCCGGCAAGCGCAACCTTAACCCGCTTCATCAGCTTGTCGCTGACCTTGTAGTTCCTGCCCTCGATCTTGCTAATATACCCCTGCGTAACGTTAAGCCGGGCGGCCAATTCATCTTGAGTGACGCCAGCCTCAATTCGGGCAACGCGCACAGGGTTTTTGATATAGTCGCCCATCACAAAGGGCACGAACTCTTTATCGTCATTGGCCACCTTGCCTTTCTTTGTGGTGAGGGCAAGATAATCCTCGTAAGGAATAACGGCAAAAGCGGGCTTGCCGTGCTCGTAAATAATTTGAGGTTTTGCGCTCATCGGTAAATCTCCTTCCTATGCCCCACCCTGACAATCTCAACAATACGAATCCCATCATCCCGGTTGTACTTTACCCGGTAATTCCCTACCCTCAACCGGTAACGGGCCTCACTGTCATTGGTCAATGGCTTAACATCAAGGGAAACATCATCGGGATTGATGCCTAATTTACCGATGCTTTCGGCAATGCGCTCCTGAACCCCGATGGGCAGCTTTTCCAACTGCCGCTTTGCCCGCCTCATAATGAAGATTTGGTATTGCATAGTAATATATTACCTTATATTACCTTTTTTACCCAATCCCACCAGTGGATTCAATGCCTTCGCCTCTTGAAGATGATCCGGCGCTAAATGCGCATACCGCATAGTCATCGTCAGGCTCGAATGTCCCAGCAGTTTTTGCAGCACCAAAATATTCCCACCATTCATCATGAAGTGACTGGCAAACGTATGCCGTAACACATGGGTTAACTGCCCTCGTGGCAACTCCAACCCCGCATCCACCACACCCTTCTGAAAACCCGAGTACGCAAACTTAAACAACCTCCCCGTCTTGCTCTTCTCCCCGGCCTTCTTCAGTTCCTTCTCCAACTCCTCCGTAATCGGCACCGACCGATTCTTTCCCGACTTCGTCCCCGAGAAATGCACCAGCCCGTCCCGCACCTGGGACACTTTCAACGCTTCCGCCTCACTCCACCGCGCCCCCGTCGAAAGGCAGACCTTTGCAATCAAATGCGCATCCCCTTGAATCGCCCCCGGTTTCATAGACACCACAGAGCGGTAAACTAACCGCAATCTTGGAGGTGTTTATGAGCAGCAGTCCCCGTTACACAGAAGAATTCAAGCTTGAAGCCATCAAGCAAATTACCGA
>JAJZVC010000040.1 GCA_021845865.1 Pseudomonadota bacterium | reverse complement strand
CCGCAAAATAGCGGACCAATTCCCGGAATTTGGCCTCAGAAATTTTTGAACGATTAACGTACCTGTTTTTTAGCGACATAACATAAGGTTAGCATCTCGATTAACCTTCTGTTCTAGTCATGACCCAAAAACAAAAACCCCCGCCATGGCGGGGGTTGTCTGTCTCGGCAGCAGCGCTATTGGGTTTGGACGGCCCCTGGGCCCATTCCACCTCCCGGCCCCATCCCGGGGCCAGCCCCCGGACCACGCCCCCCTCCCCGCCGCGGCCCAGGCCGACCTGCTCCGCACCGAGGCGCGGCGGGCAAGGTCACGCCCTTTTCTTTGGCGCGCTCGAGCATCTTGGCGTGATGTTCTTCACACGCCTGCTGGCGCTCCTCCGGTGTCTTGGCCGAACGCATTTTGGTCCGGTATTCGGTGCGCTCTTCCGGCGTCATCAGCTGATAGCCGTAGATTTGCTGGGTTACCTGCTTTTTCTGGGGAGCCGGAGCGGGCTGGTCGGCGGCTTGAGCAGCAAAAGCGGCCGAAAGAAACAGGGGCAGCAGCCAAAATTTCTTCATCTTTGTTCTCCTTTGATAGCCGTTGGCGGGAAGGTAAGTAATACTACGCACATTCACTATAGACCACCCGGTGCCGGGAGGCCTCCTTATCCCAGAACGCCGAATTCCGCCTGCTGCCGCATGTAAAACAGCTGCAGGGATTCTTGCTTCAGCGCTGCCAGCAAGCTATCCGCCTCTTCAGCCGTCAGCAAGAATTCCACCACGATCGGCAAATCCCCCGCCAGCTCGAAAAAATGATCCTCGTGCATGACGCCATGGCGGCCGAAGCCGGCAATGGCCCGGTAGGCGGAACCGCCGTTGATGCCGATCCGTTTGGCTTCCTGCAATAGCCAGTCGTACAGCAGGATGCCGTTATGGCGGCGATTTTCATGGACGTAAAAACGAAGGAAGGTTCCTGGCATGACGCATTTCCCTCTCTAGGATTTGGCCAAAAGCTTGAAGGTAAGAAAACCGAGCCCCGTCATGGCCAAGGAGCCGGCCAGATGGCTCCCCACGGCGGCCAAGGCCCACAGATACTGGGCGCGTCCGATCAACCCCACCACTTCGGCTGAAAACGTGGAGAAGGTGGTCAGCCCCCCCATGAAGCCGGTGATGACGAACAGGCGCATTTCCGGGGGCAACCCCGCGTGCTGGGAAAAAAAGGCCACCGCCACCCCCACCAGATAGCCCCCGAGCAGGTTGGCGGCCAGGGTACCCAAGGGCAGTGTGGGGAAAATGGGGTTGAGCAGCATGCCCAGCCACCAGCGCAGCCAAGCACCCGCCGCCGCGCCGCCCCCCACCGCCAGCAAGCCGTACAGATTCATGGATTAGGCCGCGGGCAGACAAGAGGCGAGATAGCCGCCCCGGCCACGGAGGTGGTCGAAATACACCTTCACGAAATCGTGCACCACCGATCCCTTGACCGCCGGCATGGCCATCAGCGCATCGCTCCACGCCTCGAGCTTGGGGCACTCGGCCGGATCGAAGACGCAATGGACCTGGTTGAGCAGTTCCAGACGCATCAGCAAAGGCGCGAAGGCCGCGTCGGCGAGGGAGAACTTGTCGCCGTTGAAATAAGGCGCCGGGTGGATTTCAGCCTCCAGGCGCCGCAGTTTTCCCAGCAGGCCGTTGCGGCACTCCTCGAACTGCGCTTCATCCGCCGCCACGGAGAGCATGTACAGATCGGCGAGGCAGGCCGAACCGAACTCGATCCACGCCCGGTTGATGGCGCGCCGCAGCGGGTCCTCAGGGTGTAGACGGGGAGCGGGAGTGATTTCGTCCAGGTATTCGTTAATCACCGCCGACTCGAACAGGACAGCCTTGTCGCCCACCTTGAGCAAGGGCACCTTGCCGAAGGGGGAAATGGCGGCGAACCACTCCGGCGGATGGTTCAGGTCGATATGGGTGATGTCGAAGGGCACGTTCTTGTAACGCAGGGTGATGACCGACCGCTGCACGAAGGGGCAGACCTTGAAGCTGACCAGTTCCAGATGTTCCATGAAGCTTCCTTCTTTTGCGCCGGGCGCTCGCCGCGCACGGCCCTATTTACAATAGGCGTCCCAGGAAGAGGGCGAAGGGTTGGCCAGCAGCCTGCCCACCAATTCCACTGCCTGTTCCAGGTTTGCCGCAGCGGCTGGGCTCAGCGCCTCGCCCAATTCGAATCGCTCGCCCCGCACCGCCAGCTGGAACGAAGGGGGAGCATCGCGCCCGTACACTTGCCGGAAAACGGCCAATACCGACGCCGGAGACAGGGCATGGGTAGTATAGCCCACCTCCTCGACCGGCTGTAACCGGGAAAGCCCGAAGGGCGGCGCCGCGGCCACGCTGGCGTCGACGAATAGCGCCAGCCCGGCCCCGTCGAGGTCGGCGGCGTGCTCCACCTGGAGTTGGAAATCGGTGATCAGTTCCGGAGCGAGGGGGCTAGCCGAGGAAAGGGCAGCGACGCGTTCGAGAAGCAGCGGCCCCAGGGCGTCGTCGCCACGGCTGGGATTGCCGCAGGCAAGAATGACGAGGCGGCCGCTCACCGCGCCTCCGCTTATTGCAGATAGCAGGAAGCCGAATCGGCGGGAACGCCGTTGGCGATTTCATCCGGGGTGGCGTCGCGGATATCGGCCACGTCCACGACGAACGTAATGGTTTTTCCCGCCAGGGGGTGGTTGGCGTCGATGGTCAGCTTGCCGTCCTCGATGCGGGTGACCCGGAACTGCATGCTCTCGCCGCGCTCGTTCTCGAACTCCACCTCGGCGCCGATATAGCGGAATTCCGGCGGCACGTTGTCGATGTCATCGGTAAAGGTCAATTCGGGGCGGTGGGGGCCGAAGCCCTCCTCGGCGCTCAGGCTCACTTCCACCCGCTCCCCGACGGCCTTGCCGTCGAGGGCATTCTCAACCTGCTCGAAAAGGTCGCTCCCCACACCATGAATGTATCCCACGGGCACATCGGACTGCTCGAACACGTTGCCCGCGTCGTCGATGATGGAATAGGTGAGGTAAATCACCTTGTGTTTCGCTACCTTCTGCTCAGACATGAATGGGGTTCCTGCTTCGGGGTAAAGGGCACAGTTTACCCTATCCCCCCGTCTCTATCCATGCCGCCCGGACGGGCGATTCGAGCAGATACGCCCTGAGCAGACTACGGCTTCGGAACCACTTCCAGGGAAACCTCGATAGGCTGGGGATGGCTGCCGACTTCCCAGCTTAGGGTCAAAACCACCGCCTGCATGATTTTCTCGAAGCCGGCCTCGGATTGGGAGACGGTGAAATGGGGCCGTCCGACCACCCTGACCGGACGGCTGGCGCGCAATACGAGCTTGCCGCCCATAACATCGTCCTCCAGCGCCAGTTCGCTCACGCCATCCAGCTCCAGCTGCTGGCCGAAGCCGCAGGGCACCTCGCTCCGATAGACATAGCGCCCCGCCGGGCCGTCGCAGCTCGGCATGGCCAGGTTGATCTCGGTGCTGAAGCCATGATGCGCCTTGCCGTGAAAATGGTAGGACACCGCCAGATTGCCGCCATCGAGCGCAATCACTTTGTTCAAATGCTGGGAATCCGAGCGGTATTCCAGGGTGCCTTCCCGGCGGCGCGGCTCAGCGGCGTAGTCCCGCACTGCCTGCATCTCCCCGCCTCCCGAACCGACGGCATCCAGAAACAGGGCCCGGCCATAGTCATCGAAAACCAGGTCGGCCGGCGTGATGACGTGCTTGAAGCTCACCCGGTCGTGAGCGGAGGCGATGCCCTCCTCCCACAGCTTGTGCTGGCGGGCGCCTTCCTGGAGCTGGATCTTGCGGTAATAGTGTTCCGGCTGGCGGCGCAGGGTATCGCCGAAATTGTGCTTCAGGGCATAGGCGTCGAACTCCCTTACCGCGGCGGCGCCATCCTCGGCCACCACGACCTGGATTGCCTCATTGTGCAGAAACGCCTCCTCCACCCCGTCCAGGTCCAGATCGGTCCGTTCCAGGGCAGGGCGCGGCTGCAAGCGGTCCAGTTCCCCTTCCAGGGCCACCATGGCCCGGTAGACGGCGCGCCTCAGGTGCGGAAGATAAAGGCCGCCGAAAAGGCCATGCCAGTAAGCATCGTTGGCCTGGGAATCGTACAGCTCCCGGCGCAGGTCAGGGGTTTTGCGTTTTTCCGGCAACGCGTCGAAACGGGCCGAAAGCTGGAGCATGCGCTTGTGCATCCAGTTGGATTCGGGGTAGCGGGAAAGGAAATTCTTCCAGATGCCGCCCCGCAGGAAAGCCTTCTGGCGGTCGAACAGGCCCGCGTTCTTGCTGTGCTGCACCAGGTCGGCGAACTCGTTGGCCTCCGCGGCGGGCAGCGTCCATTCGTTCATCTCGATATACGAAGTGGTGGGCAGGTACACCACCCCCCGTGTCTTCGCCTGGCGGTGGTAGTCCCGGTAGAGGCCGGTGCGGATATGAGGCGAAGCCAGCACCCCCTGGATGAAATCAGTCAGCCAGCCCTTTTCGTACACCCATTGATAGGTCTCGGGCCAGATGCCGAATTTCTCGATATCGTCGAAATAGATCGCGGCGGCCTGTTCGCCCTCTTCCCGTGCCAGGCTTTCCAGATAGGCCACGGCGTCATGGGCGGTGGAGAAGGGCAACCGGTAGCGCAGGGCCTCGGAAATGGGAAACAGATCGAGCCGGCGGCCATCCTCCTCGGTGGTGAAGAAGCCGTTCAGGGCTGCCATGGGCTTGCCAGCGCAGAGGAAGTGGTAGTCGTCCACCGTCACATAGCCGATGCCGGAATCCGCCAGGGCCGGCACCACCGTGGCCTCCCATACCCTCTCGGTGAGCCAGGCCCCTTCGGGCCGCTGACCGAAGCGCTGTTCCAGTTTGTCCGACAGGGCGACGACCTGCCCCACCCGGTCCCGGTAGGGAATCACCGCCAGCACCGGCTCGGTGTCCCCGGCCCCCACCAGTTCCGCCTGCCCGCGCTGGACCATTTCGCGCAGCAGCGCCATGTCCTCGGGGTAACGCTCCAGCAGCCAGTCCAGCAGCCAGCCGGAAAAATGGATGGCGAAACGGAAGTCGGGGAAGCGGTGCAGGGTATGGATGAAGGGCTTGTAGCAGCGGAAGTGGGCGTCTTCCAGCACTTCGGGGAAATTGCCCACGGGCTGGTGGGCGTGAACCCCCAACAGAAGGGTGACGGTGCGTGTCATGAATAGTGGTTCCGCGGTGAATTAAGAGCCTATTTAAGTAGGTTTCTGCTCCGCGTTGCGTCCAGAAAGCGATGGATGCGCGAAGCAGGGCGAAGCCAATGGCCATTCCCTTGGCGAGCCCTGCGACAAAGCATACGCGCTTTCTGGCCGCAACCCGAAGGGCCATGGCCATTTAGGGCGCATTGCGTCGTTGCTCGCCGCTTGTTTGGAATGACCAAACGGCGCTGCTCGCGCCTAGCGCTGCACCCAAAATGGTTATGGCTCGGGGCATGAAACCTACTAAAACAGGCTCTAGGCCATCATTATAGGACGTCATGTCGAACGCCGCATGGTGCCACCCGCTTCCACCTCCCCCGAACTGCCGCGGCAGATGGGACGCTTGAGGTCAGGGGGAGGCGGCAGTTTGAGCAGCTCATAGAGAATGGCCAAATTGTCGCGGAACAGCTTGTCGAAGCTGCTGACGCTGATTTCCGGGTTGTAGTCGCCGAACCACCAGAACCAGTCGGAGCCCTCGCAGTCGGAGAGATGACCGCGTGCCGCCTCCTGCTCTTCCGCCGTCAGCCGCCCGCTGGCCATGACCATGTCGAAGCTTGCCTTGGCCGCGCACAGGAGGTCCCAGGCCCGATTCTTGGCCGGATCGCCGATCCAGGTGGAAAAATTGCCGTACACCCAGCTCCCCGCCGTCAGTTTCGGGAGAAAGCCCCGTTCGGCGCAGGGGAGAGCCCTGTCGGCGTGGGTCTCGCGCTCGGCGCAGAACTCCAGATGGTCCCGGAAGGTGGTAGCGCGGATGAAGGGATGGTTCTGCAAAGCCGCGTAGAGGCCGGAGAGGAAGTAATAGCCGTTGTAGGGGTAATATTCCCAGGCGTTCTCGCCGTCCATGATCACGCTCACCACCGGCTCCTCCCTTTCCGGCGTGTTGCGCCAGATGGCCTCCAGCTGTTGGATGAAGTGGCTCACCGCATCGCTGCCGTACCACTTGGCGTACTCGAAGCCGATCAGGTCGGAGAGCGTATCGTCGCGAAAAAAACAGGTCAGGCCGTCCAGGCCATCCACTTGGTAGGGACGGTAGAGGTAGGCATGCTTTTCCGGCAGCGCCGCATCATGGCCGGTAGCATGCAGACTGTTCACCAGCACCCCCTGCCCTGTGGCCGCCCAGCGGCAGCCGTGTTCGGCCATCAGGCGCAAGGTTTCCATGGACACCCCCCCTTCCGCCGGCCACATGCCAACGGGCTTGGCGCCGAAGCGCCGGCGGTGGCTCTCGCACGCCGCCTGGATATGGGCCACCACCCTCGTGCGTCCGCCGGGATAGGCCGGCGAGTCGGGCAGCGACGAACCGGGATTGCTTTCCCGGGCGCTCTTGAAATCGATTAGCAGCGGGGCGATGGGGTGGTGATAAGGCGTGGAGGAAAGCTCCACCCGGCCGCTTTGGGCCAGCTTGCGGTAACGGGGCACCAGGTTGCCGATCAGCTCGCCGATGAGCTGGTACAACTGGCCCCGGTCGGATGCCGTGAAGCCGCAACCCTGGGCCATGAGGCGCGCCACCAGGTCGGACTCCCGCCGTACCGTCTCCCCCATCCACACCAGGTGGTACCACACCAGCAGGTCGGCCATGTACTGGGGGGAAAGGTACTCCTGGCGGGAGCCCCCCGGGCCCTGGATCAGCTTATACAGCTCGAACAGGCGGCGATAGGGCGGATAAGGCTCGATCATCTTGGCATGATCGCTGCGGAAGCAGCTGTCCAGGATGAGCTGGCGCTCCTCGGCGGCAAGGCTTTCCAGATCGTCCCGCGGCAAGAGCGACAGGAGCGGATCCCGAACCTTCCCCTCCTTGAACTGGCGGGCGTAATCCTCCAGCTGATCGAGAAGCACGGGGACGAAATTCACCACCGCCTTCACCTTGCCTTGCTCCAGGTGCCAGGCCATGTCGGTGTAATCCTTGGTGGCGTGGAGATAGGTCCACGGCAAGGTGAACTCGCCGGTGGTCAAATTGCGGTAGTCCGGCTGGTGCATATGCCAGCACAGGATGAGGTGCAGCTTCTTTTCCATCCCTCAGCCCCAAGGGGGGCCGCCGTCAGCGGCCGTGGTGAACGTTCTGCCCCAGCATTTCCGGGGTGACCAGGGTGACCCCCTTTTCCGACACGTGGAAGCGCTTGGCGTCTTCCTCGCGGTCCTCGCCGATGACGGTCCCCTCCGGAATCTCGCAGCCCTTGTCGATCACCACCTTGCGCAGATGGCAGTGGCGGCCGATGGTGACGTTGGGCAGAATCACCGAGTCCTCCACGGTGGAATAGCTGTTCACCGTCACGTTGGAAAACAGCAGGGAACGCCGCAGTGCGGCGCCGCTGATGATGCAGCCGCCGGACACCATGGAATCCACCGCCATGCCGCGCCGTTCCTCGCTGTCGAAGACGAATTTGGCCGGCGGCAGCTGTTCCTGGTAGGTCCAGATGGGCCATTCCTCGTCGTACATGTTGAGGTCCGGCGTCACCTTGGTGAGCTCCATGTTCGCTTCCCAGTAGGCATCGATGGTTCCCACGTCGCGCCAGTAGGGCCGCTCCTTCGGGCTGCCGACGCAGCTGTCGGCGAAGCGGTGGGCAAAGACCCGGTACTTGGAAATCAAGTAGGGAATCAGGTCATGGCCGAAGTCATGGCCCGATTTGGGATCGTCCGCGTCCCGCACCAGCTGCTCGTAGAGGAAAGCGGCGTTGAAGACGTAAATACCCATGCTCGCCAGCACCCGGTCGGTGGAGCCCGGCATGGGCTCGGCATTCTTGGGCTTCTCCTGGAAGGAGGTAACGCGTCCTTCATCGTTGATCGACATCACGCCGAAGGCATGGGCCTCCTCGATGGGGACGTCGAGGCAAGCCACGGTCATGTCGGCGGAATTGGCGGCGTGGTAAGCCAGCATCTCGCCGTAGTCCATCTTGTACACGTGGTCGCCGGCCAGGATCAGGACGTATTCCGGGTCGTAGAAGCGCAGGATGTCCAGATTCTGGAATACCGCGTCGGCGGTGCCTGCGTACCACTTGTCCTCGGCCACCCGCTGCTGGGCGGGGAGCAGTTCCACGAACTCGTTGAAGTCCCCCCGCAGGAAACCCCAGCCGCGCTGGATATGCTTGATCAGGCTGTGGGCCTTGTACTGGGTGACCACGCCGACCCGGCGGATGCCCGAGTTGATGCAGTTGGAGAGGGGGAAATCGATGATGCGGAATTTGCCGCCGAAGGGGACGGCGGGCTTGGCCCGCCAGTCGGTCATCTGTTTCAGGCGGCTGCCCCGTCCGCCGGCAAGAATGAGGGCGACGGTGTTCTTGGTGAGCAGGCTGACGAAACGGGGAAAATCGCGCTGTTTATGCAAGGGGCCTCCTAATCCCGAAAAATTGTCACGTGTTCCAGGAACACTTTTCTTAAGTCTAGCCAATTCGGCAACAATATGCGCAGCAACATTATCTGCTAATATGGGTATCGCAAAAGCCCCGCCCGACGCGGGACGGCAGCCATCACAACTCTACACCCCAAGGATGACGAGGATATGAAACACGACACCCCAGGCAAAGTCAATCCGCATCATGCCGCATTGATCGAGGGGCGGCTCCATGATCCCTTCGCCTACCTCGGGCTGCATCAGGAATTCGGCGTCCCCGTCTTTCGCGCCTACCATCCCCACGCCAGCCGGATGTGGCTGCAGACTCCCGACGGCTGGACCGAGCTTCAGGGCAAGCAGGGCCTGTTCCTGTGGCGGGGCGAGAACGCCTCGCCTCCCGGACGGCCCTGCCGCCTGCGCATCGAGGAAAACGGCCATGCCTGGGAAACCGTGGACCCCTACACTTTTTCCCCGGTAATCGGCGAGGAGGACCTGTTTCTCTTCAACCAGGGCCGCCTCCTCCAGGCCTACCGCCACATCGGCGCCCGCCGCATGACATGGGAAGGCGTCGAGGGGGTATTCTTCGCCGTCTGGGCCCCCAACGCCGAGCGGGTGTCGGTGGTGGGCAATTTCAACGGCTGGGACGGCCGCCGCCATCCCATGCGCGCCCGGGGGGCCAGCGGCATGTGGGAGCTGTTCGTCCCCGGCCTGCAAGCTGGGGACCTGTACAAGTTCGAACTGCGCAACCGGGACACCGGTCACGTCTTCGTCAAGACCGATCCCTACGCCCGCGCGTACGAGCTGCGCCCCGGCACCGCCGCCCGGGTGGCCGCCGACTCTCCCTACTGCTGGCAGGACGGCGCCTGGTTGGAGGAGCGTGCCCGCTTCGACTGGCAGCACGGCCCCATCAACATCTACGAACTCCACTTCGGCTCCTGGCAGCGCAAGCCCGACGGCAGCTTCCACAGCTACCGGGAACTGGCCGACACCCTGGTGCCCTACATCCAGGAAATGGGCTACACCCACATCGAGCTGATGCCCATCTCCGAGCACCCCCTGGACGAATCCTGGGGCTACCAGGCCACCGGCTACTTCGCCCCCACCTCCCGCTACGGCTCCCCGGAGGACTTCAAGGTCTTCGTCGATGCCTGCCACCGGGCGGGAGTCGGCGTCATCCTGGACTGGGTGCCGGCCCACTTCCCCACCGACTCCTGGGCCCTGGCCCGCTTCGACGGCACCGCCCTGTATGAGCACGAGGACCCGCGCCTGGGCTTCCACCAGGACTGGGGCACCCACATCTTCAACTACGGCCGCCACGAGGTGCAGACCTTCCTCCTCGCCAGCGCCCACTACTGGCTGGCCGAGTTCCACATCGACGGCCTGCGGGTGGACGCCGTGGCCTCCATGCTCTACCTGGACTACTCCCGCAAGAACGGCGAGTGGATTCCCAACAAGTACGGCGGGCGGGAGAACATCGACGCCATCGAGTTCCTGCGCAGCCTAAACGTCATGGTCCACGAGGAATTCCCCGGCGCCCTGACCTTCGCCGAGGAGTCCACCGCTTGGCCCATGGTGTCCCGCCCCGCCTACGTGGGCGGCCTGGGCTTCTCCATGAAGTGGAACATGGGCTGGATGAACGACACCCTGTCCTACATGGAGCACGAACCCATCCACCGCCGCTTCCACCACAACCAGCTCACCTTCGGCCAGCTCTACGCCTACACCGAGAACTTCGTCCTGCCCTTCTCCCACGACGAGGTGGTCCATGGCAAGCGCTCCCTGCTGGACAAGATGCCTGGCGACGGCTGGCAGAAATTCGCCAACCTGCGCCTGCTGCTGTCCTACCAGATGACCCACCCGGGCAAGAAGCTCAACTTCATGGGCAACGAAATCGCCCAGGGGCGGGAATGGAACGTCGGCGGCGAACTGGACTGGTGGCTGCTGGAGCGTGAACAGCACCAGGGCGTGAAGCGCCTGGCGCGCGACCTCAACCACCTCTACCGCCAGTTGCCCGCCCTCCACAGCCAGGACTTCCAGGTGGAAGGCTTCAACTGGATCGACTGCCACGACGCCGACCAGTCCATCATCAGCTACCTGCGCTGGGGCAAGGATGGCTCCTTCGTCGTCGTCGCCCTCAACTTCACCCCCGTCCCCCGCAGCGGCTACCGCATCGGCGTTCCCCAGGGCGGTCACTACCGGGAGGTTTTCAACAGCGACTCCAGCCACTACGGCGGCAGCAACCTAGGCAACGGCGAGGGCCTGGAAAGCGAGGAACTGGGCTGGATGTGCCAGCCCCATTCCCTGGTGGTGACCCTGCCGCCCCTGGCCGCCATCGTGCTCCAGCGGAGATAACCGTCCTCCTTTCGACCGACAACCAATAATTACTCGGCAGCCATGTCCACACTGACACGCACCCCGGCCTGGAAGGCCCTCCGGAAACACCACGAGGAAATCGCCCCGCAGCACCTGCGGGACCTGTTCCGCGACGATCCGCAGCGCTTCGAACGCTTCTCCGCCCGCTGCGGCGATCTGCTGCTGGATTATTCGAAAAACCGGGTAACCGCGAAGACCATGACCCTCCTCCTCGCCCTGGCGGAAGAAGTGAAGCTCCAGGAGTGGGTCGAGCGCATGTTTTCCGGCGAGGCGATCAACTTCACCGAGGGCCGGGCCGTGCTCCACACGGCGCTGCGCAACCGCTCCAAGCAGGCGGTGAAGGTGGACGGCCGCGACGTGATGCCCGACGTGCGCCGGGTTCTGGCCCAGATGCGCGCCTTCGTGGAGCAAGTCCACAGCGGCAAGTGGAAGGGCTATACGGGCAGGAAAATCACCGACATCGTCAACATCGGCATCGGCGGTTCCGACCTGGGGCCGGTGATGGCCTGCGAGGCGCTGAAACCCTACGCCGTTCCCGGTCTCCGCGCCCACTTCGTGTCCAACGTGGACGGCACCCACCTGGCCGAGGTGCTGAAGGACATCAAGCCGGAAACCACCCTCTTCGTCGTCGCCTCCAAGACCTTCACCACCCAGGAGACCATGACCAACGCCCAATCGGCGCGGCAATGGTTCCTCCAGGCGGCGAAAAAGGATAGCGCCGTGGCCAAGCACTTCGTCGCCGTCTCCACCAACGCCAGGGAAGTGTCCAAGTTCGGCATCGACACCGCCCACATGTTCGAATTCTGGGACTGGGTCGGCGGCCGCTATTCCCTGTGGTCAGCCATCGGCCTGCCCATCGCCCTCTACCTCGGCATGGACCACTTCGAGGCCATGCTGGAGGGCGGCCATGAAATGGACCGGCACTTCCGCAAGACCCCCTTGGGCAAGAACCTGCCGGTGCTCATGGGCCTGCTGGGCGTCTGGTACAACAACTTCTTCGGCGCCGCCTCCCACGCCGTGCTGCCCTACGACCAGTACCTGCACCGCTTCCCTGCCTACCTGCAGCAGCTGGACATGGAATCCAACGGCAAGCGGGTGGGCCGCGATGGCAAGGCGGTGGACTACACCACCGGCCCGGTGATCTGGGGCGAACCCGGCACCAACGGCCAGCACGCCTTCTACCAGCTCATCCATCAGGGCACCAAGCTGGTTCCCGCCGACTTCCTGGCCCCCGTCCAAAGCCAGAACCCCCTCGGCGAGCACCACCCCATCCTGCTGTCCAATTTCTTCGCCCAGACCGAGGCGCTGATGCGGGGCAAGACCGCCGCCGAGGCGGAAGCCGAGTTGCGGGCCGCCGGCCTCAAGGGCAAGGCCCTCAAGGAATTGCTGCCCCACAAGGTGTTCGAGGGCAACAAACCCACCAACTCCCTCATGTTCCAGAAACTGGACCCGAGAACCCTGGGCAAGCTCATCGCCCTCTACGAGCACAAGGTCTTCGTCCAGGGCGTGGTGTGGAACGTCAATTCCTTCGACCAGTGGGGCGTGGAACTGGGCAAGCAGCTGGCCAAGGCCATTCTGCCCGAGCTGGGGGGAACGAAAAAAATCTCCGCCCACGACAGCTCCACCAACGGCCTGATCAATTACTATAAGCAAGTCAAAAACAAGTAGTCCTCCATTTTTGCGGGTCCACCATGCGCAACTGGTTCCTTTCCCTCAGCATCCGCTGGAAACTCCAGCTCGGCTTCTTCCTGGTGACCATGGTCACCACCATCTACAACCGCATCCTCGCCTCCCACGAATTGGGGAAGATGACCGACATCGCCGCCCGCCACGGCGTGCCTCCCCAGGTCATCGCCGAGCTGCAGGCCAATCACAGCGCCTACATTTTCAATTCCTTCTGGGAATCGGGCATCGAATTCGCCCTCCAGTTTTTCCTCATCGGCTTCGTCGCCACCCTCTTCGTGCGTCCCATCCGCAACCTGTGCAGCGCCCTCAAGGCGGTGGAGAACGGCGACCTCACCAAGGGCGTGGAAAACACCTCCCGGGACGAAATCGGCGAATTGGAGCACAGCTTCAACGACGTGCTCGCCCAGCTCAACCGCATCATGCACGAGATCGACGACAGCGGTAAGCGCATGGGGCAGTCCGCCTACCAGATCGCCAAGATTTCCAACGAAATCGCCGAGGTAAGCCATCAGGAGGAAAGCCGCTCGGCGGAGGTCACCGAGGCGACCACGGAACTGCACCGGGTATCCGCCTCCGTCCAGGAACTGGCCCATTCCGCCGCCGAACGCTCCCGCGCCACCGAGGGCAAGGCCCGGGAAGGCATCCAGACGGTGCAACGCACCATCGCCGAAATGGAAATCACCGCCCAGGAGGCGAACCGGGCCTCGGGGGAAATCCTGGAACTGGAGCAGCAGGCGGAACATATCCACCAGATCATCGACGCCATCATGACCATCGCCGGCCAGACCAACCTGCTGGCCCTCAACGCCGCCATCGAGGCGGCACGGGCCGGCGAACAGGGACGGGGCTTCGCCGTCGTGGCCGACGAGGTGCGCAAGCTGGCGGAGCGCACCACCTCCTCCGCCGCCGAGGTGTCCGAAATCATCAACCAGCTGACCGGCAAGGTGCAGCAGGTCAGCCAGGCCATGAGCGCCGTGGTGGAAAAAGTTCACGACAACCAGCAGGTCGCGGGGGAAACCGCCACGGTCATCGAGGCCATGGTGCAGGAGGTGACCCACACCGCCGAGGCCACCCGCCACATCACCGAGGCCAGCAGCGCCCAGCTCGGCCAGTTCACCCGCCTGCAGGGCACGCTCCACAGTCTGTTCGAAACCCTGAAGGAAAACGCCTCCAAGGTGGAAACCACCGCCACCATCGGCAACGACCTGTACAACGTCACCGAACGGCTCAACAACCTGATGGCGGGCTTCACCTTCGACCACCGCACCGTCATCGAACCCGCCACCCACGAGAAACGCCGCCATCCCCGCAGCCACAATAGCCTGCTGGCCAGCGTCACCCAGGGCAGCCAGGTCCTGGAGGGCATCAGCGGCGATTTCAGCCTGTCGGGCATCCGCCTCACCCTCAGCGCCCCCCTGGATGAAAAACAAGAAGCCAGCCTCGCCATTCAGCTGCCCTACGGCGACCTGGAAAGCTACCAGTCCCAAACTCCGCTCACCGTCAAGGGACGCATCAAGTGGCAGCGTCCCGCCGGCGACAAGATCCAGTGCGGCATCGAATTCATCGACCTCGGCGAGGCGGCGCGGACCCGGCTGAAGGATTCCTTCCGCTATTTCAACCAGAACGCGGAATTCTGACATGGGCGCCATTCGTCTGGAACGCAAGCCTAGCCCCGAGAGACTGGATCAATTGGGAATCGCGGGCTGGCCCGTGTGGAGCAAGGAGGTTTCCACCTTCCCCTGGACCTACGACTGCGCCGAAACCTGTTACCTGCTGGAAGGCGAGGTCGTCGTCACTCCCGACGGCGGAGAACCGGTGGAAATCCGCGCCGGGGACCTGGCGACCTTTCCCGCCGGGCTGTCCTGCACCTGGGAAGTGCGCCGCCCCCTGCGCAAGCATTATAATTTCGGCTGAACCGATTCAGCCGAAAGCCATCCCATGAGCGCCAAGCAACTTTCCCCCGAGGAACAGAAACAGTTCGACGAACTCCTCAAGAACGGTATCCAGATTCCGCCGCGGCCGAGCATCCTGGCGGAGATCGAAAAACTGCTCAACAGCGCCGGCAACAACACCAATGCCATCGCCAAGCTCATCGGCCAGGACACGGGGCTCTGCGCCGTGGTATTCAAGGTGGTGAATTCGCCCTTCTACGGCCTCTCCCGCCCTGTCGACAACATCAGCAAGGCCCTGGTGGTGCTGGGCATCAACCAGGTGGTGAACATCGTCAAGGGCATCGCCCTGCGTCAGGCCATCGGCGGGCAGGAAGCGGTGTACGAGAAGTTCTGGGAGCGTTCCGGCGACATCGCCGCCCTCTCCTCCATCATCGCCGGCAAGGTCATTTCCGCCTGCAATATCTCGCCGGACCAGGCCTACATGGCGGGCCTGTTCCATGAATGCGGCGTCCCCATCCTGATGCAGCGCTTCCCCGGCTACTGCAAGGCCTTCCGCCTCGGCGAGGGCAACAATTGGCCCGATTTCCGCGAAGAGGACCGCCGCTTCAACACCGACCACACCGTGGTGGGGTTCCTGGTGGCCCGCCACTGGAACCTGCCGGATTTCGTCTGCCAGGCGGTGCGTTTCCACCATGACCGCCTCCACGTGGACCATTCCGCCCTCACCCTGGTGTCCATCCTGCAGATGGCGCGCCACCTCTACCACAAGATTTCCGGCCTGGCCGAAACCCAGTGGTACGAAATGCGCGACCAGGTCCTGCAGGAACTCGGCCTGGGCCTCGACGGCCTGACCGAATTCGAGGAAGAGATCGTGGACATCTTCCGTCAGGAAAACTAACCCCGAAAGAAAGAAAACCTCCCATGACACTCGACCTCGACATGCTCAACAGCCGCCACGCCCTGGCTGGGACCCTGCGCTTCACCCGCGCCGGCGACGGCCCCACCCTGGCGGAAATCGACAACGCCCTCGGCTCGGCCTCCATCGCCCTGGAGGGGGGGCAAATCCTCACCTGGGCCCCCCAGGGCCAGGAAGCGGTGGTGTGGCTCAGCCCCCGGGCCAAGTACGCGGCCGGCAAATCCCTGCGGGGCGGCGTGCCCGTGTGCTGGCCCTGGTTCGGCCCCCACGCCACGGAGAGCGGCTTTCCCGCCCACGGCTTCGCCCGCAACAAGCCTTGGGAAGTGGTATCCAGCGAGCAGTTGGCCGACGGCGCCACCCGCCTCGCCCTGAAACTGCGGCAGGACCAGGAAACCGCCGGCTGGTGGCCCCACCGCGCCGAACTCACCCTTGCCGTCACCGTCGGCGCTGCCCTGCGCATCGAGCTGACCACCCGCAACCTGGGCGACCAGCCCCTCACCCTCAGCGAGGCCCTGCACACCTACTTCCACGTCGGCGACATCGCGGGCGTGTCGGTGAGCGGCCTGGAAGGCTGTCCCTTCCTCGACAAGGTGGACGGCGGCAGCCGCAAGATTCAGGACGGGGCGGTGACCATCGCCGGCGAAGTGGACCGGGTTTATCTCGGCACCACCGCCACCACCGTCATCCACGATACCGGCCTGAAGCGCCGCATCCGCATCGCCAAGAGCGGCAGCCGCTCGACGGTGGTGTGGAACCCCTGGGCGGAAAAGGGGGCGAAATTCGGCGACATGGGCGACGACGGCTACCGCCGCATGCTCTGCGTGGAAACGGCAAACGCCCTGGACGACGCGGTCACCGTGGCCCCCGGCGCCAGCCACGCGCTGATGGCGGAATACGCCGTCGAAGCCTGATCAGTACTTCACCCGCACCCGATAGGCGAGGGTCGCCTTGCCGTTGGCCGGCACGGCGACCTTCCAGGCGGCGGCATTGGCCGCCTCCTTGGCGTGGGGCTGGCTCTCCGAGAGCATTTCCCAGTCCCCGGGAATCGGCTCCAGCACCTTCACCGTCACCGCCTCGTCCTTGGCGTTCTTCAACACCACCTGGAAGGCTTCCTCGAAGACGTAGTTGTAGCGACTGGTGCCGGAAAGCTTCTGGAAATCGGTCTGCTTCTTGTCCGCCGTCACGTCGAAGGCCTCGCCCAGCTTGAGGCGCACCTTCTCGTTCTTCGGCGTGTGGTCGATGCGGTCCTCGCCCACGAACTGGGCGTTGCCGGCGGAATCCTTCTTGTACACCCGCACGATGCCCTTGGGCAGAGGCACCCCGAGACCGTGGCCGTCGTTGTCGAACTCCACGAACACCCCCACCTTCAGCTTCTGGCCGATGTCCCCGGCGCTGCTGCGGTAGTAGTAATCCGCCCCCCGCAGGAGGAACTCCCTCCTTACTGGGATCCGCGCGGCCGACAGCAAGGCCACCTGCTTGGTCTGGTTCTCCGCCAGGGTGGTGGGCCGCTCCAGGGTATAAAGGTGGTACTCGAACAGCCCCTCCTCCTTCATGCGCGGCGCGGGGGCCATGGCCGGCATGGGAATGCGCCCGTCCATGGCATAGCTCACCTCCTCCCGCACCCGGTTCACGTCCCCCGCCACCAGTTGCAGCTTGGCGTTGCGGTAGGCGGTGCCGCTCTGGTTGGTCAGCGTCACCCAGCCGTTGAGGTCCAGCCTATCGTCCTTGGCGCCGAGTTCCGCCACATAGTCCGCCTTCCAGCTCAGGCCGCCGGTGAGGTAGGACAGCTCCAGCTCCTCTCCGCCGCCGTCGGGGGCGTGCAGGCTCACCACCAGGGTCGGCCGGTCCCGCAAATTCTCCGGCACCGCCTGGAAAACCAGGCGCCCCGGCGGATGGGACTCGATGCGGTCCGGGAACTGCAGCACCACGCCGCCATTGGCCGACAGCACCGTCGCCTCCTCCACCGTCTCCGCCCCCGTGGCCGGATTGGTCTTGATCACCCGCACCTTGCGCCCCACGTACTTATCCAGCAGGGTCTGTGGGGTGAGGAGGTCGAAGTCGAAGTTCTGCTCCACCAGGTAGAACCCCTTGGGGTCCGACAGATTGCGCAGCAGCGCCGTCTCGGGCCGGATGCGCGCCGACACGTCCCGCCACGCCAGCCGGTTGTCGCCCCGGGCCAGGGAAACCAGGCGGGTATCCTTCACCAGCGCCAGGTCCTGGTTGTAAATCGTCACCGCCACCTGCTTCTGGTCCTTGAGGGTGCTGGTGAGTTCGCCGTCGGCGGCCTGGACGGCGCCGGCAAAACCAAGGAACACAACGACAAGACAGGCATGACGCATGAAATTCCCCTTCAATAAACGGCTTCGTGGTCGCCCACATTCACCAGGATGATTTCCGATTCGGTGACGATAAGCTCCAGGGTAATGCGGTAGGTCATATTGATGGAAACGGAATGCAGTCCCGCCAATTTCCCCGACAGGGCGTGCAGGCGCAAAGAGGGATGATGGGGGTTGAGTTCCAGCAGCTTGAGGGTCTTTTCATACTGCGTGACCGCCTCAGGATGGCGCTTGAGAAAGCGTGCAGCCCGCTTGTTGTAGCTCTCGGGGAAGATCAACCTAAACGGCATCGCCGGTCACCCGACGGATATGCTCCTCCACGCTCTCGCTCACGGCCCGGCCCTCCGCCACATCCGCCTTGGCCTGGGCCAACGCGGCTTCCAACTCGCACTCCCGCAGGTATTCGTAATGGGCTACATCCATAACCACAAAGCGCTTCTTGCCGCGCACGGAAATCGTTACCTCCGGCTGGTTCTCCAGCTCGGCCTCCAGGATGGACACCCCTCGGGTTTTCAACTCATTGGCCGAAATCGTGCTCATAGCAGTACGCCTAACAGTGCGATGGATAGGTTGATCATAGCATGTGTTGCGGTGCAATGCGCTGCGCTTATTGCACCCTACTTGCGCTAAGACCAAACACGGGCCTTTTGCCCTCACCAAACACCAAGTACAGCGCAAACTCCCAAACCGCACAGGCGACGGCACCCGCCTTGCCGGGCGGCGTCCTCTCGATGGAAGGGTTAGCCGATACATTGGATGGATTCCGGGTAAGACAGGAAGTAGACCGTGCGGAACCCAGGATTGCAGACGCACAGGTTCTCGACGCCGTACAACTTTCCAGAGTTGAATGATCTATCGGCGACTAGCAGGAGATCAATGTCCTCGTACTTCTGCTTGTACAGCGGCAAGTTGCCGTGCTTGCGATCTACTGCCTCCTGAAGCTCTGCGTCGGTTGGCTGTTTGAGCCAACCAACCCTGTCGTCGACGCAGACCCACCGCGAATAGCTGCCCCAGTCAAGTGGGAGTGGGTTCATGAAGACTTTTACGCCTTGGAATTGCTCTACTTTGCCTTCTCCAGGATAGCTTGGCGCAGTAGCAGCCAGTGCTTCTGCAAAAGAATCCGGCTTTATAGATAGAACTGGCCCCAGGAACTTGGCGGATATCGGTTTCCCTCCGATTGCGTAGTAGCGCTTTGCTAAGTCCACAACTACTCGACTATTTCGGGACTCTTGTCGCTTCGCTGGAGAACCAAAGTCTTGCTCTGTGTCGGCAAAAACTTGACGAATCTCCAAGCCAAACGTGTTGCCATGTGATCGAACCTCAAAATCCAACGGTTCTGGGATATCAATAAGTTGCCAGTCGACTTCAAGTAGCTTTATCGCGGTTTCGGCATATATGCGCTCTTGGACCTTGCTAACCATGCTCTTCTTAGTGGCGGCTAACGTAAATTAGGCTCCACACCCCACGTCTCCCGACCCATCCTTATAAACCCGATCCAGGGCCCCCCCCTCGGCATCCAAAATCTCCACCATCAGCGGCATCTTCCCCAAGGCATGGGTCGCGCAGGACAGGCAAGGATCGAAGGCGCGAATCACCACCTCGATGTGGTTGAGCAGGGGCTCGGTGACGGTGTGGCCATCCAGGTACTGCTTGGCCACTTGGCGCACGGCCTCGTTCATGGCGTGGTTGTTGCTGGTGGTGGAGACGATCAGGTTGGCCATGGTGATCTGGTCGTTCTCGTCCACCCGGTAGTGGTGGAACAGGGTGCCGCGAGGCGCCTCGATGACGCCCACGCCCTCCAAGGCGCGCTCGCCCTGAGTCACCAGATCGCTGCCGGAGATGTCGTCGTCGTGGAGCAGGTCCTTGATGACCTCGGCGGCGTGGAGCATTTCGATCATCCGCGCCCAGTGGTAGGCCAGGGGCGAGTGGATGGGAAAGCCGCTCCCGTAGGCGACGAAGTCGTGGCGCTCCGCCTCGGCCAGGGGGGTGGGAATGAAATCGCAATTGTTGACCCGGGCCAGGGGGCCCACCTTGTACCAGCCCTCTTCGGTGCCCTTGGCGGTGAAGAAGGGGAACTTCATGTAGGACCAACTCTTCACTTCCTCGTTGATGACGTCGTTGTAGCCGCTGTAGTCCACGTGGTCGAAGATGGGCTGGCCCATGGCGTCCTTGGCCCGCAGGCCGCCGTGGTAGAGGTCCAGGGCGCCGTCGGCGCGGATGAGGCCCATGGTGCTGGAGCGGAAGTAGCCGAACTGGCTGTTGCGCTCCAGGTCCTCGACGTAGAGCTTCTTCGCCAAATGGACGGCGTCCCGGCTCCAGGCCACCATGTGGTAAATATCCTTGAGCAGTTCCGCCCGCTCTTCCTTGGACAGATTCTTGTTCATGCCGCCGGGAATGGCGCCGGTGCCGTGGACCCGCTTGCCGGCGGTGAGGCGGATGACCTCCTGGCCGAACTTGCGCAGCAGCACGCCCTGCTTGGCGATTTCCGGGTACGCCGCCGCCACCGCGACGATGTTGCGCTTGGCGATGTCGCTGTCGAAGCCGAACAGCAGGTCCGGGGAAGCCAGGTGGAAGAAGTGCAGGGCGTGGGATTGCAAAATCTGGCCGTAGTGCATCAGGCGCCGCAGCTTCTCCGCCGCGGGGGTGAGATGCTTGGCCCCCACCAGGACGTCGATGGCCTTGGCGGCGGCCAAGTGGTGGGACACGGGGCAGATGCCGCACAGGCGCTGCACCATCACCGGCGCCTCCCAGTAGGGACGGCCCTGGATGAAGCGCTCGAAGCCGCGGAATTCGACGATGTGCAGCCGCACCTGGTGGACCCGGTTCTCGTCGTCGAGAAGGATGGTGACCTTGCCGTGGCCCTCGACCCGGCTCACCGGCTCGATCACCACGCGCTTGAGTTTTTCGGGTTCCTTGGCGGTTTCCAGTTCAAAGCTCATGTTCGTTTACCCTGATTTCAATCGTAGTGCAGCGTTTCGTATTCCAGCTTGGGGGTCTTGCCCGCCAGCAGGTCGGTGAGGAATTTCCAGATGGCGTCCGCCGGCGGCGGGCAGCCGGGGAGGAAGTAATCCACCTTCACCACCTCGTAGATGGGGTGGACCTGGTCGAAGGGCAGGGGCAGCTCCGGGTCGTTGGGTATCTGGCCGTTCTTGAGGCCGATGCCGTAGTGGTACACCTCCTGGAAGCACTCCCACAGGTCGATGTTGTTGCGCACCGCCGGGATGCCGCCGTTGACGGCGCAGGCGCCGATGGCCACCAGCACCTTGCAGTTCTTGCGGAACTCCTTCAGCACATGGACGTTCTCGGAGTTGCATACGCCCCCCTCGATGATGCCCACGTCGCAGGGGCCGCAGTGCTTGATGTCGGTGAGTGGGGTGCGGTCGAATTCGATATGCTCCAGCAGTTGCAGCAAGCGCTCGTCGATATCGAGGAAGGACATGTGGCAGCCGAAGCAGCCCGCCAGGGAACAGGTGGCGACGCGGATTTTCTTCTGTTCGCTCATTTGTGGGCCTCCGTCTGCACTTCGCGGATGGTCTTGTGGTCGTAAAGGCGCTCGCCGATGGGCACCGCGAAGCCGTGGCGCTTCTTGATGATGGCGCCCACGGGGCACACCTCCGCCGCCTTGTCGCTGACCGCCAGGTTGGTGTCCCCCAGGCGGCCCGAGGGGGAATTGACCGTGATGTGGGTATGGATGCCGCGCCCGGTGAGGCCGAAGACGTTCTTGCCGTCCACGTCCCGGCTGGCCCGCACGCACAGCTCGCACATGATGCAGCGGTTGAGGTCGAGAAGGACGTCGGGATGGGAACCGTCCACGGCTCGCGCCGGGTAGAAGTGGTTGTAGTGGGGGTCCATCATCCCCAGGTAGTAGCCGAGGGCCTGGAGCTGGCAGTTTCCGCTCTTTTCGCAGAAGGGGCAGAAATGGTTGCCCTCGACGAACAGCATCTGCACCAGGGCGCGGCGGTTGGCGTTAAGTTCCTCGGTGTTGTTGAGAATCTGCTGCCCCGCCGCGGCGGGCATGGTGCAGGCGGCGGCGCTGCGGCCGTTGACGCTGACGGTGCACAGCTTGCAGCTGCCGTGAGGGGTGAACTCGGGATTGTGGCACAGGTGGGGAATGTACACTTCCGCCGCCATGGCCGCTTCCATGATGGTCTGGCCGGGCAGGAAGGGAACGGTCTGGCCGTCGATGTTGATGGTGTTGTCGCTCATTGCGTCTCCTCAGTCCGCGCTCACGTGGGCCCAGGCGTCGTCCCGGCCAGTGATGCGCCGCGCCACCGCCAGGGCCTTGTCCAGGTCGAAGCTGGGCTCGAATTCCTTGGAAATCAGGCGTTTTTCGTAGTCCCCCCAGAATTTGTCCAGGGTCTGCAAAACCGGGTTGGCCGCCGTCTGCCCCAGGCCGCAGTGGCTCATGGCGCGGGTAAGCTGGCCGATGCGCTTCAACTCCTCCACGTCGGCGCAGGTGCCGTGGCCGGAAGCGATCTTGTCCATGCCCTTCTTCAGCAGGGTGGAGCCCACCCGGCAGGGGGTGCAGAAGCCGCAGCTCTCGTGGGCGAAAAAGGATGAGAAATTGCGCGCCGCCTCGAAGATATCCCGCTCCCGGTTGAACACCATGAAGGAACCGCCGGTGGCCAGGTCCTCGAAGGCCAGCCTGCGGTCGAATTCCCCCTCGCCGATGATGGTGCCGGAGGGGCCGCCCACCTGCACCGCCCGGGCATCCTGGGCACCGCAGTCGGCCAGCACCTGGCGCACGGTGACGCCAAAGGGATACTCATAGACCCCTGGCCGCTCGCAGTCACCGGAAATGGACAGGAGCTTGGTGCCCGTGGACTGCGCCGTGCCAATGGCGGCGAACCATTCCCCGCCCTTGGCGGCGATTTTCGCCGCCAAGGCGTAGGTTTCCACGTTGTTGACCACCGTGGGCTTGCCCAGGTAGCCGTGGGTGACGGGGAAGGGCGGGCGGTTGCGTGGGGTGCCCCGCTTGCCCTCCAGGGACTCGATCAGGGCCGACTCCTCGCCGCAGATGTAGGCCCCGGCGCCAAGGTGGATGACGATATCGAAGCTGAAGCCGGAACCGAGGATGTTCTCCCCCAAGAGGCCATCACGGCGGCGCTGGGCGAGGATACCGTTGAGCTTGTCGAAGAGGTAGCGGTACTCGCCCCGCAGGTAGAGGAAGCCCTGCCTGGCGCCGATGACCCTGGCCGCCACGGTCATGCCCTCGAACACCAGGTCGGCATGGCTGTTGAGCAGTACCCGGTCCTTGAAGGTGCCGGGCTCCCCCTCGTCGGCGTTGCACACCACGTAGCGCACGGTGGCGGCGGTGTTGTCGCACACCTTGGGACCGACGATGCTGCACTCCTCGCCGGTATCCACCGCCTTGCGGCAGAAGTCCCACTTCACCGCCGTCTTGAAGCCCGCTCCGCCACGGCCCCGCAGGCCGGAACGGTCGATTTCCGCCAGGATGCCGTCGCTTCCCTTCTCCACCGCGGCGCGGACGCCCGCCCCGCGCTCCAGGGGCTCGCCCAGGAGGACGTCGGCGCGGCGCAGGTTATCCTCCACCTGGAAGAAATCCGCCGGCCACTGGGAGAGGGGAACCCCCTTCTGCACCAGTTCCACCATGGTTTCCACCCGCTCCATGTTCAAGCGGGTCACCGGCACGCCGTTCACCAGGGCCGCCGGCCCCTGGTCGCTCATGCCGATGCAGGAGGTGCTGCCCACCCGCACCAGGCCGTCCTCCGACATGCGTTCCGGCTCCACCCACAGGCGGGTGCACATCTGCTGCAACAGTTCCGGCTTGCCCTGCAGGTGCTCGATGATGTTGTCGCTGAAGAGGATTTCATAGCGGCCATGGGGCCGGTCGTGGAAAAAATGATAAAAACCGCGCACCCCCGCCACCCTCACCCGAGGGATATCCAGGAAGCGGGCGATGTCGTCCACGGCCTCCTCGGGAATGTGGCCCAGGGCGTCCTGGACCTCCCGCAGAATCTGCACCAGATTGGCTGGATCGTTGCCGTGGCGGGCCGCGGCGGTCTGAACCGCGAGAAGAATGGTATTGTTATCCGGCATTGCACTCCCCATCAGGATGGTTGTCCGCGGCAGTCAAACTGTAGCCCCCGCAGATGACACACGGGTTTCAGTATAGACCATGGCGGAAGTAGAACAGGGACGGCAAAGGTGGTAGTTTATCGGGCTCCAACCGTTTGCATGAGGAGGTAAGCCCTATGTTGCGTTATTCCCATCTTGCCATTGCCGCTCTCCTGCTGGGCGCGGCCAGCCAGGCCTTCGCCGCCGAGGAAAGCAAGGCCGACGCCGCCATCAAGTACCGCCAGTCCACCATGACCCTGGTGAAGGCCTATTTCGGCCCCCTGGGCGCCATGTCCCAGGACAAGCTGCCCTTCGACAAGGCCAAGGTGGAACAGTACGCAGGCATCCTGGCCACCCTCAGCGCCCTGCCCATCGATTCGTTCCCCGCCGGCTCGGAAAAGGGCGACCACGAGAAAACCCGCGCCAAGGCGGATATCTGGACCGACAGCGCCAAGTTTAAACAGGCCCATGACAAGTTCGCCCAGGAAACCGCCAAGCTGGTCCAGGTGGCGAAGGGCGGCGACCTGAAGGCGATCAAGACCCAGATCGGTGCCGTGGGCAAAACCTGCAAGGCCTGCCACGACGACTTCAAGGAAAAGTGACCGCGGAATCGCCCATAAAAAAGCGCAGCCTCGGCTGCGCTTTTTTTATCGCCGGGCTCCTGCCGCCGTCCTAGTCGCGCAACTCCTTCAGGTCGCGGCCGAGGAAGAAAGCGATCACCGTCCGGATCACCACGATGCCGCCCAGGATGGCGAGGGACTCCCAGGTGGGGATGACGATGGTCTGGATAATGTCGCCGGCGAGAAAGAAATCCAGCCCCAGGGCCATTTTCTCCCCCAGGGCGACGCGGATATGCCCCAGCGCCGACAGGGGCGACACCCCTCGCAGGGCCTGAATCCC
>JAJZVC010000039.1 GCA_021845865.1 Pseudomonadota bacterium | reverse complement strand
GGGCGTCGGCGGAACCGGCGGGCGCCCCTAGCTGAAGGCGGTGCCCTGGACGAGGGAGGGAAAGCGGATTGTGCATGGTGCCGAGAGGGATGGAGGGCGCAGCGGAAATGGCCAATTATAAGCCATTGCCGAGACATTTTCATTTCGCGGCCTCAACTGGCGAGGGCGGGGGGCGGGGGGTATACTCCGCAATAAAACGGGGCTAAACCGGACCACGGGATGGAAAATGAAAGCCGACAATAAGAACAACGACCAGCTGATTGAAGCCTTGAAGGACGAACTGGAAAAGGTGGCCGCCGAGGAAGCTGCCGCCGGGGAAAAGCTCGAGCCAGAACTGTCGCGGACGGCGAAACAGGATATGGTGTCGCGCATCCGGCAGTTGGAGGAGCAGCTGGCGGAAAAGGAGCGGGAGCTGCAATCATGCCGCCGCAAGGGAGAGGAAAAAGGAACGGGCCAAGGGGGAGCGCAGTCCTCGGAGCACCGGCAATATCCCCGCTATCGCGTGGACTGGCGGGTCGCCATCGTCAACGAAGCGGGGGGCGGGCGCCATGTTTTCTATGGCCGCGTGCATGACATTTCCAAGGGCGGGGTCAGCATCAAGTCCGACGACAACCTGTTTTTCCATAATCCGGTGATCGTCATGCTGTCCGTGCCGCCGCTGGTCCCTGGGGGGGCGGCGAAGGTCATCAAGGTTCACAGCCGCATCGTCTATACCGTGCTGTCTTCCTCGGCGCAGCAATTCCGCAGCGGTTTTCAATTCCTGAAATTCGAAGGCCATGGCCGCAAGGAGCTGGAAGAGCGGCTGGCCAGGATCGAGCCTTTTTTCTAGGACGCAGCGTGCTCCACGGGGTGGCGATGGATCGCCACCGGGATGCGCCGGGCGCCGAAAGCGCCGGCATAGGCCTCGAAGCGGCCGGCAATGGCGGCGTGGCAATGGGGGCAATGGCCGTCGGCGGTCAGGCGGTAATCGAGGATTTCGTACCAGTCCCGCACGATCAAAGGCTGGTGGCAGGCGGGGCAGAAGGTGGTGTCGCCGTCCCGGTTGTGGACGTTGCCGGTGTAGACGTAATGGAGGCCGGCCTTGAGGGCGATTTCCCGCGCCCGGACCAGGGTGGAAGGCGGGGTCGGCGGGACATCCAGCATTTTGTAGTCGGGGTGGAAGGCGGAGAAATGGAGCGGTATGTCCGCCCCCAGTTCCTGCCGCACCCATTTCGACAGGGCTTCGATCTCCCCGTCCGAGTCGTTCTTGCCGGGAATCAGCAGGGTGGTCAGTTCCAGCCAGACATTGGTTTCCTTCGCCAAATACACCAGGGTATCCAGCACCGGCTGCAGGTGGGAACCGGTGAGCTTGAGGTAGAAGTCGTCGGTGAAGCCTTTCAAATCCACGTTGGCGGCGTCCATTTTGGCGTAAAAGTCACGCCGCGCCTGGTCGTGCATGTAGCCGTTGGTCACCGCCACGGCCTGGATGCCCAGCTTGTGGCATTCGTCCGCCGTGTCCATGGCGTACTCGGCGAAGGGGATGGGGTCGTTGTAGGTGAAGGCGACGCTCTTGCAGCCGTATTTTTTCGCCGTGGCGGCGATGTCCGCCGGCGAGGCGTCGTCGCACAGCAGGTCCATGTCCCGGGACTTGCTCATGTCCCAGTTCTGGCAGAACTTGCACGCCAGGTTGCAGCCGGCGGTGCCGAAGGAGAAGATGCTGGAGCCGGGGTAGAAATGGTTGAGGGGTTTTTTCTCCACCGGGTCGATGCAGAAGCCCGAGGAGCGGCCGTAAGTGGTGAGCACCATCTGGCCGCCGGAAACGCCGCGGACGAAGCAGGCGCCGCGCTGGCCTTCGTGCAGTTTGCAGTCCCGGGGACAAAGGTCGCACTGAAGACGGCCGTCGTCCAGCTTGTGCCACCACTTGGCCGGGTAGTAGTTGCCTGGTTCCAGCTTTTCTTCGCTCACGGCATTACTCCTTGCCTTCCTTCCACTTCTTGACAGTGTAGCGGAAGAGTTTTACCCCTGCGTCCCAAAAGCCCGGCGGCAGCCCCGCCTTGACCTTGAGGTGGGCCAGGAAGCGCTCCGGCTCCGGCAGCTGTTCCCATACCTGGGGAAGAAAGGTGCCCCGGTGGTGCCCATATTCCAGGACCACCCCATCGATGCCGGGGCGAAGCTTGGCGCTGGCGTCCGCCTCGTCGCGAAATTCCACCGGTTCCAGGGGGGAGAGAAGGGAAACCTCGACCCGGGTGTCCGCCAGTTCGTCTTGCCCCAGGGGGGGGAAGCGGGGGTCATGGAAGGCGGCGGCCAAGGCGTTGGCGGCCACGTCCTCTCCCAGCGGACGGTGGGCCTCCAGGCTGCCGATGCAGCCGCGCAACTGGCCGTGGCGGGTGAGGGTGACGAAGGTGGCAGCGGCGTCGCCGAGCCGAGGGGAGGCTTCCCTTGGCTCCTCCTCGGCCATGCCCAATTGCCGGGCGATGGCGCCGCGGGCCAGCTTGAGCAGCAGTGGGCCGATGTCGTCAGTGGGCAAGAATGGGCTCCTCGAAGAAGGCGAAGGCGCCGTAGCCCACCACGCGGTTACGGTCTCCGGCGGTATCGCCGGAGTTGCGCAGATCCAACAGCTCGGGGTGCAGATGCCGCCGTTGAGCGGCAAGCATCAAACCGTTGATGGCGGTTCCGCCGCAGGCCTGTTCGTGGTTGACCGGCGCCTCCAGGTTGACGATGGACATGGCGGTGGACTCGTCGAACTTTTTCGCCGTGTCGTAGGGGAGATAATGGGAAAGGTCGGAACTGATGACGATCAGCGTTTCCGGCCCGCCCCAGAGATAATCGAGCACCCCGGCCACCTCCTCCGGCGAGGCGTCTCCCACCGCCAGGGGGACGAGGGAAAATTGGTCCAAGACCTGCTGCAGGAAGGGCAACTGCACCTCCAGGGAGTGCTCCCAGGCATGGGCCGCGGCGCTTTGGGTGACCTGGGGCAGCCGAGCCAGGGCCACCATGGCCTCGGTGTCGAGGGGCACGACGCCGAGGGGAGTTTCGAAGCCGCCGGTCTGGGGCAATGCCAAGCCCCGCACCGGCACCCTGTGCACAGGGCCCAGGAGGACCACCCGGCTGATGAGTTTGCGCCACGGCGCGATCAAGGCATAGGCGCTGGCGGCGATGGGGCCGGAATAGATATATCCGGCATGAGGAACGATGACGGCCTTGGGGGGCGTGGGCGCGGCGGTTTCGTGCATTTCGGCGCTGCGCAGCAAGGACTGAACGGCTTCAGCCAGCTGCTCAGGCCGTTCCGGGTAGAACGAGCCGGCGACGGCGGCGGGTCTGGTCGGGTTCATGGCATACCTCTCGAATTCGGAAGGAAACGGTGGGTCGGGCAGCGCGCCACGCGTTTCATTTTTACCACTTTCACTTGTCATAAAAGCACATTTGGCCCGGTTTCTCAAGGGTCCCCTCCGCCCCGCGGCAGGAGCGTTCCCTTGCCCCCCTCGAGGCAGGAGGCGATAATCGGAACTGTGTTCTGTCCCCCTTGAAGAGTTCCTAAGTCTAGGACAAAGTCGACGGTTGAACCTGTTATGCCTAACTATTACGCACTGGTGCCCGCTGCCGGCAGCGGCTCCCGGATGGGCAGCGCCATCCCCAAGCAGTATTTGCCGATCTTCGGCAAGCCGCTGATTTACCATACGCTTTCCGCTCTCTGCGATTACAGTGGCATCGCCCGCGCCTACGTGGTCCTGGCGGAGGGGGACAAGCACTGGGAGCACTTCGGCGACCAGTATTTTTCCCCCAAGATGGAGGCGTTGTTCTGTGGCGGGGATACCCGTGCCCAAAGCGTGCTCAACGGCCTCCTGGCCATGGCCGGAACGGTGGCGGACGACGACTGGGTGCTGGTCCATGACGCCGCCCGTCCTTGCCTTGCCCGCCAGCATCTGGACCGGTTGATCCAGGAGGTGGGCGGCGACCCCGTGGGCGGATTGCTGGCCGTGCCCATGGCCGATACCCTGAAACGGGCCGACAATTCAGGCCGGGTGGAGCGCACCGAGCCGCGGGAGGACCTCTGGCGCGCCCAAACCCCCCAGATGTTCCGCTACCGCTTGCTCCTGGATGCCCTCTCCCGGCCGGAAAGCGCGTCGGCCACGGACGAATCCCAGGCCATGGAGTGGGCGGGCCATCATCCCCTCCTGGTGACGGGGGACAACCGCAACATCAAAGTGACCTACGCCGAAGACCTGGACGTGGCGAAGATGGTCCTTACCGCTGAACTGGAGATGGAGCGATGAGCTTGCGCATCGGCCATGGTTTCGACGTCCACGCCTTCGCTCCGGAGCGCAAGCTCGTTATCGGCGGGGTGGAGATTCCTTACGGCCTCGGCCTGGCCGGCCATTCCGACGCCGACGTCCTGCTTCACGCCATCTGCGACGCGATGCTGGGGGCGGCGGCCCTGGGGGACATCGGCCGCCATTTCCCCGACAGCGATGCCCGCTACCAGGGCATCGACAGCCGGAAGCTGTTGCGCCACGTCAACGGCCTGCTGAAGGAGAAGGGGTGGCGGGTGTCCAACCTGGACGCCACGCTTATTGCCCAGGCGCCGAAAATGGCGCCCCATATTCCGGCCATGCGCCAGCATATCGCCGATGACCTGGGTATCGATGTGGACGCGGTCAACGTCAAGGCCACGACCACGGAGAAACTGGGATTCACCGGACGGGGCGAGGGCATCGCGGCGGAGGCGGTGTGCCTGCTGGCGCCTCTCTGACGAATCCCCCCTCTCCCCGCCCGCAACGGCTGTTTTTCGCCCTCTGGCCCGACAAGGAGGCGGCCCGCGCGCTCCATCATGCCGGCCGCGAGTTGCAGGCTGCCTGCGGCGGCCGTCTCACGCGCCTGGCGACGGTGCACCTGACCCTGGTTTTCCTGGGGGAAGTGGCGCCGGAGAAAATCCCGCGGTTGGAGCGGGCCGCCGCCTCGGTGCGGGAAGAAGCGTTTTCCATCAATTTCAACCGTTACGGCTGGTGGAAGCATAACCGCATCGTCTGGGCCATGCCGGAGGAGACGCCGCCCCCCCTGCGGCGGTTGGTGCAGGGGCTGGAAACGGCCTTGGAGCAGGCGGGGATATCCTGCGATAAACGGCCCTACGTTCCCCATGTCACCCTCCTGCGCAAGGCCGAGCGGCGCCCGCAAGGCGAGGGGCTGCCCGGGGCGGCATGGGCGGCGAGGGAGTTCGTCCTGGTGCGTTCAGTGCTGGATCGGGAAGGGGCGGCCTACGAAGTGATTGGCCGCTGGAGCTTGAGGGAGGAAGCGGAATCCCAATCCGCTTCCTCTTGAGGGCGGCGTTCCGGAAGGCCGTTAGACGCAGACCACCTTGTCGAGATAGCCGGCCAGTTCCTTCTCGCTGGCCTTGGTGTAGTCCTTCTGCAGGGTATCGCTGACCAGATTCTTCACTTGGCCGCTGAGCGCGCTGTTAAGCAGGCCGAGGAAGGACGGGGCCGCGGCGAGAACGATACGGTCGAAGCTGTTGGACGTGCGGCCCTGTTCCAGCTCTTTTGCCAGTTCCTGGGCGAACAGTTCCGCTTCCCGCTGCTTCGGGTCGGTAGGAGGGATGAAGGAGCCATGGCCGTTTCCCGCCCCCTGGTTGTGGCCGGGGCGGTCGCTCACCAGTTCGGACGCTTTTTCCCGGCTGGCGGGGTGATCGAGCTGCTTGAGCAGCGTCAATCCCTTGTTGGGGCCGTGATTGGCGAACAGGCGTGCCTCTCCGGCGTTGGCGACCAGAATCCAGGTTGTGCTCATGATTTATTCCTTCCTTCTGCAGGTTTCTGAGGAGCCGCAAGACCCGTATCTTCGGAACGCCCGACTGCCTTCCCGCCCGTTGCCGGGAGGGGCTGGCCTGTCCTCCGACCGCGCCATCCCTTTTGAATCGCGGGCTTGCGGCGGTATTGCCACGACATCATAATCAACGTGAACGCTTGGAACGCTTTTCTTCTAAACTAGATTTAATTCCGCAAAACCACAAGGCCTTCCCCTATGCCCGGTCGGTTCGACTCCGACAGCAAACGGCCCGCCCTCAGGCTGGTCATGCTCTACATGGCCTTTACCGGCCTGTGGTTTTTCGTGTCCGGGATGCTGGCGGAGACCCTCCTCGAAGTCGAACAGGCATCCGGTTTTCACCTAGGCAAGGCCCTGCTGTTTTTTACCGTTCCAACGGTCGTCCTGTATGTTCTGCTGCGCCGCCATGAGCGGGCCCTGAGGCAGGCGATTTGCCGCGATGCCGACCAGTTGCGGCGGAAAGAGGCGGAACTCGAACTCAGCCTGAATCAGCGCGCCGCTATCCTGCGGAACATCCCCGACCCCGCATGGCTGAAGGACCGGGAGGGGCGCTACGTGGCCATCAACGAAGCCTTTTCCCGGGAGTTCGGCCTGCCGGCCAACGCCGTGGCCGGCAAAACCGATCTGGACCTGTTTCCCCACGAAGCGGCGGAGACTTACCGCGCCGACGACTTTACCGTCATGGACGAGGGGCGGAGCAAGCGGACGGAGGCCTTGTCGGCAGGGCGGTGGCTGGAAACGGTCAAGGCTCCCGTCTACGACAGGGAGGGTGGGGTTGTCGGCACCACCGGCATCTCCCGCGACATCACCGATAAAAAGCTGGCCCAGGAAAAGGCGTCCCGGCTTGCCCGGCTGTACGCCATCCTGCTTCAGGCCAACCAGGCCATCATGCGCCGCATCACGCGCCAGCAGCTGTTCGAGGATGTTTGCCGCCTGGCGGTGAGCCAGGGCAAGTTTCGGGCGGCCTTCATTCGCGTGGCGAACGGCGACCCCCGCCAGGTCCAGACGGGGTTTTTCGAGGGAGGCGAGGAGGCGTCGGCCGGCCTGCGCCTGGTCACCGACAGCGATCTCCTGGATGGCCCGGGACCCACGGGCAAGGCCTTGCGCGAGGGCCTGCCCGCCATCTGCAACGATTTCCTTCATTGCCCGGAGGGGGAATTCTGGCGCTCAGAGGGCCCCCGTCACGGCGTGCGGGCCGTGGCGGCCTTTCCCCTGTCGCGGGAAGGCCGGGTGGTGGGAGCCATGACCTTGTATGCCGGCGAGGTTCAGTTTTTCGACCCCCTGCTGGTGGACCTGCTGCAGGAAATGGCGGTCAGCCTGTCCTTCGCCCAGGACAGCATGGAACAGGAGGCGAAGCGCCTCGAGGCGGAAACGGCCTTGCGCCAGAGCGAGAGCCGTTTCCGCACGGTGGTGGAAACGGTGCCGGGCATTCTTTACACCGCCAGCTTGCCCGGTTTCGCCACCACCTACATCAGTCCGGCGGTGGAACGGCTGCTGGGCTATGATCCCCAGGCGTTCATCGACGATCCCCAGTTCTGGTTCAAGTGCATCTACGAGGAAGACCAGGACATCGTGCGCGCCCAGATGGCCTCCATGCTGGCCTGCGAGGCCAAGCTCCAGATCATGTACCGCGTCCGGCACAAGGACGGTTCCACCCTGAGGTGGTTCAGCGATTCCTTCGCCACCCTGTGCGGGGCGGATGGGACAACCCTGTCGGTGATCGGCGTGCGGACCGACATCTCCGACCGGGTCCGCATGGAGGATGCCCTCAAGGACAGCGAAGACCGCTTTCACGAGCTTTTCAACACCATGCACAGCGCCGTGGCGATTTACGAGGTGCGGGGCGACGGCGAGGATTTTGTTTTCCGCAACGTCAACCCTTCCCTGGAGCGCATCGAGGGCATGGACCGCCACGATCTGTTGGGAAAACGCTTGCAGGAAGTCTTCCCGGCGGCGGAGGAGTTCGGCCTGCTGGAGGCGCTGCGCCGGGTGTGGCGCAGCGGCCAGGCGGAGCACAAGGCGGCGGACCTGTACCGGGACGAGCGGGTGGTGAGCTGGCGGGAAAGCGATATCTTCCGCCTGCCTTCCGGCGAGGTGGTGACGGTGTACGACGACGTCAGCGAGCGCATGGAGGCCCTGGAGAAACTCAAGCTGGACGCCAAGGTGTTCGAGGAAAGCGCCGAGGGCATCATGGTGACCGACGGCGGCATGCGCATCATCTCCGTCAACCGCATGTTCAGCGAAATTACCGGCTACAGCGAAGCGGAAGCCCTGGGGCAGAAGCCCAGCCTGCTGCGCTCGAACCGGCACGACCGGAGTTTCTACCAGAACCTGTGGGCGGCCATCGAATTGAGCGGCCGCTGGGTGGGGGAGATATGGAACCGGCGTAAGAACGGCGAGATTTTCCCCGCCTGGATGGCGATCAGCGCGGTGCGCGACGAACAGGGGCGGATGAGCCATTACATCGGCATCTTCACCGACATTTCCCTGCGCAAGGAGGCGGAAGAGCGCATCCGTCACCTCACCCACTACGACGCCCTCACCGACCTGCCCAACCAGTTCATGCTGCTGGACCATATCGAACTGGCCCTGGCCCAGGCGAGAAGGAACCGCCGTTTCGTGGCGGTGATGGCGGTGAACCTGGACCGCTTCCGGGAAGTGAACGAGCATTTCGGCCACTTTGCCGGCGACCAGGTATTGCAGGTGATCGGCAAGCGCCTGGCGGGACTGATGCGCGAGGGCGACACCGTTGCGCGGCTGGGCGCGGACAATTTCGCCATCGTCATGCCGGACCTGGACGACAGCCAGCTGGCCGTCACGGCGGCAGGCAAGGTGCTGGAGGCGGTGCGGCGGCCCGTGCGCGTCAACGGTTACGAACTCAATCTCACGGCCCGCCTGGGGATCGCCCTTTATCCGCCCCACGGCGAGCAGGCCGAGCTTCTGGTCAAGCACGCGGACATCGCCCTCTCCGGCGCCAAGGCCGAAGGCGGCGGCAACTACGTCTTCTACACCCAGGAGCAGAGCCGCGAGCTGGAGGAGATGCTGGCCCTGGAAAACGCCCTGCGCCACGCCATCGAGCGGGGCGAACTGCGGCTCCATTACCAGCCCCACATCGACCTGAGGAGCGGGGAAATCGTCGCCATGGAAGCCCTGCTGCGCTGGCAGCATCCGCAGGAGGGATTGCTGTCGCCGGCGCGCTTCCTCCCCATTGCCGAGCAGTGCGGCCTGATTCTTCCCATCGGCGAGTGGGTGTTGCAGGAGGCCAGCCGCCAGGCCAGGGAATGGCATGATGCGGGCTTCGTCAAGCTGCGCATGGCGGTGAACATGTCCATCCTCCAGTTCCGCCAGCGGGACCTGGTGGAGAAGGTGCAGGCGGCGGTCGGGGCGGCGGGACTCAATCCGGTCCACCTGGAACTGGAGTTCACCGAGACCTTCCTCATGGAAAACCGCGAGGAAACGGCCGACACCCTGCGGCGGCTGCGGGACTTCGGCCTGCGCTTCGTCATCGACGATTTCGGCACCGGCCATTCCTCCCTGTCCTTCCTCAAGCTTTTCCCCATCGACCTGCTGAAGATCAACCAGGAATTCATCCGCGATATCGCCTTCAACCCGGCGGATGCCGCCATCGTCCAGGGCATGATCGCCCTCGGCCACAGCCTCAAGCTGAAGATGGTGGCCAAGGGGGTGGAGACCGAAGCCCAGATGAACTACCTGCGCTCCATCCACTGCGACGAGATGCAGGGCTTTCTCTACAGCCAGGCCTTGCCGCCCGCCGAGGCCCTGACGCTGCTCCAGTCCAGCAAGCGGCTGCAGGATATCGCCCAGATGGCCGGCGCCGCGCGCAAGCTGCTGATCGTGGATGACGAGCCCCACGTCATTACGGCGCTTCAGCGATTGTTGCGCGGCGAGGGCTACCATATTTTCGGCGCCGCCGACGCCAGGGAGGCCCTGGAAATCCTGGCGGTGACCGAGGACATCGGCGTCGTCCTGACGGATCAGCGCATGCCCGGCATGAGCGGCATCGAGCTGCTCAGCCAGGTCAAGGTCCTCTATCCCGCCATCACCCGCCTGGTCCTTTCCGGCTACACGGAAGTCAAAACCATCACCGAGGCCATCAACCGGGGCGAAGTGTACAAGTTCATCACCAAGCCCTGGGAAGACGAGGAATTGCGGGAAAACCTCCGGGAAGCCTTCCTGCGTCATGAAATGGCGCTGGACAACGGCAAGGGAAAGGAGGGGAGGCCTCAGCAGCCTGCTTGACATGGTTTTATGACGGCTTGGCGGCAAATCGGCGGCCAGGAAGGGTTGAACGGGCATTTTTATTCCAATAATTAGGGGAACCCCTATGGATGCGTTTGCCCGACGCTTAGATACTAATAAGAAAAACTTTTTAATAAAAAGCTTGCGGCCAACAAGACGAAAAAATGATTCACCCGCCGCTGAATTGGAGAGCGACCGCGCGAATGAAGTGTGATGGGCTAACTCGAAGTTGGCGCCTGGCTTGGCGACAGCCCGGGCGCGCCGGTCAAGGGGCGCTCCATGGCTAGGCCCGGCCACCCCATCGGCAGCCGCTATGCCCTCACCGTGGCGCTGATTTATGCCGTGGTCAGCGGCCTATGGATCGTGGCGTCCGATTTCCTGATCCAGCCCCTGGAGGAAACCCTGGCCTGGGGAGGCTGGCTTGAAATGGGCAAGGGGCTGCTGTTCGTCGCGGTCACCGGGGTCCTGCTCTATCTCCTGCTGCGCAACGCGCCCCTCCCCGCGGCCTCTGCCGATACAGGGCTGCCGCCTTCCCAGCGGAAAAATACCCCGGCCTATGTCCCTTACGTGGCGTTCGCGCTCCTGGCCGGGGCCATCGCCGCCGCCGGCTACCTGGTGTTCGATCGCCACCGGGGGGAGATGAAGGCGGCGAAATACAACGAATTGGCGGCCATCGCCGACCTGAAAGTGGGGCAGATTCGCAGTTGGCTGGACGAGCGGCGGGGGGATGCGGCCATCATCCAGTCCAGCCCCTTTCTCGCGGAGGCGGCGGAGAATTGGCTCCTCAAGGGCAGCGAGGCCGAGCGGCGGGACCTTTTCACCCGCCTCCGCATCACGAAGGATGTTTACGGTTTCTCGGGGGTCGCCCTCTACGATGACCGGCTTCGCCCCCGGATGGGGACGGGGGCGTTGTTCGCCCTCGGCGAGGAGGAAGAAGGGGCGGCTATCGCCGCCATGCGCCTGGACAAGGTGGTCATGGTGGATTTTCACCGGGGGGGCGCGGGAGGTGAAATCGAACTGGAGATTTTTGCTCCCCTGCGCTCGAAGCGCAGCGGGCGGTTGGTCGGGGTCGTTCAGCTGCGCCTCGATCCGAAAAGATTCCTCTTTCCCCTCGTCCAGTCCTGGCCCGTTCCCAGCGCCAGCGCGGAGAGTCTCCTGGTGGAGCGGGAGGGGGACGACGTGCTGTTCCTCAACGAGTTGCGCCATTACCAGGGGACGGGGCTCCAGCTGCGCGTTCCCTTGGCCGGGCAGGAGCTGCCGGCCGTCCTGGCGGTCAAGGGGCGCGAGGGGATGGTGGAGGGCAGGGATTACCGGGGGACGCCGGTGCTGGCCGCCCTGCGCCATGTCCCGGATTCGCCCTGGTACTTGGTGGCGAAAATCGACCAGCGCGAGATGCTGGCGCCTATCCACCGCCTAGCCAAGATCACGGGGGGGCTGGTGGCTGTCTTCGTCGCGGCGGCGGCGGCCATGGTCTGGCTCTGGTGGCGCCGTCAGCAGGAAAGTTTTCTGCTGCGGGAAATCCAGGCGGAAATGGAGCGCCGGCTGCTGACCCGGCGCCTCGACCTTCTCAGCCGCTACGCCAACGATGCCATTTTCGTGACCGATGACGCGGGCGTGGTTTTCGACGTCAACGAGCGGGCCGAAAGCCTTTACGGCTACAGCCGGGAGGAAATGCTGGGGCTTAACGTCCGGGCGTTGCGCATTCCGAAGGAGCGGCAGCGCCTGGAGGAGGACTGGCGCAAGGCGGAGGCGCCGGGGGACAGCTCGATTTTTGAGACCGTCCACCTGCGCAAGGACGGCAGGGCGTTCCCGGTGGAGATCAGCCTGCGGATACTGGAACAGGACGGGGCGAGGCTGCATATCGGCGTCGTGCGCGACATCAGCGAGCGCCGCGAGGCGGAATTGCGGATTCGGCGCCTCGCCGACCTCTATGCGGCCTTGTCGATGTGCAACGAAGCCATCGTGAGAATACACGACCGGGATGAGCTGTTCCGAGAGGTTTGCCGCATCGCCGTGGCACGGGGCGGCTTCAAGTTCGCCTGGATCGGCCTGCCGGACCCGGCAACCGGCTGGGTTCGGGTGGCGGCGAGCAGCGGGGACGACCAGGGTTATCTGGCCTCCCTGCGCGTCTCCACCAATGCCGCGATTCCCGAGGGGCGGGGGCCGACAGGCACCGCCATGCGGGAGGGACGCAGCTATGTCGTCAACGACTACGCCAGCGATTCCCATACCGCGCCCTGGCGGGCGGCCCTGGCGCAACGGGGCGTCCATGCGGCGGCCGTGTTCCCCTTCTTCGCCGGCGGCAAGCCGGCGGGCGCGTTGACGCTTTACGCGGGCGCCGAGCATTACTTCGACCCGCAGCTGACCCATCTGCTGGAGGAAATGGCCAGTGATTTGTCCTTCGCCCTCGACAGCATGGAGAGCGAGTCCCGCCGCGTGCAGGCCGAGGAGGCGATGCTGAAGGGAATGCAGCGCCTGCGCGCGCTGCTGGACAATATTCCCGACATGGCCTGGCTGAAAGACCGGGAGGGGCGCTTCATCGCCGCCAACGAGCGCGTTGCCGAGGCCTGCGGCGTGCCGGTATCCCAGTTGCCGGGCAAGACCGATTTGGATTTCTGGCCCCAGGACCTGGCCCGGGCCTACTTGGCCGACGACGAAGAAGTGATGCGTTCCGGACGCCGCAAACGGGTGGAGGAGGAATTTCTCGACGCCGCGGGGCGGAAATCCTGGATTGAAACCATCAAGACCCCCATCGTCAACGAACAGGGCGAAATCATCGGCACGGCGGGCATCGCCCGGGACATCACCGAGCGCAAGCTGGCGGAGGAGGTCCTGCGGGCGAGCGAGGAGCGCTTCCGCGCCATTTTCGATTCGGTCAGCGATGCCATTTTCGTCCAAGAGCTTTCCAATGGCGCCTTCATCGACGTCAACCGCCGCGTCGGCGAGCTTTACGGCTATAGCCGCGAGGAGGCGCTGCGACTGAGCGTGGAGGACCTCTCCGCCGGCTTGCCGCCCTATACCCAGCAGGAGGCCTTGGCGCTGATCGGCAAGGTTGCCGGCGGAGAGCCCCAGACCTTCGAGTGGCGGGCGAAGCGCAAGGACGGCAGCCTGTTCTGGGTGGAGGTGTCCATGCGCCTGGCCACCATCAACGGCGCGGAACGGCTCCTGGTGTCGGTGCGGGATGTCGATGCCAGGAAGCAGGCGGAGGAGCAGGTGCGCCATCTGAGCTATTACGACGCGCTGACCGACCTGCCCAACCAGTTCCTGCTGCAGGACCGCATCGGCCAGGCCCTGGCTCACGCCAAGCGCCTGGAGTGCTTCGTGGCGCTGCTGGTGGTCAATCTGGACCGTTTCCGCAATGTCAACGAGCGCTTCGGCCGCCAAGCCGGGGACCAGGTGCTGAAAATCATCAGCCAGCGCCTGGCGGCTCTCCTGCGGGAGGGGGATACCGTGGCCCGCGTCGGTGCGGACAGCTTCGCCATCGTCATGCCGGATTTGCAGGACAAGAGTCACGTCAAGGTGGTGGCGAGCAAGGTGCTCGAGGCGGTTGCCGAGCCGGTTTTCCTCAACAGTTACGAACTTCACCTGTCGGCCCGGGTCGGGGTGGCGATTTATCCCACGGATGGCGAACTCCCGGAAGTGCTGATGAAAAACGCGGATATCGCCCTTGCCAGCGCCAAGCTGATCGACACCCACAATTACGCCTTCTACTCCCCTGAACAGGGCCAGGAACTGGAGGAACGGGCGGCCATGGAAACCGCCCTGCACCACGCCATCGAGCGGGGCGAGCTGCTCCTCCACTACCAGCCCCGCATCGACATGGTGAACGGCGAGATCGTCGCCATGGAGGCCCTGCTGCGCTGGCAGCATCCGCGGCAGGGCCTGCTGCTGCCGGGAAAATTCATCGACCTGGCCGAGCAGACCGGCCTGATTCTGCCCATCGGCGAGTGGGTGCTGCGGGAAGCCTGCAAGCAGGCGAAGCAGTGGCACGAGGCGGGCTTCGTCAAGCTGCGCATGGCGGTGAACGTGTCGGTGCTGCAACTGCGCCAGCGGCGCCTGCTGGAGGTGGCGCGGGGGGTGCTCGCGGCCACCGATCTCAACCCCGGCTTCCTGGAGCTGGAGTTCACCGAATCCTTCCTGATGGAGGACGCCGAGGAAACGGCGGACATCCTGCGGGGCCTGCGGGATATCGGCCTGCATTTCGCCGTGGACGACTTCGGCACCGGCTACTCTTCCCTGGGCTACCTGAAGCTGTTCCCCATCGACCTGCTGAAGATCGACCAGTCCTTCGTCCGGGATATCGCCTTCGACCCGGCCAACGCGGCCATCGTCCGGGGCATGATCGCCCTCGGCCACAGCCTGGGCTTGCGGATGGTGGCCGAGGGGGTGGAAACCGAGGCCCAGATGACTTACCTGCGTTCCATCCATTGCGATGAAATGCAGGGATTCTTCTACAGCCGGGCGCTGCCGGCGGCGGAAGCACTGGGCCTGCTCCAGTCCAGCAAGCGCCTGCAGGACATCGCCCAGACGCCCGGCGCCACCCGCAAGCTCCTCATCGTGGACGACGAACCCAACATCACCACGGCCCTCAACCGCTTGCTGCGCCGCGAGGGCTACCAGATATTGACCGCCGGCAGCGGCCGGGAAGCCCTGGAAATCCTGGCGGTGAACAGCGATATCGGGGTGGTGCTGTCCGACCAGCGGATGCCGGAAATGAGCGGCATCGAGCTATTGAGCAAGATCAAGGTGCTTTATCCCGATATCATACGCATCGTGCTTTCCGGCTACACTGAAGTGAGCACCATCACCGAGGCGGTCAACAAGGGGGCCATCTACAAGTTCCTCACCAAGCCCTGGGAGGACGATGAGTTGCGGGAGGTGGTGCGGAAAGCCTTTGTCCACTACGAATTGGGCAAGGCGGAGCAAGACAAGGAGCGGCATCCCTGATGCGCCCGTTGGAGGAGAGAATGGCAAGCGACAAGGTCGAGGCGTTGAACTGGGTCAATTTCCTGTATCAGTTAGGCCAGGACAATGAACTCAAGACGGTTTACGGCGAGCTGTTGAAGCATATCGTCGAGGAGCTGCAAGCCGATCGCGGCTCCCTGTCACTCATCGAGGAAGATGGCTCCCCGCGCCTGGTGGCGGCCATCGGTTGCGGACAATGCAAGGTGGGGCAGAGGGAAGCCTGCGAGGGAACCCTGCTGAGCAAGGCGTTGACGGAAGGGCGGGATTTTCTGGCCGGCGAAGGCAACGATCTGTGCGGCATCCAGGGAATGGTGGAGGAAGGGCGCGGCCTGGCCATGTGCTGGCTGCTGCGCCTGGATGAACGGATCATCGGCGCCTTGTGCATATGCCGCAACGGCAGCCGTGAAAGTTACGGCCAGGAAGATTTTGCCTACGGCGGCGTGCTGGTCAGCCTGGCGGCGGTGGTGATCGAGAACATGCGCATGCACGCCGAGCAGCAGGGGCGCATCGACGAACTGTCGCGGGTGAACGCGCGCGTGCAGGAGATCAACAAGAAACTGGAGCACGCCAGCAACCAGCTGCTGCAATCGGAGAAGATGGCTTCCATCGGCCAGCTTGCCGCCGGCGTGGCCCACGAAATCAACAATCCCATCGGCTACGTCTATTCCAACATCGGGACCCTGGAGAAATACCTGCGGGATTTCTTCACCATCCTCGACGCCTACGAAAAATCCGAGGCGTCCCTGGACGAGGCCAGCCGGGAGGAAATCCGAAAAATGAAGCAGAACCTCGATCTTGCCTTCCTCAAGCAGGATGTCCTGGCCCTGCTGTCGGAGTCCCGGGAGGGCATCAACCGGGTGAAGAAAATCGTCCAGGACCTGAAGGATTTTTCCCACGCCGGCGCCGAGGAAGAATGGCAGTGGGCCGATCTGCACAAGGGCCTGGAAAGCACCCTCAACATCGTCTGGAACGAGCTCAAGTACAAGGCCGAGGTGGTCAAGGAGTTCGGGGATTTGCCGCGCGTCTATTGCCTGCCTTTCCAACTGAATCAGGTGTTCATGAACTTGCTGGTCAATGCCGCCCACGCCATCCAGACCAAGGGCACCATCACCGTGCGCACCGGCGCCGAGGGAGAGCGGGTATGGGTGGAGGTGGAGGATACGGGCAGCGGCATTCCGCCGGAGAATCTGCCCCGCATTTTCGACCCGTTCTACACCACCAAGCCGGTGGGCAAGGGGACGGGGCTGGGGCTGTCGGTCTCCTACAGCATCATCGAGAAGCACCATGGGCGCTTCGAGGTGAAAAGCGAAGTGGGCAAGGGCACGGTTTTCCGGGTTTGGCTGCCGGTCAACCCGGCTGAGGGGGACGCGGGGAAAGCATGAACGAACAAGCCTCCTCCAGCCTGCTCTTCGTTGACGACGAGCCCAACATCCTGTCCGCCCTCAAGCGCCTGTTCCGTCCCCTCGGCTACCAGGTATTCACCGCCGAAAGCGGCGATGCCGGCTTGGAAATCCTGAAGGGAGGGACGCCCATCGACCTGGTGGTGTCCGATATGCGCATGCCCGGCATGGGCGGCGCCGAATTCCTGGAACAGGTGCGGCGGCAATGGCCCGACGTGGTGCGCATCCTTCTCACCGGCTACGCCGATATGGAATCCACCGTCGCGGCCATCAACCGGGGCGAGATTTACCGCTACATCGCCAAGCCCTGGGACGATCACGAAGTGGTGCTGATCGTGCGCCAGGCCCTGGAGCGGAAGTTCCTCGAGGAGGAAAGGCGCCGCTTGGTCGCCCTCACCCAGCGCCAGAACGCGGAATTGAAGGAGCTCAACGGCCATCTGGAGGAGCGGGTGAAGGCCCGCACCGAAGAGCTGCGCCGGGCCATGGACTCCTTGAAAGAGGCCCACGAGCAGTTGAAGAAGACTTTCCTCACCTCCATCCAGGTGTTCGCCAACCTGGTGGAGATGCGGGAAGGCAGCATGGCCGGGCATTCCAAGCGCGTGGCGGAGACGGCCCACATGCTGGCGCGCAGGCTGGGGGTGGCCGCGGCGGAAGCCCAGGATGTGCTGGTGGCCGCGCTGCTGCACGATATCGGCAAGGTCGGCCTCCCCGACCACCTCCTGACCAAGGCCTATTCCAACCTGACGGCGGCGGAGCGGGCGGAAGTGGTGAAGCACCCCGCCCGGGGGGCGGCGGCCCTGATGGCCCTGGAGCAGATCAGGCCGGCGGCCAAGATCATCCAGGGCCATCATGAGCGCTACGACGGGCAGGGGTTCCCCGACGGCCTGGCTGCCCTGGCGATTCCCCTGGGGGCACGGATATTGGCCGTGGCCAACGACTACGATAACCTGCTTTATGGCCGCCTTGTCGCGCGGGCGTTCAACCAGCGCGAGGCGCTGGAATTCATCATCGAAGGGCGCGGCAAGCGCTACGACCCGCAGGTGGTGGACGCTTTCGCCGAAATCATGAGCAGGAAGCCGGCCGTGCAGAAGGCCGTGGTGGAGAAGACGCTCACCCCCAACCAGCTGAGTCCGGGCATGGTGCTGTCCCGGGATCTCTTCAGCGGCGAGGGGCTTTTGCTGCTGGCGAAGGACTACGTGTTGGATCAGAATGTCATCGAACAGCTGCGCGGTTTCGAACTCCTGGAAGGCAGAACGCTGGTGGCTCATGTCCGAGCCGAGGGAGTGGGCGGCGGCCTGGAGTGATGGGGCGCCGCGGGCCGATTGGAAATAGGGAAAAGAAGACATGAGCCGCATACTGCTGGTGGACGACGAAACGAATATCCTCGCCGCGCTGAAGCGCGAGATAGCCGGTTGGGCGGGAGGGGAACGGCACGACGTGGAGGCCTACGCGTCGCCCCAGGAGGCCCTGGAGTGCGCCAAGGTGATGAGTTTCGACCTGGTGATCGCCGATTACAAGATGGCGGAAATGGACGGCGTCGGCTTCCTCAAGGCCTTTCGCGAAACTCAGCCGGAAGCCATGTGTCTGCTCCTGTCCGGCCATGCCGACCGGGACGTTTTGGTGGACGCCATCAACCAGACCCATATCTACCGCTTCATCGGCAAGCCCTGGGATTCGGTGGAACTGGCCGGGGCAGTGGCCCAGGCCCTGGCCTTCCAGCGCGTGGCCCGGGAGAACCACCGCCTGGCGCAGGCCTGCCGGGCGAAGCTCGGCGATGCCGTCGAGGAGACAAAGGGCGAGGAACACTTCCAGCTGCTGGTGGTGGACGACGACGAGGCGGTACTGAGCGCCATCTGGCGCGAGCTCTCCCACCGCAACCATCTGGACGACCTGTATGCGGTGATGCGCCACGAAGCGAATCCCGAGTTTCCCCTGGACGGGCACGAATTCCGTTTTACCGTCGATGTCAGCGCCAATGCGGTGGAGGCCCTGGAGAAGGTGCAGACGGTGGCCTACGATTTGGTCATCGCCGATTACCGCATGCCGGGCATGGACGGCATCCGCTTCCTGGAGGTGTTCCGCAAGCTGCGCCCCGACGCCGCCCGCATCCTGCTGTCGGGCTATGCCGATCTCCAGGTGTTGATCGAGGCCGTCAACCGGGCGGAAATTTTCAGCTTCGTCCCCAAGCCCTGGAACGAGTACGAGTTGAAGAGCGCCGTCACCCAGGCCATCGCCTATCGCAAGCTATTGCTGGAAAACCGCCGCCTGTCGGAATTGCTGGCGGCTAACTGAGGAGAAAAAGCATGTTCAGGGAGTTCAAGGAATTCGCCGTCAAGGGCAACGTGGTCGACATGGCGGTGGGCATCATCATCGGCGCCGCCTTCGGCGCCATCGTCAAATCCCTGGTGGACGACGTCATCATGCCGCCCATCGGCCTGGTCCTGGGCAACGTGGACTTTTCCAACCTCTACCTGCTGCTGCGGGACGGCGCCGTGGCCGGTCCCTACGCCTCCCTGGCGGAAGCCAAGAAGGCGGGTGCGGTAACCCTCAACTACGGCCTGTTCATCAACGCCGTGGTGAGCTTCACCATCGTCGCCTTCGCGGTGTTCCTGCTGGTGCGGGCCATCAACCGCCTCAAGCGCCAGGTGGAAGCGCCCGCCGCCGCGGAGCCCGCCACCAAGGAATGCCCCTACTGCTGCTCGGCCGTGCCCGTGAAGGCCACCCGCTGCCCCCACTGCACGTCGGAGCTATAGGCCTTCCCCGGCCAGGATGCGCCGGGCCAGGTCGTCCATGGAGCCGTCGTTGATGGCGTCCACCGCCCAGGGGGCGGACTGTTCCAGTTGGGGATAGTGCTGGCGGGTGGAGCGGCGGTAGGCGGGGTCGTAGTGGTCCGCCAGCAGTTCTTCCACCAGTTCGTTCCAGGCTCCGGCGCGGGTCAGCGCCTGCCAGTGGCCGATGCGCTCCTTGCCGTGGAGGGCGGTCAGGTAGGCGAGCTTTTCGCACAGGGTTTCCGGTTCTTCCAGGTAGTGGCGGTAGTCCCGCTGCAGGTAGTCCACCCGAGCCGCCATGGGGACTTCCAGGGGAAGGCAGGGGCTGGACCATAGGGCGTTCATCAGGGCGTCGGGGGCGCGCAGGTTGCCGATTTTCTTGCTCTCCGCCTCCACGTACACCGGCCGTTCCGGGTCGAAACGGCGCAGGGCGTCCCAGAGCAGGCTGTCGAAGCGCTTCTGGCTGGGCTGGGGCGTGCCGGGGTGGCTGCCCAGGACCGAGCCCCGGTGGGCCGCCAGCCCTTCCAGGTCCAGCACCTGGCCGCCTTGGCGGATGAGGGCCCGCAGCAGTTCGCTCTTGCCCGAACCCGTGGCGCCGCACACCACCCGGTAGGCGAAGCGGGCGGGGAGGGTTTCCAGTTCGGCCAGCACCATGCGCCGGTAGGCCTTGTAGCCGCCCTCCAGCTGCTCGGCCTTCCAGCCCACGGCACGGAGGATGGTGACCATGGAGCCGCTGCGGTTGCCGCCGCGCCAGCAGTACACCAGGGGCCGCCAGTTGCGGGGGCGGTCGGCGAAGTGGCGCTCCAGGTGGTCGGCGATGTTGCGCGCCACCAGGGCCGCCCCCACCTTCTTCGCCTCGAAGGCGGACACCTGTTTGTAGAGGGTGCCCACCTTTGCCCGCTCCTCGTCGTACAGGACGGGGAAGCTGCCGGCGCCGGAGATGTGGTCCTCGGCGAATTCGCTCGGCGTGCGGGCGTCGATGATCTCGTCGAATTCGTCCAGTTGTGATACGGTTGCGGCCATTCTTGAATGCCTTAATGCTTCACCGCCGAGGCCAGCCTGGACTGGATGGATAGGATTGGCGGGATTTTCAGGATAAACCCCTCGTCCTGCCAATCCTGTAAATCCGGCCGCTGTCCTTGAAATCCCTCCGCGGTGGAGCGAGGTTCAGCTAAAAGGGAAATTATACATGTCCATCAAGCTCACCACGCTTTCCCACGGCGGCGGCTGCGGCTGCAAGATCGCCCCCGCCGTGCTGTCCGATATCCTCGCCGCCCTGCCCGCGGCGGGAGCCCTCTACCCCAACCTGCTGGTGGGCACCGAGAGCAGCGACGACGCGGCGGTCTACCGCCTCAACGACGAACAGGCCATCATCGCCACCACCGACTTCTTCATGCCCATTGTCGACGACGCGGTGGATTTCGGCCGCATCGCCGCCACCAACGCCATCTCCGACATCTATGCCATGGGCGGCAAGCCCATCCTGGCCCTGGCCGTGGTGGGCATGCCGGTGGACAAGCTGCCGGTGGAGGTGATCCGCGATATCCTCCACGGCGGCCAGACGGTGTGCGAGAAGGCGGGCATCCCCGTCGCCGGCGGGCATTCCATCGACGCGCCGGAACCCATCTACGGCCTTGCCGTGCTGGGGGTGGTCCATCCCGACAAGGTGCGGCGCAACGACCGGGCCCGGGCCGGGGACGTGCTGATCCTGGGCAAGGGCATTGGCATCGGCGTCTTCGCCGACGCCATGAAGAAGGGCAAGCTGCCCGACGCCGGCTACAAGCGCCTGATCGCCAGCGCCACCCAGCTCAACACGGCCGGCGCCGCCCTCGCCGACCTGCCGGAGGTCCATGCCATGACCGACGTCACCGGCTTCGGCGTTCTCGGCCACCTGCTGGAAATCTGCCGCGGCTCCAAGCTCGGCGCCCGCCTCGATTTCGCCAAACTGCCCGTTTTCGCCGAGGCCCTGGAGCTGGCCCGGCAGGGTTTCGCGCCCGGCGCCGCGGGACGCAACTGGAACAGCTACGGCAAGGACGTGATGCTGCCGGAGGGCATGGAATTGTGGCAGCGCAACCTCCTCACCGACCCCCAGACCAGCGGCGGCCTGTTGGTGGCCTGCGCGCCGGAAGCCGCGGACGCGGTGCTGGGGGTGTTCCGGAAGGAGGGATTCGACTTCGCGGCGGCGATCGGGGAGATGGCCGAGGGCGAGGCGAGGGTGACGGTGGCCTAAGCGCCTCGTTCAGCGGGTTTCATGCCCCGCCTGAAATAGGTCCTAGGCCGTGGGAGCGTCCCATGGGGCGTTCCTACCTCCCGCCGAAATCCTGAATCAGGCTCTTCACCTGGCCGCCCTTGGCCAGGGAGAGGGGAGTGGCCCCCGCGGACGTGCGCAGGTTGAAATTGGCGCCCCGGTCCAGCAGCAGCTTGGCGCCGGAGTAGTGGCCGCCCTTTGCCGCCAGATGCAGCGGCGTTTCCCCGGCGTCGTTGCGGGCGTCGATGGCGGCGCCGTTGGCGAGAAGCTGGCGCATGGCCGACACCTGGCCGTTGCGGGCGGCTTCGTGCAGCGGCGTGTTGCCGGCCTTGTTGCGCGCGTTGACCGCCACGCCTTTCGCCAGCAGCAGTTTCATCACGTTGTCCCGGCCGTTGGCGGCGGCCAGGTGCAGGGCCGTGGAGCCGCGGCCGTCGGTCACGTAGGGGTCGGCGCCGCCGTCGAGAAGCGCCGCCGTCGTCCCCGACTGGCCGTTGATCGCTGCGTACAGCAGGGCGCTGCCGCCCTCCCGGGTTTGCGCGTTGGGGTCGGCGCCCCGGTTCAGCAGCAACAGCACCGTGGCCTCCTGGCCGTTTTTCGCCGCCGCCAGCAGGGGGGTGACGCCGCTGCGGCTGCGGGGGTCCACGTCCGCCTTTTTGTCCAGGAGCAGGGTGACCACGCTGTCATGGCCGTTCATCGCCGCTTCCACCAGGGGGGCGTTGCCCATGTTGTCCCGGCTGTTGGGGTTGGCGCCCTTTTCCAGCAGCAGCTTGACCGTCGCCGTATGGCCGCCGGCGGCCGCGGCGTGAAGGGGGGTGTTGCCCATCAGGTCGCGGGTGTTGGGGTCGGCGCCTTTTTCCAGCAGGAGTTTCAGCAGCAGTTCGTTGCCGCTGGCGGTGGCGAGGTAGAGCGGGCTGTCGCCGGCCTGGTTGCGGGCATTGATGTCGGCCTTGCGGCTCAGCAGCAGGTTGGTCATGGCGATGTCGCCGTTGGCGGCGGCCCGGTGCAGGGGGGTATCCCCCTTGGCGTTGGAACGGTTGACCTCGGCCCCGGCGCCGAGGAGCGTCTGGGCGATGGCCAGCTGCCCCAGGGTGGCGGCGAGGATGAGGGGGGTGTCGCCGTCCTTGTCCCCCAGGTTGGGGTTGGCCTTGTTGGCCAGCAGCAGCTTGAGGGCGTCCTGGTCGCCTTCCTTCACCGCCACGTGGATGGGCGCGTCGCCGCTGGCATTCTTGGCGTTGATGTCGGCCCCGGCGCCGAGGAGGGTTTTCACCATGTCCTGGCGGCGGTTGCGCAGGGCGTCGATGAGGGGGGTGTCCTGGTTGGCCTGGACGGCGTTCACCTGTTCGCTGCTGGGCTTGAGCAGCTGCACCATGGCGGCCTGGCCCCGGGCGAGGGCGAGGGACAGGGGCGTTTCCCCCTTGGCGTTGGCCAGGGCCGGGCTGGCGCTCTTGTCCAGCAGCAGCTTGGCCAGGTCGCTCTGGTTGGCCTTCACCGCTTCCAGCAGGGCGGTGTCGCCGGCGTTGTTGGACAGGTTGGGGTCGGCGCCCTTGTCCAGCAGCAGTTGGGCTGCGGCCAGGGAAGGCTTTTTCGCCGCCTCGATCAGGGGGGTGTTGCCCTTGGCGTCGCGGACGTTGATGTCCAGCTCCTTGTCCAGCAGCTCGCCGACGGACTTGTCGTCGCCCTTGCGGGCCGCTTCCAGCAGCTTGGCCTCGTTTTCCTGCTTTTCCTTCTGCTTCATGATCTGGTAAGGCGTCGGCTTGGGCGCCTTCTTGGGCGCCGTGACCGTGGGCGTCTCCGGCGGCCGCAGCAGGATGGGGCCGGCAAGGGTCAGCCCCCCCGCCAGCAGCAGGGCCAGGGAGGCAGCGATCTTGACCGGTTTCGACAGGGAAAGGGTTTTCATATGGATTTCAATGGAGTATACCCTATTCTTAACGAAGAAGGGGCTCCAGGGCCCGCCAGACGTTATTCAGCAGCCGTGGCTGGGCGGCGGCGTTGGGGTGGAGGCCGTCGGCCTGGAACATGTCCCGGTCGGCGGCGATGCCCTCGAAGAGGAAGGGTACCAGGGCGGCATGGTGCTGCTTGGCCAGCTGCGGGAAGAGCTCGCGGAACTTTCGCGTATACTCCCTGCCGTAGTTGGGGGGAAGCTGCATGCCCACCAGCACCGTCTTCGCCCGGGAGGCGCGGCAGGCCTTGAGCATGGCTTCCAGATTGGCGCGGGTGGCGTCCAGGGAGAGGCCCCGCAAACCGTCGTTGGCGCCCAGTTCGATGACCACCACCGCCGGGCGGTGGGCCTTCAGGGCGGCGGCGATGCGGTAGGCGCCCCCCTGGGTGGTTTCGCCGCTGATGCTGGCGTTGACCACCTGCCAGCCGGGCTTTTCCTTCGCCAAGCGGGCTTCCAGCAGGCTCGCCCAGCCCTCGCCCCGGGCGAGGCCGTAGCCCGCCGAGAGACTGTCGCCGAACACCAGCAGGGTGCGGGCGCCGGCCGAGATGGGCAAACACAGCAGTAAAGCGAGTAGAAGAAAACGCAGCCTATGCATAACGATACCTCCACGCCCATTTTGCAGGCCTCCGGCTTGGCCAAGCAAGTCATCGACAACGAAGGGGCGCGCCTCGCCATCCTCGGCAACCTGGATTTCACCGTCCAGCGCGGGGAATCGGTGGCGGTGCTGGGGGCTTCCGGCACCGGCAAGTCCACCCTCCTCGGCATTCTCGCCGGCCTCGATTCCCCCAACGCGGGCACGGTGCGCCTGGACGGGGTGAGCCTGTTCACCCTCGACGAGGATGGCCGCGCCGCCCTGCGAGGGCGCCTGGTGGGCTTCGTGTTCCAATCCTTTCAATTACTGCCGTCCCTCACCGCCCTGGAGAACGTCATGCTGCCCCTGGAGCTGCGCGGCCAGGCCGACGCCCGCGCCGCCGCCGCGGCGGTGCTGGAGCGGGTGGGGCTGGCCGACCGCCTGGGCCACTACCCCCGCCAGCTGTCCGGCGGCGAGCAGCAGCGGGTGGCCATTGCCCGGGCCTTCGCTCCCGGTCCCAAGCTGCTTTTCGCCGACGAGCCCACCGGCAACCTGGACACCGCCACCGGCGAGCGCATCATCGAGCTGCTGTTCGAATTGAATCGGGAACAGGGCGCCACCCTGGTGCTGGTGACCCACGACGAGCACCTGGCCCGCCGCTGCGGCCGGCGCCTGCTGCTGGCGGAAGGAAGGCTGCGGGAGCAATGAGGGCCTTCCTCGGTCAATGGGCCTTCGCCTGGCGCTTGCTGTGGCGCGAATGGCGGGCGGGGGAGCTGCGGGTGCTGGCCGCCTCCCTGGTGGTGGCCGTGGCGGCGGTGACCACGGTGGGATTTTTCACCGACCGGGTGAAGGTGGCCCTGGACCGGGAGGCCAACCGCCTCCTGGCGGCGGATATGGTGCTGAGCAGCGACCATGAACCCGACGGCCGCTATGCCGAGGAGGCGGCGCGGCGCGGCCTGTCCGCCAGCCTCACGCTGGCCTTCCCCAGCATGGTGGTGCGGGGAGAAAGCAGCCAGTTGGCGGAAATCAAGGCGGTGGGGGCCGGCTATCCCCTGCGGGGGGAACTGCTGCTGGACGACGGCCATGGCGGGCGGCATGCCGCAGGGGGCATTCCGGCTCCCGGCACCGCCTGGGCCGAGGGTCAGTTGCTGCTGCGCCTGGGGGCCAGGCTGGGGGACGAACTGGAGGTGGGCGGCGCCCGCTTCAAGGTCACCGCTCTCATCGCCCAGGAGCCGGACCGGGCGGGCAACCTGTTTTCCATCGCCCCCCGCCTGCTTCTCAAC
>JAJZVC010000038.1 GCA_021845865.1 Pseudomonadota bacterium | reverse complement strand
ACCAGCCAACGGCTGTGGGGGTGTTGCCTCGTCTTGCCCCCGCCCCACGCTCAGGCTAAAGTTACGCTTTCGCAAAAAGCCTACTGAGGGGATTCCGTGTTAGCCATCATCGAAGCGGCCGGCTGGCCGATCTGGACGATCATTCTTGCTTCCGTCATCGCGCTGGCTATCATCGGCGAGCGCCTGTGGTCCCTGCGGGGTTCCCTGGTGGCGCCGGCTGACCTGTTGCCCCAGGTGGTGCAGGAGATGAAGAACGGCGTTACGCCCGCCACCATCGAGCGCTTGTCCGACCCCAAGAAATCCCCCCTCATCGGCGGCATCTTCGCCGCCGGGCTGCGCAACGCGAACAGCTCCCGGGAGGTGATGAAGGAGGCCATCGAGGAGGCGGGCCGCGCCGCCGCCCACGAGTTGGAGCGCTTTCTCAACACCCTCGGTACCATCGCCTATATCGCCCCGCTGCTGGGCCTCTTCGGCACCATCATCGGCATGATCGAGATTTTCTCCGCCCTCACCCCCAACAACGCCGACCCGGCCAAGCTGGCCCACGGCATCTCGGTGGCCCTGTACAACACGGCCATGGGCCTGGTGGTGGCGATTCCCTGCATGGTGTTCTACCGCTACTTCCGCGGCAAGGTGGACGCCCTGGTGCTGGAGATGGAGCTCCAGGCCATCAAGCTGGTGGAGATCGTCCACGGCGAGCGCAAGTAAGGAGGCGCCATGAACTTCCAGCGCGGCAGGCAGCGTGAGGAACCGGAGATCAACCTGATCCCGATGATCGACGTGCTGCTGGTGATCCTGATTTTCCTCATGACCACCACCACCTTCTCCAGGATCGCCGAGCTCCAGATCAGCCTGCCCCAGGCCCAGGCGGAAAAGACCAGCGACAAGCCCAACGTCATCACCGTCGGCGTGGACGCCGCGGGCCATTACGTGATCAACAACAACCCGGCGGTGTTCCAGGACGCCGATTCCTTCAGCGCCGAGCTGCGCAAGGCCTCCGGCGGCAAGCCCGAGCCCACGGTGGTGATCAACGCCGACGCCAAGGCCACCCACCAGTCGGTGATCAACATCATGGAAGCGGCCCGTATCGCCGGCTACACCCGCATCACCTTCTCCACCCAGGTCCAGGCCGCCGGAAAATAAGCCCGGAGGGCGAGCGTGAGCGACCGGGAACGTTTGGCGCGCTGGCTGGAGGGACAGTGGTATGCCGTCACCCCCTGGCACGTGCTGCTGTGGCCCCTGAGCGTGCTGTTCCGCGCCCTGGTGGCGGTGCGGCGGGCCCTTTATCTGCTCGGCTATCTCCGCTCCTACCGCCTGCCGGTGCCGGTGATCGTGGTGGGCAACCTGACCGTGGGCGGCTCGGGCAAGACGCCGACGGTGCTCTGGCTGGCGGAATACCTCAAGCGCCAGGGCTACCATCCCGGCATCGTCAGCCGGGGCTACGGCGGCGGCGCCTTTCATCCCCGGGCCGTGACGGCCCTGAGCAAGCCCGAGGTGGCGGGGGACGAGCCGGTGCTGCTGGCCCGCCGCAGCGGCTGCCCGGTCTGGGTGGGGCGCCATCGGGTGGAGACGGCGCGGGAATTGCTGCAGGCCCATCCCGAGTGCGATGTGCTGGTGAGCGACGACGGTTTGCAGCATTATCGCCTGCGCCGGGACATGGAAATCGTGGTGGTGGAATACCTGCGCCGCTTCGGCAACGGCTTCATGCTGCCGGCGGGCCCGCTGCGGGAGCCGCCGCGGCGCCTCAAGTCCGCCGACGCGGTGGTGGTGAACGGCGCCGCCTGGGAGGAGGGGGCCAACTGGTTCGCCATGAAGCTGCAAGGCGCCACCTTCCGCAACCTGGCGGACCCGCGGCGCTACGCGCCGGCGGAGGCCTTCAAGGGCAGGACGGCGCATGCCCTGGCGGGCATCGGCAACCCGCGCCGCTTTTTCGACCATTTGCGGGAGCTGGGGCTGGAGGTGGCGGAGCATCCCTTCCCCGACCACCATGCCTTCAGCGCCCAGGACTTGCGCATCGAAGGCGCCGAGGTCATTGTCATGACCGAGAAGGATGCCGTAAAGTGCGCTCCTTTCGCCACGGCGGCATGCTGGATGCTGCCCGTGGAGGCGGAAATCGACCCGGCGCTGGGTTTCAAGGTGCTGGATACCCTGAGGAGATATGATGGACGCGAAACTGCTTGAAATTCTGGTCTGCCCCCTGTGCAAGGGCCCCCTCGTCTACAAGAAGGAAGCCCAGGAGCTGGTGTGCAAGCCCTGCCGCCTGGCCTATCCCATCCGCGACGATATTCCGGTGATGCTCCAGGACGAGGCCCGCGCTCTGCCCCCCGAAGAGGAAATTTGACCTAGGATGAGTGCTGGTGGCTGCCGCGGTTTTGCCTTGGCGGCCTGTCGGTTGTTATCCGGAGAGGGGGGTAAGCCATGAAGAAATTCCTGATCATTGCCGGCGCCGTGCTGTTGTTGGGCGCTCAAGGAGCCATGGCCGACGAGGCGGCGACGCCGCCCGGCCAGCAGGCGATGGACAAGGGGAACGTCCCGTCCGCCATGAAAAAGGAAGAACGTGCCCTGCATCAGCGCCATGGCGCGGAGCGGGCGAAGCTGCGCAAGCAGCACGGGACCCAGAATGCGGCCACCGAGCAGCGCCGCAAGGACTGGCAGGACCTGAGCGCCAAGCACCATCAGGATCGGCGCGCCGTGGCGGAGAAGCACGCCGACAAGGCGAAAAACGTGGACAAGGCCAAGATGCTCCAGGAAATGGACGACATGGAGAAAAACCACGCGAACGAGCGGACTGGCCTGGCGGACAAGCTGAACAAGGAAGGCGCGACCGGCAAGACACGCCACCAGCGGTTCGAGAAGCTCCACGCCAAACAGCGCAAAGAGCGTCAGCGGCTTTACCAGAAGCATTTCGATACGACCAAGTAATTAAATCGGAGGAAGAGGGTGGCCGCACAGGGTTTCAAGGTTGTCATTCCCGCGCGCTATGCGTCCACCCGCCTGCCCGGCAAGCCCCTGTTGGAGATCGCCGGCAAGCCCATGGTGGTGCGCGTGGCGGAGCGGGCCAGGGAAAGCGGGGCGGAGGAGGTGTGGATCGCCACCGACCACGAGGCCATCGCCGCCGCCGTGGAGAAGGCCGGGCTCGACGCGGTGCTGACTTCCCCCGGCCATGCTTCCGGCACTGACCGCATCGCCGAGGTGGCCGTGCGCCTGGGCTGGCCGGACGATACCGTGGTGGTGAACGTCCAGGGGGACGAGCCGTTGATTTCCCCGCGCCTCATTGGCGACGTGGCGCGGCAGCTTTACTTGCACGACGGCGCGTCCATCGCCACTGCCTGCCATGCCATCCGCGACCGGGACAGCCTGTTCAACCCCAACGTGGTCAAGGTCGTTGCCGACCGCGAAGGCTACGCCCTCTACTTCAGCCGGGCCCCCATTCCCTATGCCCGCGATGCCTTCGCCGCCGGCGAGGGCTTTCCGCCGGGCATGGCGGCTTATCGCCATATCGGCATTTATGCCTACCGGACGTCGTTCCTCAAGGTGTACAGCGGCCTGACTCCGGCCCCGGTCGAGCAGTTGGAGGCCCTGGAGCAGTTGCGCGCCCTGTGGCACGGCTACCGCATCGCCGTGGCGGAGACCGCCGAGGCCCCCGCCGCGGGGGTGGATACGCCGGAGGACCTGGAGCGGGTGAGGCGGCAGCTGGAAGGCTAACATTCGCTTATGGGTTGATTCAATTTTTGTATGTGCATCCGGGTGCGTTTTTACCTATCCTAGCCATCGGCTGTGGAACGGCTGACCGACGCGAACAGGCGGCTTGCACCGTCCCACGACATGCACCGAAACAACAATACATTGGAGGTCACATGCGTTTGATTCTGTTGGGCGGCCCTGGCGCGGGCAAGGGGACTCAGGCCAATTACATCAAGGAAAAGTTCGGGATTCCCCAGATTTCCACCGGCGACATGCTGCGGGCCCACGTCAAGGCGGGCTCCGAGCTGGGCCTGAAAGCCAAGGCGATCATGGACGCGGGCGGCCTGGTTTCCGACGACATCATCATCGGCATGGTGAAAGAGCGCCTGACCCAGGACGACTGCAAGAACGGCTACCTGTTCGATGGCTTCCCCCGCACCATTCCCCAGGCCGAGGCCATGAAGGCCGCCGGCGTGCCCATCGACTACGTGGTGGAAATCGACGTGGCCGACGAGGAGATCATCAAGCGCATGTCCGGCCGCCGCGTGCACGTGGCTTCCGGCCGCACCTACCACGTGGTGTTCAATCCCCCCAAGGTGGCGGGCAAGGACGACGTGACCGGCGAGGACCTGATCCAGCGCGACGACGACAAGGAAGAGACGGTGAAGAAGCGTCTCGACGTCTATCACGCCCAGACCGAACCCCTGGTGAAGTACTATTCCGACTGGGCCGCCCAGGGCGACGCCAAGGCGCCCAAGTACGTGAAGATTGCCGGCGTGGGCAAGGTCGAGGAAATCCGCGACGCGATTTTCAAGGGCCTGGGAGCCTGAGCCGTTTTAGTGTGATGTGACTGTTTATGCCGAAGACGATTCCCGATTTTACCGAAAGAGAACTGTGGGCGGTGGAAACCGCCGTCAAGGAACGCTACTGCAAGGCCGTGGAAATCCAGCAGGCCGACGTGGAGCTGCGCCTCAATCCGGTCGAGCCGGTGCTGACCGCCTGCCCCGCCGTGGTGTGGCAGGAGGGCAAATGCACCTTCCTGGTGGCCAAGGTGGGCGAGAACCGTTTCCGTCCCCAGTTCTTCTATTCGGTGCGGGAGCAGTACGGCACTGGCCAGACGGAGTACAACGATCTGGTCGAGTGCGTGATCACGCTCCTCAAGATACAGGCCGACCACGAAACCAAACGGTTGGCCGCGGAGCAGAGCACCTAGATTCGGGATTTCGGCGGCAGGGCAGTGTGCTGGACTAACCATTCCAAGGAGACAAGCAGCATGGCCAAGAAGAACGCTTTCTATGCCCAATCCGGCGGCGTCACCGCCGTCATCAACGCTTCCGCCTGCGGCGTGATCGAAACCGCCCGCAAGCACAAGGACAAGATCGGCAAGGTGTACGCCGGCCGCAACGGCATCATCGGCGCCCTGACCGAAGACCTCATCGACACCACCAAGGAATCCGACGAAGCCATCGCCGCCCTGCGCTACACGCCTTCCGGCGCCTTCGGTTCCTGCCGCTACAAGCTCAAGAGCCTGGAGGCCAACAAGCGCGAGTACGAGCGCCTGATCGAGGTGTTCAAGGCCCACAACATCGGCTACTTCTTCTACAACGGCGGCGGCGATTCCGCCGACACCTGCTTCAAGGTGTCCCAGCTGTCCGAAGCCATGGGCTACCCCATCCAGGCCATCCACGTGCCCAAGACCGTGGACAACGACCTGCCCATCACCGACTGCTGCCCGGGCTTCGGCTCCGTGGCCAAGTACATCGCCGTTTCCACCCTGGAAGCCTCCTACGACGTGCGCTCCATGGCCAAGACCTCCACCAAGGTGTTCGTCCTTGAGGTGATGGGCCGCCACGCCGGCTGGATCGCCGCCGCCGGCGGCTTGGTGGAGGACCAGGGCATTCCCGTGGTGATCCTGTTCCCCGAGGTGGAGTTCAACCAGGAGGCTTTCCTCGCCAAGGTGGACGCCAACGTGAAGAAGCATGGCTTCTGCACCGTGGTGGTGTCCGAGGGCTGCCATTATCCCGACGGCCGTTTCCTCGCCGAGCAGGGCACCCGCGATGCCTTCGGCCACGCCCAGCTGGGCGGCGCCGCGCCGGTGGTGGCGAACATGATCAAGGACGCCCTGGGCCACAAGTTCCACTGGGCGGTGGCGGACTATCTGCAGCGCGCCGCGCGCCACGTGGCTTCCAAGACCGACGTCAAGCAGGCCTACCAGCTGGGCAAGGCGGCGGTTGAGCTGGCGCTGAAGGGCCACAACTCGGTGATGCCGACGGTGGACCGGGTTTCCGACGCGCCCTACAAGTACAAGATCGGCATGGCGCCCCTGGCCAAGGTGGCCAACGTGGAAAAGATGATGCCCAAGGATTTCATCACCAAGGACGGCTTCGGCATCACGGCCAAATGCAAGCGCTATCTCACGCCGCTGATTCAGGGCGAGGATTATCCGCCCTACGCGGACGGCTTGCCGACCTACGTCACATTGAAAAACGTGGCGGTGGCCAAGAAGCTCAAAGAGTTCAAGGTTTAGCAGTTGCAAGGGCGCCCATGGCGCCCTTCGTTTTCCTGGCTCGCGGCCGGTAAGGGGATGACGTTTTCCGGTTCGTGAACTAGATTGTTAGGGTTCCAAGAAGTTAACCATTTTGAGGGAGGAGTCTATGTCTGCAGGCTTGATGTTCGCGTTGGCCAGTGCGGTAGTGGCCATTCTGTTTGGGGTTGTTTCGATCAAGTGGATTCTTGGTTTGCCCACCGGCAATGACCGCATGCGGGAAATCGCCGCGGCGGTGCAGGAAGGCGCCTCCGCCTACCTCAACCGCCAGTACACCACCATCGGCATTGTTGGAGTCATCCTGTTCGTTGTGATTCTGGCCGCGTTGGGCTGGAAAACCGCCGTCGGCTTTGCGTTGGGCGCGGTGCTGTCGGGCCTCACCGGCTACATCGGCATGAACGTGTCGGTGCGCGCCAACGTTCGCACCGCCGAGGCCGCGAGCCAGGGTCTGAACGCCGCCCTCAACGTCGCCTTCAAGGGCGGCGCCATTACCGGCCTGCTGGTGGTGGGCCTGGGCCTGCTGGGCGTGGCGGGCTACTACTCCTTCCTTACCCTGGTGATGGGCGCCGACTCCACTTCCGCCACCCATTCCCTGGTGGGCCTGGCTTTCGGCAGCTCGCTGATTTCCATCTTCGCCCGTTTGGGCGGCGGCATCTTCACCAAGGGCGCCGACGTGGGCGCCGACCTGGTGGGCAAGGTTGAAGCCGGCATTCCCGAGGATGACCCCCGCAACCCCGCCGTGATCGCCGACAACGTCGGCGACAACGTGGGCGACTGCGCCGGCATGGCCGCCGACCTGTTCGAAACCTACGCCGTGACCATCATCGCCACCATGGTGCTGGGCGTGCTGATGATCTCCGGCTCCCCCGAGGCGGTGATCTATCCCCTGGTGCTGGGCGGCGTCTCGATCATCGCTTCCATCATCGGTACCTTCTTCGTCAAGGCGCGGGAAGGCGGCAAGATCATGAACGCCCTCTACCGCGGCCTGATCGTGTCCGGCGTGCTGGCGGTGATCGCCTTCTACCCCGTGACCACCATGATGCTGGGCGAGGGCGTGATGATCGGCGACAAGCTGGTGTCGTCCATGAACCTGTACCTCGCTTCCCTGATCGGCCTGGCGCTGACCGCGGCGATGGTGTGGATCACCGAGTACTACACCGCCACCGAGTTCAGCCCGGTGCGCCACATCGCGCAGGCCTCCACCACCGGTCACGGCACCAACGTCATCGCCGGCCTGGGCGTGTCGATGAAGTCCACCGCCGCGCCGGTCCTGGCCGTGTGCTTGGCGATCTTCAGCGCCTACGCCCTGGGCGGCCTGTACGGCATCGCCATCGCCGCCACTTCCATGCTGTCCATGGCGGGCATCATCGTCGCCCTCGACGCCTACGGCCCGATTACCGACAACGCCGGCGGCATCGCCGAAATGGCCGAGCTGCCGGACGCCATCCGCAATATCACCGACCCCTTGGACGCCGTGGGCAACACCACCAAGGCGGTGACCAAGGGCTACGCCATCGGCTCCGCCGGCTTGGCCGCCCTGGTGCTGTTCGCCGACTACACCCACGCCCTGTCCGGCCATGGCGCCACCGCCCTCAGCTTCGACCTGTCCGACCACATGGTGATCATCGGCCTGTTCATCGGCGGCATGGTGCCCTACCTGTTCGGCGCCATGGGCATGGAGGCGGTGGGCCGCGCCGCCGGCTCGGTGGTGATCGAAGTGCGCCGCCAGTTCAAGGAAATCCCCGGCATCATGGAACACACCGCCAAGCCCGACTACTCCAAGGCGGTGGACATGCTGACCAAGGCGGCCATCAAGGAAATGATCATCCCCTCCCTGCTGCCGGTGGCCGTGCCGGTGCTGGTGGGCCTGATCCTCGGCCCGGTGGCCCTGGGCGGCGTGCTGGTGGGCACCATCATCACCGGCATCTTCGTGGCGATCTCCATGACCACTGGCGGCGGCGCCTGGGATAACGCCAAGAAGTACATCGAGGAAGGCAACTACGGCGGCAAGGGTTCCGACGCCCACAAGGCGGCGGTGACCGGCGACACCGTGGGCGATCCTTACAAGGACACCGCTGGCCCCGCCGTGAACCCCCTGATCAAGATCATCAACATCGTGGCGCTGCTGATCGTGCCGCTGCTGTAAGGGTGTTCTGAACAACGGGCCGGCCTATGCCGGCCCGTTTTCTTTTGAGGGTTCGCCATGGATCGCGCCCAACCGCTGGTTGCCTTTTACCGCGGCCTTCAGCCCGACGGCCGGGGCCGGAGGCTGGACGACATCCTGGCTCGGGACGACGAGTGGCTGGAATCCACCCACGACTATATCCAGTGGCTGTTTCCCCTCCTTGCCCGCAGCGGCGCCAACCCCGCCGCGCCGGTGCTGGACGACGTGCAAATCGCGGTCTTTCGCGGTGAGGCCGCATTGCGGGCAAAACTGCTGCAAGCCTTCGATCGCATGCTGTCTTTCTACGGTCTGAAGCGGGAAGGGGAGGCGGTGGTCAAAGGCCAGAACTGGAAGGCGCGCAAATCCAACTGGTTTGTCCATCCCACCCACAACAACCTGCGCATCACCCGCATCCTGACTTCATTGCGCCTGCTGGGGCTGGAGCGCGAAAGTTCGGCGCTCCTCGAGGCCCTCGAGGCATTGCGGGACGGCGAGGCGGATTGCGGTGTCGGCGAGGCGGCGTATGCCTATTGGCGGCGGGCCGGAGGGGGAGGGTAGGGCGGCGGGATTTATTCCCGGCGGATGAGGTATAATGCCTCCCTTTTTTCGTTTTTCAGGTGTCGGTTATGGCTTTAGGCAAAGTGACAGCGGGGCGCGATGTCCCGAACGATTTCAACGTCATTATCGAGATTCCCCAGCACGGCGAGCCGGTGAAGTACGAAGTGGACAAGGAAACCGGCGCGGTTTTCGTCGACCGCTTCATGAACACCGCCATGCACTATCCGTGCAACTACGGCTATATTCCCCATACCCTGTCCGAGGACGGCGACCCCGCCGACGTCCTGGTGATTACTCCCGTTCCCCTCCTCACCGGCGTGGTGGTGCGCTGCCGAGCCGTGGGCATGCTGAAGATGGAAGACGAGTCCGGCAAGGACGCCAAGATCCTGGCGGTGCCCGTGGACAAGCTGTCCACCCTCTACCGCGGCCTGACCACCTTCCGCGAGCTGCCCCAGGTGGTGCTGTCCCAGATTTCCCACTTCTTCGAGCACTACAAGGACCTGGAGCCCAACAAGTGGGTCAAGGTGGAAGGCTGGGTCGGCCCCGAGGAGGCCAAGGCCGAGATCATGGCCAGCGTCGAGCGCTACAAGGCCTCGGCTGAAAAGCCCAACTTCTGAGCCGGATGCTACCGTGAAAGTCTGCGTCCTCTCCGACAGCCACGACAACATCGCCCTGATGGTGGCCGCCGCCAAGGCGGCGAAGGAGTGGGGCGCGGAAGCCATTCTCCACTGCGGCGACGTGGTGGCGCCGAGCGTGCTGAAAAAGCTCCAGCCCCTCGGTCTGCCGGTCCACGTCATCCACGGCAACAACGCCGGCGACCTCTATACCATGACCCGCCTGGCTCACGAGCCGGGGAGCCTGATCCACTTCTACGGCCAGGACGGGGAGATTCTCCTCGGCGGCCGGCGCATCTTCATCGTCCATTATCCCCACTACGCCCAGGCCATGGCCTGCACCGGCGACTGGGACCTGGTGTGCTGCGGCCACGACCACCGGGCCAAAATCGACGCCATTCCCAATATCAAGGGCGGCTCCACCCTCCTGGTCAACCCCGGCACCGTGGCCGGCATCGGCGCGCCACCCACCTATGTGGTGGGGGACCTCGCCACCCTCCAGTTCGAGATTCTCACCATGCCCGCTGCGGGCGCGTATTCCCTGGCTCCGGCCTCCCCCCAGTAGTCTCCCGGCTTTATTGCCGGCATAAGAAAATTGAATCGTGATTCGGCGGGCCGGCTGTAGAAGCAGGCTGCCAATCGGAGTAACATTGCTTGGCGCTTTGGCGGGACCACGTTTGCCTTGCGGTCGTGGGCCGGCGCCTGGGCTCGAAGAAATAGAATAACAAGGCGGTTGCAGGGGATGCGGCCACCTTCGGGTTTCGATTTTTAAACGCGAGTATCCGTGATGGAGGTAATCTGATGACGGAAGTTGTTGCAACCAACCAGACGATTCTGGTCGTGGGCGGCGGCATCAGCGGCATGACGGCGGCCTTGGAAGCCGCCGAATGCGGCAAGGATGTCGTGCTGGTGGAGAAAAACCCCGTCCTGGGGGGGCGAGTTTCTCAGCTCTACCGCTATTTCCCTAAAATGTGCCATCCCGTGTGCGGCCTGGAAATCAACCAGCGCCGGACCAAGATGAACCCCCGCATCCGGGTCCTGACCATGGCCGAAGTGACCGGCATCAGCGGTCAGAAGGGCGACTACACCGCCACCGTCAAGATTTCTCCCCGTTACGTCAACGAAAACTGCACCGCCTGCGGCGAGTGCGCCAAGGCGGCGGAAACCGATATCGACGACGCCTTCAACTACAACCTGGGCAAGGTCAAGGCGGCGTTCCTGCCCCACAAGATGGCCTACCCCCAGCGCTACGTCGTCGCCCCCTCCGTGGTCGGTACCCCCGAGGGCGATAAGATCAAGGCCGCCTGCAAGTACGGCGCCATCGATTTCGGCATGCAGGAAGAAACCCTCCAGCTCAAGGCCGGCGCCATCGTCTGGGCCACCGGCTGGAAGCCTTACGATGCGGCCAAGATTCAGCCCTACGGCTACGACCGCTTCAGCAACGTCATCACCAACGTGGAGTTCGAGCGCCTCGCCGACCCCCACGGCCCCACCGGCGGCAAGATTCTCCGCCCCTCCGACGGCAAGGAGGCCAAGAACGTGGCCTTCATCCAATGCGCCGGCTCCCGGGACGAGAACCATCTGCGCCACTGCTCCCGCTTCTGCTGCACCGCTTCCCTGAAGCAGACCCAGTACGTGCGCGAGAAGTTCGGCGACGAAGCCCAGTCCACCGTCTATTACATCGACATTCGCGCCATCGACCGCTTCGAGGACTTCTACGCCAAGGTCCGCGCCGACCAGAGCGTCAAGTTCGTCAAGTCCAAGGTGGCCAAGATCGTCCAGGACGAGAAAACCGGCGACGTGGTGCTCCACGGCGTGGATACCGAGGGCTATCACCGCTACGCCAACACCCACGACCTCGTGGTGCTGGCGGTGGGCATGGACCCCGAAGTGCAAGGTGCGCAGGTGCCGGCGGAAGTAGCGGCCGATGCCAGCGGCTTCCTGGTTTCCGGCGATGCCAACGGCGGCATTTTCGGTGCCGGCTGCGCCACCAACGCCCTGGATGTGAACCGCGCGGTGCAGTCTGCCACCGCCAGCGCCCTGCGCGCCATCCAGGTCATCAACAAAGTCGCCAGCGTGGAGGGCTAAAGGAATGGCTGAACAGAAAGTCGCCGCGTACATTTGCCAGGGCTGCGGGCTGGGCGATCGCCTGGATACCGCCGATCTGGCCAAGATCGCGCAGAAGGAAGGCAAGATCGCCTTCGCCAAGGAGCACGAGTTCCTGTGCAACGCCGACGGCGTGCAACTGATCAAGAACGATATCGCCAACGAGGCCGTGACCCACGTGGTCATCGGCGCCTGCTCCCGCCGCGCCAAGACCGAGGCCTTCACCTTCGAAGGCATCCACGTGTCCCGCGCCAACCTGCGGGAAGGCGTCATCTGGGTGCGTCCGGACAGCGACGAGCATCGGGAAACCACCCAGGAGATGGCCGCGGACTATATCCGCATGGCCTGCGCCGAAGCCAAGAAGGTGAAAGTGCCGGAAGTGAGCCCCGAGCGGGGCGGCAACAAGCGCATCCTGGTGGTGGGCGGCGGCATGTCCGGCATGACCGCGGCCTTGGAGGCCTCCAAGGCCGGCTACCAGGCGGTGATCGTGGAGAAGTCCGGCGAGCTGGGCGGCTGGGCCGCCAAGCTGCACAAGCGCATCCCCTTCAACGAGCCCTTCCAGGACCCCCAGGAGACCGGCGTCGCCGAGATGGTGGCGGCCATTCAGGCCGACAGCAACATCAAGGTCTACACCAACGCCGTCACCAGCAAGACCAGCGGCGCCCCCGGCCGCTTCAGCGTGGAGATCAGCCAGGAGAGCGGTCCCACCACCACCGAGGAGGTGGGGGCCATCATCCAGGCCACCGGCTTCACTACCTACGACATCGCCAAGCTGCCCGAGCTGGGCGGCGGCAAGTCCTCCAACGTGGTGGACCAGGCTGGCCTCGAGGCCCTGATGAAGGCCGCCAACGGCGGCGCCATCAAGCGCCCCTCCGACGGCGGCGAGGTGAAAACCGTGGTTTTCGTGCAGTGCGCCGGCCAGCGCGACGACACCGGCACCCACCTGCCGTACTGCTCCGGCTTCTGCTGCGCCACCAGCGTCAAGCAGGCCATGTACTTCAAGGACGCCAACCCGGACGTGGACACCGTGGTGCTCTACTCCGACCTGCGTCTGCCCGGCAACAACGAGGACTTCTACCGCAATGCCCAGCGCAAGGGCGTGACCTTCTCCAAGGGCAAGGTGAAGAGCGTCGAGGCCAGCGGCAACCAGTGCAAGGTCCAGTTCCACGACCTGATCCTCAACGACGAGAACGCCGCCATCGCCGATGCCGACCTGGTGGTGCTGGCCACCGGCCAGGTGCCCAACTCCGGCACCAACATCGACCTGTTTCAGGCGGCCGAGGCGGAAGCGCTTTCCGGCACGAATCCCGACGCCGAGGCCAAGATCGCCGAACTCAAGGTGGTGTCGGTACTGAACCTCCAGTACCGCCAGGGTCCGGACATGCCGCAGCTGAAGCATGGCTTCACCGATTCCCACTTCATCTGCTTCCCCTACGAGACCCGCCGTACCGGCATCTACGCCGCCGGCCCGGTGCGCCGTCCCATGGACATCGCCCAGGCCACGGAAGATGCCACCGGCGCCGCCATGAAGGCGATCCAGGCGGTGGAAAACGCGGCCGTGGGCCGCGCCGCCCACCCACGCTCCGGCGATTTGTCCTACCCCAGCTTCCGCAAGGAAGGCTGTACCCAGTGCAAGCGCTGCACGGTGGAGTGCCCCTTCGGCGCCATCAACGAGGACGAGAACCGCTACCCGCAGTTCAACGAGGAGCGTTGCCGGCGCTGCGGTACCTGCATGGGCGCTTGCCCGGTGCGCGTGATCTCCTTCGAGAACTACTCCATCGACTCCATCGGCTCCCAGATCAAGGCCGTGGACATGCCGGACGAGTTTTCCGAGAAGCCCCGCATCCTCATCCTGGCCTGCGAGAACGACGCCTACCCGGCTCTCGACATGGCGGGCATGAACCGCATCGAGTACAACCAGTTCGTGCGGATCATTCCGGTGCGCTGCCTGGGTTCCGTCAACACCATTTTCATCACCGACGCCCTGAACTCCGGTTACGACGGCGTGATGCTGATGGGCTGCAAGCACGGCGAGGACTACCAGTGCCATTTCGTCAAGGGTTCCGAACTGGCCAGCTACCGCATGAGCAAGGTGGACGATACCCTGAAGAGCATGAACATGGAAACCGAGCGCGTGGCCACCTATGAAGTGGCGATCACCGATATCGAGCGCGTGCCCAAGCTCATCAACGAGTACGCGGCCAAGATCGAAGAAATCGGCATGAACCCGTTCAAAGGCTTCTAGGAGTGGCGAACATGAGCGAAATGAAATACCACAACAACTTCCTGAAGGAAGTGGAGGAGCGGGTCGAAGAAGGCCACATGGTGAAGATGTGCATGCAGTGCGGCGTCTGCTCGGGTTCCTGCCCGTTCGGCCCCCACTGGGCCCATCCGCCCCAGGAACTCTTCATGATGATCCGCGCCGGCAAGCGCGAGGAAGTGCTGTCCTCCGATTCCATGTGGATGTGCACCTCGTGCTACCAGTGCATCGTGCGCTGCCCGCGCAAGCTGCCCATCACCCACATCATGCACGGTCTGGCCTACCTGGCCAAGCGCGAGGGCCTCGCGCCCAAGGGCCAGCCCACCGCCGAGTTCGGCCAGATGTTCTGGGATAACCTGACCAAGGATGGCCGCGTCAACGAGCTCAAGCTGTCCCTGAGCCTGTACTTCAAGGACGGCTTCGGCCAGGGCGTCAAGAACGCCATGGCGATGCAGAGCGTCGGCATGGGCCTGATGAAGGCCGGCCGCCTGAACCCGATGGAAATCCTCGGCGGCCACAAGATCAAGGACAAGAGCGGTTTCCATGCCATGCTGAAAAAAGCGCGGGAGATCGAAGATGCCCGCCGCAAGCTGGCCTAAGGAGTGAGACAGATGGCAAACAAGACCTATTCCTTCTATCCGGGCTGTTCTTCCCAGAACAAGGCCTCGTCGTCCAACTATCTGGTCTCGACCAACTCCATGTGCCAGAAGCTGGGCATCACCCTCAACGAAGTGCCGGACTGGAACTGCTGCGGCGCGTCCATCGGCTACGGCGGCGGCGGCGAACTGCCCCGCATCGTCCTGTCCGCCCGCAACCTGGCCCTGTCCGAGCAGCACAACGCCGGCCAGGACATGGTGGCCACCTGCGCCGCCTGCTGGCTCGCCTCCCGCGAGGCCAAGGAGCGCCTGGACCACAGTCCCCAGATGAAGGCCGACGCCAACGAGGCGCTCAAGGAAGCCGGCCTGGAGTACAAGGGCCAGGCCCAGGCGCGCCACATGGTGGAAGTGCTGATCGAGGACATCGGTTATGATGCCCTCAAGGCTGGCGTGAAGAAGCCCCTCCAGGGCGTCAAATTCGCCGGTTACGTGGGCTGCCAGACCAACCGTCCCTTCGGCATCGCCGGCGAATCCTTCGAAAACCCCCTGTACCTCGACAACCTGGTGGAGGCCATGGGCGGCGAGGCTGTCAAGAGCTACGACCAGAAGGTGACCTGCTGCGGCGGCGCCCTGGCCTTCTCCGAGCCGGAAAAGAGCCAGAAGCAGATCAAGGACATCATCGAGTCCGCCTACGACCACGGCGCCGACATGATCGTGACCCCTTGCCCGCTGTGCCAAGCCAACGTGGAGATCTACCAGGGCGAGGTGAACAAGCGCTACGGCACCAAGTTCAACATCCCGGTAACCTACTACAGCCAGCTGATCACGGTGGCCTATGGCGGCACCGCGGCCGAGGCTGGCCTGAACGGTCACGTGGTGGCCCCGGCCAAGCTGGCTGAAATCGCCGGCAAGTAAGTTTGCCGCTTCGGCGGTATCCGCGCCGTACGCGCCGCTCCGTTCGTCGGATGGGTGTTTGCGGCGCGGTTTGTTTTTTCAGGAGCGAGAAAGATGAAGCAACCCAAGACCGTGGACGAATATATCGACCTGGTTCATCAGGCGGTATATGAAGTGGACGAACTGATGTCCATCTTTGGCGACGATGCGGAAGCCTATGAAGGCGTTATCCCGTTGGTCGCGCAACTGGATGCGGAATTGCGCAAGATGTACGACGACATGATCAGCGGCCGTTACGAGTTCGACCCCAATGGACCGGACCTGCCCTTCATGGCCCTGGCGGACAAGATCGGCCGCTACATGACCTTCAAGCCTCTTCTGAGCGTCATCAACCAAACCCATCGTCATGGGCTGGATGTGGCAGACTAGCAGGAGGCCAAGGCGGGCACGAAGAGGGCGCACCCGATGGGTGCGCTTTTTTTATGCGCCCAATCAGTTAGCACTAAAACAGTGCCGATTTTTTTGCGCGGCACGAAAAAGGTGCAATGGCATTCGTGGGGGCGTTTCGTGACAACAATTTCTTGTTTTTTATCAATCAATTAATTTGTTGCTGCTTTGAGGAATGGTTATTGCTTAAGAATGCCGGTTTTGGTTTGCGAGGATGCCATGGAGAATCTGAAAACCGGTAGCGATGTATTGTTCATTCTGTTGGGCGCCATCATGGTGCTGGCCATGCACGCCGGCTTTGCCTTTCTGGAGGTGGGGACGGTGCGCAAGAAGAACCAGGTGAATGCCCTGGTCAAGATCCTGGTGGATTTCTGCATTTCCACCGTGGCCTATTTCTTTATCGGTTATGGGATCGCCTACGGGGTGGATTTCTTCTCCGGTGCCGATGTCCTGGCCCAGAAAAGCGGCTATGAACTGGTGAAGTTTTTCTTTCTGCTGACCTTCGCCGCGGCGATTCCCGCCATCATTTCCGGGGGCATCGCCGAGCGGGCCAGATTCAACCCGCAACTGGCGGCCACGTTCATCCTGGTCGGGTTCGTGTATCCCTTCTTCGAGGGCATCGCCTGGAACCACCACTATGGCGTGCAGGATTGGCTCAAGGCTACTTTTGGCGCCGAGTTCCACGACTTTGCCGGTTCGGTGGTGGTCCATGCCATGGGGGGGTGGATGGCCCTGGGGGCCGTGATCATGTTGGGAGCACGGCGTGGCCGCTACACCAAGGACGGGCTGGTCGCCGCCCACCCGCCCTCCAGTATTCCCTTTCTCGCCCTGGGAGCGTGGATACTGACCGTGGGCTGGTTCGGCTTCAACGTCATGTCGGCCCAGACCATCGATGCGGTAAGCGGCCTGGTGGCGGTCAACTCGTTGATGGCGATGGTGGGCGGTACCCTGGCTGCCCTGGCGGCGGGCAAGAACGACCCGGGCTTCGTTCATAACGGCCCCCTGGCCGGCCTGGTGGCGGTATGCGCCGGCTCGGACATGATGCATCCCCTGGGCGCGCTGGTGACGGGCGGCATTGCCGGCGCCATGTTCGTCTGGATGTTCACCATGACCCAGAACAAGTGGAAGATCGACGATGTCCTCGGCGTCTGGCCTCTTCACGGCCTGTGCGGCGCCTTGGGCGGCGTGGCGGCGGGAGTGTTCGGCCAGAAGGCCCTGGGCGGCATGGGCAACGTGAGCTTCATGTCCCAGTTGATCGGCACGCTGCTCGGCGTGGGCATTGCCCTGGCGGCTGGCTTCGCCGTCTACGGAGTACTGAAGAAAACCCTGGGCATCCGTCTGGACCCCGAAGACGAATTCAACGGTGCCGACATCAGCATCCATAAGATCGGTGCGACGCCGGAAGGGGAAGTGTGAGGTTCAGAGGTAGTCGAAGGGGTTGATTTTCCATTTCTCGGGGAGCTCGTAACCGACGATGCGGTCGGCTCCCCCTTTTCCCACCGGTTGGGACAGGTCGATATTCTTGGGGGTGATCTTGAAGCCCTGCTTGAGATCGAAGATGACCCGCACGATGGGCCGGAGCAGGTTTTCCTGTCCTTGCTCCACCACCACGGCTAGGCGGCCGCTTTCCAGGCTGACCAGCGAGCCGATGGGGTAAATGCCGATGGTGCGGATGAAGTGCTGCACCAGTTCCACGTCGAAGTGGAATTTGCTCCATTCGTAGAGTTTGCGCAGCACCCCGGTGGGCTCCTCCCCTTTGTGGTAGACGCGGTTGGAGGTGAGCGCGTCGTAAACGTCCACGATGGCGGCCATTTGACCGAACCTGGAAATTTCGTCGCTTTTCAGCTGGTCCGGGTAGCCGGTGCCGTCGTAGCGCTCATGGTGCTGGCCGGCCACCATGATGGCATGGTCCGGTATGTTCGGCGTTTCGCGCAGGATATCGCGGCCCAGGGCGGCGTGGGACTTCATGGCCTCGAACTCCTTTTCCGTCAGCGGGCCCGGCTTGTTGAGTATGGATAGCGGGACCTTCATCTTGCCGATGTCGTGAAGCAGCCCGCCGATTCCCACTTCGCGTATCGTGGCGGGCTCGAAATCCAGGGCGTTGCTGAAAGACACCAGGAGGGCGCAAACGTTGACCGAGTGCTGAAAGGTGTAGTTGTCGCGTTCCTTGATGCGGCCCAGGCTGATAAGGGCATCGCGGTTGCGCAGAATGGAATCGGTGATCCGTTCCACCACCGGGTCGATCTGCTCGACTTCGATCTGTTTCCCCACCCGGATGTCGGTCATGATCGAGTGCACCGCCTGGTTGGCTTCGTGATGCACCTGCTTGGCGGCGGCCATTTCTTCTTTTACCGGCCGGGGGCGGGGGCGGACGGGGTGTGCTTGCACCACCTTGACCATCTTGTCGTGGATTTCGGCGCGCACATCCTCTTCGGTTTGGGCGTCCTTGACGTCCAATCCCAACTCGGTATCGATGTAAACCTCGCGGATGCCGATATGCGTAATCTTCTCGATCTCGGCGTGGCTCTCGACCTTGAAGTGATTATGCATGAAGGGATGTTCCATCCAGCCGCAATTCAGGTCGTGGACGAACATCCCGGGGCGAAGCTGTTCGGTTGCTATTTTCTTGATCATCAGCGCAGGGAGCCTATTGCCAGCTCCACAGAATAAGCCATGCGCCGAGGCTTGTTAAGGGGCGCTTGGAAACCGTTCAGAGGTACTTCTGAGGGTCGATTCTCCACCTTTCGCCGGATTCGTGGCCGAGAATACGATCGCCGCCGCCTTGTCCGAAGGGTTGGGAAAGGTCGATATCCTTGGGCTCGATGTGGAAATCGCGCTTGGTGTCGTACACCACTCGCACGAGAGGCTGCAAAAGGCTGCTTTCCCGCTGCTCCACGACCACGCCGAGGAGGCCGCTTTCCAGGCGCACCAGGGTGCCGGAGGGGTAGATGCCGATGGCGCGGGTGAAGGACTGGGCCAATTGGTGGTTGAAGTGGAACTTGCTCCACTCGAATATCTTGCGCAGGGCGTCGGTGGCCTGCATCCCCTTGTGGTAAACCCGGTCCGAGGTGATGGCGTCATAGACGTCCACGATGGCGGCCATCTGGCCGAAGAGGGAGATTTCGCCGCCCTTCAGCCCGTTGGGATAGCCCGTGCCGTCATGTCGCTCGTGGTGCTGCGCGGCGACGTCGATGGAAATGCGCGAGAGCCCCGGCGTGGCGGAAAGAATCTCGTGGCTGTGCTCCACATGGGTTTTCATGTGGGTGAACTCCGGGTCGGTGAGCTTTCCCGGTTTGTTCAGCACTTCGTCGCGTACCCGCATTTTGCCGATGTCGTGGAGCAGTCCGCCGATACCCGCCTGGCGGATGGTTTCCTGGTCCAGGTTCATCGCCCGGCTGAAGGAGACGAGCAGCGCGCAGACGCTGACCGAGTGCTGGAAGGTATAGGTGTCCTTGGTTTTGATTTTGCAGAGGCTGATCAAGGCGCTGTTGTTGCGCAGGATGGTGCCGGTGATTTTCTCCACCATGGGCTCCACTTGCTCGATCTCCACCTGTTTGCCGAGGCGCGTGTCCTTGAGAATGTTTTGAATGATCTGATTAGCCTCGAGGTGGACTTTTTTGGCGCGGGCAATTTCCTCGTTGAAGGAGGTGGCGATTTCGGGCTGGACCTCGGCGGTGGCCAGCTCGACCAACTCTTTCTCGATTTCGGCCTTGGCTTCTTCCTCTGGGATGGCATCCTTGATGTCGTCACCTTTGCGGGTATCGATATAGACTTCCCGGATGCCATGTTTGAGGATGGCGCGGACCTGCGCTTCGCTTTCCACCTTGAAGCGGTTGCGCATGAAGGGGTGATCCATCCAGCCGCAATTGAGATCATGGACATAGATGCCCGGTTTGAGCTGGTCGGCGCGGATTTTTTTTATCATGAACGGCGACGGTTGCACGAGTAAGAGTGTGTTCTTACTAAATTAAGGGGAGCCGACAGCCGTGTCTATGAGTACTATTACTAGGTCAATCCAGGTGTTTTGCCACCATGCCCAGCGTGCATGGCGTGTCGAGGGGAATCCACACGCGGTGGCCGGAACCGGGGGCGGTTTGGGTAGTGTTGCCGTCTTCGTCCCACATGCTGTTCAGGGACAGCTCCCGGTTACCGGAGGGAAGCATGATTTCCAGCCGATCGCCGACTTCGAAGCGGTTTTTGACCACGACTTCCGCCCGGCCTTGACCGGCGTCGTAGGCGACGATGTCCCCCACATAATGCCGGCGCCCGAGAAGGGACTGGCCCGTAAGATAGTTCTGGTGCTCGGCGGTATGGTGGCGCTGATAGAAACCGTCGGTATATCCCCGGCTGGCCAGGCCTTCCAGATCGGCGAGCAAAGCGTAGTCGAAGGGGCGGCCGGAAACGGCGTCGTCGATGGCCTTGCGGTAAGCCTGGGCGGTTCGTGCCACGTAATAGGCGGATTTGGTGCGGCCCTCGATTTTCAGGGAGTCGATGCCTATTTCGACCAGCCGCGCCACATGTTCGATGGCGCGAAGGTCCTTGGAGTTGAGAATGTAAGTGCCGAGTTCATCCTCGAAAATCGGCATCAGCTCGCCCTTGCGCTGCCCTTCCTCGAGCAGGAAGGCCTGATCGGCCAGGGGGTGACGGGGCAGGTCTCCACAATCCGAACGACGGCTGACGATGTCGCCGTTGGGGGCCTCTTCCGCCTCGTGCAGGGTATAGTCCCAGCGGCAGGAGTTGGTGCAGGTGCCCTGGTTCGGGTCCCGGTGATTGAAGTAGCCGGAGAGCAGGCAGCGCCCGGAATAGGCGATGCAGAGGGCGCCATGAACGAATGCCTCCAGTTCGATATCCGGGCACTCCTGGCGGATTTCGGCGATTTCCTCCAGGGAGAGTTCCCGGGAAAGGATGATCCGCGATATCCCGAGCTGCCGCCAGAAGCGAACCGTCGCGTAGTTGACGGTGTTGGCTTGGACGGAGAGGTGAATGGGCATTTCGGGCCATTGTTCCCGCGTCATCAGGATCAGGCCGGGGTCGGCCATGATCAGGGCGTCCGGCCGTAGCGCCACGACCGGCGCCATGTCGGCAAGGAAGGTCTTGACCTTGGCGTTATGGGCCATCAGGTTGGCCGTGACATAGAGCTGCTTGCCGTTCGCCCGGGATTCGTCGATGGCCGCCTTCAATTCCTCGAGACGGAATTCGTTGTTGCGGGCCCGCAAGGAGTAGCGGGGCAAGCCGGCATAGACCGCGTCCGCGCCGTAAGCGTGGGCGTAACGCATTTTTTCCAGGCTGCCGGCGGGCAGGAGCAGTTCAGGGGACTTCTTCATGGTGTTAAAATGCCGCAGTGCAGGGCGCTGCGTTTCTGTGGAAATTCCAAAAAAATCAAGGCTGAAATTATACCATCATGTCCGGCCCTTCCTTCGTTCATCTGCGGCTCCATAGCGAATATTCCGTTGCCGATGGGATCGTTCGCCTCGACGAGGCGATAAAGCGCGCGCGCCAGGACGGGATGCCCGCCCTTGCCTTGACCGACCTCAACAATCTGTTCGGCATGGTCAAGTTTTACAAGGCGGCGAGGGGCAAAGGGATCAAGCCCGTCGTCGGCTGCGACGTATGGGTCGAGAATGAGGGCAACCGCGACCAGCCATCCCGTCTTCTGCTGTTGTGCCAGTCCAAGCAGGGTTACCTGCGGCTCTGCGATTTGCTGACCCGTGCCTACCGTACCAACCAGCACCGGGGACGGGCGGAGATTTCCCGCCGCTGGCTTGCGGAAGAGGGGACGGAGGGGCTGATCGCCCTTTCAGGCGCCCATCTTGGCGACGTCGGCCAGGCCCTGCTGGCGGGTAACGAAAACCGGGCGGAAGCGTTGGCGGCGGAATGGGCGGCAAGCTTTCCCGGACGCTTTTACATCGAGCTGCAACGGACGGGACACCCGCAGGTCGAGGTGTATACCCAGCAGGCCGCAGCGCTCTCAGGGCGGCTCGGTTTGCCGGCGGTGGCCACCCATCCGGTGCAGTTCCTGGACCCTGATGACTACCGGGCCCACGAAGCTCGCGTATGTATTGCGGAGGGCTATGTGCTGAGCGATCAGCGCCGCCCGAAAAAATTCACCGAGCAGCAATATTTCAAAAGCCAGGTGGAAATGGCGGAACTGTTCGCCGATTTTCCCGAGGCCCTGGCCAATAGCGTTGAAATCGCCAAGCGCTGCAACCTGTCCGTGCAGTTGGGCAAGAATTACCTGCCCCTCTTTCCCACTCCGGAGGGCATGACCCTCGACAATTATCTTTGCCAGCGGGCGGCTGAAGGACTGACGGCCCGCCTGGAGGAGCTCTTTCCTGACCCGGCGAAGCGGGCTGAGCAGGAGCCCATATACCGCGAGCGTCTCGACTTCGAGACCAACACCATTGTCCAGATGGGGTTCCCGGGCTACTTCCTGATCGTGGCTGATTTTATCAACTGGGCCAAGCACAACGGCGTTCCCGTGGGGCCGGGCCGGGGTTCCGGCGCGGGCTCCCTGGTGGCGTATTCCCTTGGCATCACCGACCTGGACCCCTTGCGCTATGCCCTGCTGTTCGAGCGCTTTCTCAACCCGGAGCGGGTGTCCATGCCCGACTTCGACGTGGACTTCTGCCAGGATAACCGCTGGCGGGTGATCGAGTACGTCCGCGACACCTACGGCGCCGACGCCGTGTCCCAGATCGCCACCTTCGGCACCATGGCGGCCAAGGCGGTGGTGCGTGACGTGGGCCGGGTGTTGGATCTGCCCTACAATTTCTGCGACCAGCTTTCGAAGCTTATCCCGGCCCAGCCCGGCAAACAGTATTCCCTCGACGAGGCCCTGGAAATGGAGCCCCAGCTCAAGGAGCGCTACGACAACGAGGAGGAAGTGCGGGAACTGTTCGAGCTGGCGCGCAAGCTGGAGGGCCTGACCCGCAACGTGGGCATGCACGCTGGCGGCGTGCTGATCGCCCCGGGAAAGCTCACCGATTTTTGCCCTCTGTATGTGGCTGCCGGCGCCGATTCGGTGGTTTCCCAGTACGACAAGGACGACGTGGAGGCCATCGGCCTGGTGAAGTTCGACTTCCTGGGGTTGCGCAACCTGACCATCATCGACTTGGCCATCAAGTACATCAAGCAGCTCGACCCGGGGTTCGACGGGGTGCTGGATACCCAGCACTTCGATGATCCGGGGGCCTACGAGGTGCTGAAGAAAGCCAACACCACCGCCGTGTTCCAGCTGGAATCGGAGGGCATGAAAAAACTGCTGGCCAAGCTCCAGCCCGACCGCTTCGAAGACATCATCGCCGTGCTGGCGCTGTATCGTCCCGGCCCCTTGGGGTCCGGGATGGTGGATGACTTCATCCTGCGCAAGAAGGGCCAGCAGGCCATCGATTATTTCCACCCCGATCTGACAGCCTGCCTCACGCCCACCTACGGGGTGATCGTGTACCAGGAGCAGGTGATGCAGATTTCCCAGATCATCGGCGGCTATACCCTGGGCGGGGCGGATATGCTGCGCCGCGCCATGGGTAAGAAAAAGCCGGAGGAGATGGCCAAGCATCGGGGAATTTTCATCGAGGGGGCGCTGAAGAATGGTTACGACGAGAAGATGGCGGGCTTCTTGTTCGACCTTATGGCCAAGTTCGCCGAGTATGGTTTCAACAAATCTCATACGGCCGCCTATGCCGTGGTGTCGTATCAGACAGCATGGCTTAAGGCGCACCACACTTCGGCCTTCATGGCGGCTACGCTGTCCTCGGAACTGGACAATACCGACCAGCTCAAGGTTTTCTACGAAGATACCCTGGCCAATGGCGTGAAGGTATTGCCGCCGGACATCAATGTGGCGAATTACCGTTTTGAGCCGGTAAGCCGCGGCGAGATCCGCTATGGGCTGGGCGCCGTCAAGGGTACTGGCGAGGCGGCTATCGAAGAGATCGTCCGTGTCCGGAATGAAAGCGGGCCGTTCCGTGACCTGTTCGACTTTTGCAACCGGGTCGACAAGCGCATCGTCAACCGGCGCGCCATCGAGGCCTTGATACGCGCGGGCGCGTTTGATTCCCTGTGCGACCATCGCGCCAGTTTGCTGGCGTCGGTGGGGATCGCAATGGAAGCGGCGGAGCAGCAGAACCGGGCGGCGGGGCAATCCAGTTTGTTCGACCTGGCCGAGCAGCCGGTACAGGCCATGTCCCTGGTGGAGGTGCCTCGCTGGGGCGAGCGGGAACAGTTGCAGCAGGAGAAGTCCAGCCTTGGCTTCTATTTCAGCGGCCACCCCTTTGATGCCTGCCGCAAAGACCTGCAGGGCTTCCCGCTGACAAAGCTGTCCGACCTGGCGCCGAGGCAGCAGCCGGTCATGATGGCCGGCATCGTTTCCGCGCTGCGGATGCAGATGACGCGGCGGGGGAAAATGGCTTTCGTGACGCTGGACGACAATACTGCCGCGGTGGAGGTGGCGGTGTTCAACGAGCTATTCGACAGCAACCGCCGTCTGCTGGCCGAAGACCAGTTGCTGGTGGTGGAGGGGAAGGTTGTTCACGACGATTATTCCGGGCGGCTGCGGGTAACGGCGGACAAGGTGTTTGACCTTGCCGGTGCGAGGGGGTTGTTTGCGAAGGCTATGCGACTATCCCTGAACGGCGAATCCAATGCCGCAAGATTGATGGACGTTCTGGAGCCCTATCGGGGTGGCGCATGTCCGGTAATTGTCTACTATAAAAGCGATTCTGCGGCCTGTGAGCTGGTCTTAGGGGAGGACTGGAAAGTGCAGTTGCATGATGGATTGCTGCAAACCCTTCGAGAGTGGCTTTCTCCCGCGAATGTTTCTGTGGCGTATCAGTAGTAAAAATCAACGAGTTGCCCTTTGGGAATAAAAACATTTCACAAAGGGGGTTGACCGACCCTGGTTGCTCTGGAATAATGGCGGTCTTTCGTTGCTGCGGCAACAACGCTCTTTAAAAATCTAACAGCCGATAAGTGTGGGCGCTTGTTACGGGCAGCCGGTTTTCGGACCGGTGAGCTTAAGAGTAAGTAATGAGTGCTTATATTTGGCGCAATACGTCAGATTGAGTACGGGTGTCCGCGAGGGCATCCAAGAAAGCGATTGAACTGAAGAGTTTGATCCTGGCTCAGATTGAACGCTGGCGGCATGCTTTACACATGCAAGTCGAACGGCAGCATGACCTAGCTTGCTAGGTTGATGGCGAGTGGCGAACGGGTGAGTAATGCATAGGAACGTACCTAGTAGTGGGGGATAACGCACCGAAAGGTGTGCTAATACCGCATACGTCCTGAGGGAGAAAGCGGGGGATCTTCGGACCTCGCGCTATTGGAGCGGCCTATGTCTGATTAGCTAGTTGGTGAGGTAAAGGCTCACCAAGGCGACGATCAGTAGCTGGTCTGAGAGGATGATCAGCCACACTGGGACTGAGACACGGCCCAGACTCCTACGGGAGGCAGCAGTGGGGAATTTTGGACAATGGGGGCAACCCTGATCCAGCC
>JAJZVC010000002.1 GCA_021845865.1 Pseudomonadota bacterium | reverse complement strand
GGCGTAGCCAAGCACACCTTTTACCTGCACCTGAAAGAGACTGAATTTAGATTCAACCATCGCCGTGATAATCTTTACCTTGAAATACTCAAACTTTTACGAATAAACCCGCTTTAGCTTCCTAAGACCCTTTGCAAATTCTTTAGGAGTTCTCATTTTTCCTACCGTTAGCGGCAAGAAGATTATCGTAATAATTTAGACTTGCCTGCGCCCGTCCTTCCACACATCTGGCCACCCGTTTCCTCGGTGGCATAATCTCCTCCTGCCACCAGCATGGATGTGTAAGCGCATGCACCCGCGACGTAGCCTCATCCATGAGAACATTTTGAAGTGTGCGGTATCGCCAATATCCATTACTGTCGGAACAATAGACGAATGCCTCGCGAAAATGGGGCGCACTGGCATTTATTAGCCCACAATATGCAAGATCATTAAGTGCTATTCCCTGCACTAGTGTTGGGTTATGTAGTGAAAAAGCATCGACCGGGACAGCAATTAGCTTTTGCAGTACATTTATTTCGAATGACAGGTTCTCGCAAAAATCTTCAATAGTTTCAATTTTGTAGCAATTAGGATCAAAATGTAATCCAATATGCGCCACTTTTGAGAGATGGCGTAATACACGTATAACGTCTTCTTCCATCGCATTGTAGAATCGCGACGTCAGCTGGACAAAATACGTTGCATCTACGCCTTTCTCGTTCTCCAACTTTGCCAAAGCCAGCGCTCTATGCGGTGATATATCAATATCATGCCGCCATATGGCTATATTTTCAGAATCTTGGCTGTCGGCGTATTGAACAAACCGAAAACGCTTCTTAGCAAGATCAAGCAACTCTAGGTAATTTGCTACAGTAAAATCCTGTGACACAATTTCGAACCGGGGAAGCATCTATATCATCTATTTCGAAGTAAATTGCATAATGGCGACACAGCAGCGTCCTATAAAATATGCTGCGACAATGCTAGTTTGGTCAGATAACCCTGCTTAGAGATGAGTTCTTCCCATGTGCCAGACTCAACAATGGAACCATCTTTCATAACAATAAGGTTATCCGTATCGCGTACGGAGCCGAGTCTATGTGCGATTGACACAATGCAAATCTCCTGACGCAAAACTGTAATCGTCTCTAGAATCGCACGTTCGGAAGCAGAATCTAATGCACTGGTTGCCTCATCTAACAACAAAACCTTGGGAGATCCCAACAAGGCCCTGGCAATTCCTATTCGCTGACGCTGCCCCCCCGATAGCCTTGTCCCCTGATCCCCAATAACAGTATCGTACCCCTCCGGCAAAGCCATTATGAACTCATGGGCACTTGCCCGCCTTGCAGCACGCTCAACCTCTTCAAAAGTGGCACTAGAATTTGCCCACGCAATGTTTTCTCTAATCGTGGCATGAAAAAGTATCGTCTCTTGTGGCACATATCCAACGTATTTGCGCCATGTACCGGTGGATATGTCACGTATTGATAGCTCCCCGATCCGAATATCCCCGGAAATAATATCCGAGAGCCCCAACATACAGTTGGCAAGCGTAGACTTTCCAGCACCCGACTCCCCGACTATGCCCACAAATCCATACTTAGGAAAAACTATGTTGATATTTTTCAGGGTAACTATGTCGCCATAGCCAGCCTTCTGTATCGATACCGTGACATTCCCCGAAAGGGTTTGCTCGCCTCTACCGACTGCAGTCAAAGTATGTTCGCGTTCAGCAATTGCCTTTTCTTCAAGATAAGTCGTAATTTGAATAGCCGGCGCGTAAGTGTTCAGGACCTGCACATATTGCTGAAACATATTTATCTTGGGGAAAAGCCGTACAAACAAGGCTAGCACCACTAGCAAATTGGCCGGCGCAATATTCAGATAGCCATGCCCAAATACGAGAATAAGACAGAGCGCCGTTAGCGATACAAATTCAAATATTCCGCGAACCAAGCCAGGAAGAAATGTCGCAAGCCTATAATTGACGCGTAACTCATCTACCAGTCTGTTGATGCGTTGTCGTGCCCTATCTTCTGTCGCCGTTGCTTTGATTAGCTTGGCACCGGTAAGAAATTCCGTTGTTTGCACGTTCAATTCTGCATTGAGCGGTCCAAGCCTCACACCTATTTGGTGAGTCTTCTTAGTAATCCCACGTGCACCTACAAGCAACACCAAACCGACAAACAACAATGCCAAAGTTGCCTGCCACGATACGGCCAATGCGATAACGGTGTATACCCCAATTATAATTGCCGCAATAGCTATCTGAGCCAGAAGATTAAACGCACCTGCCAGTCGAGAAGTTTCTGTAGTAATGGCATTAACCAACTCCCCTGCTTTTTTATCCGCAAAGAAACTCCAACGGGCAGAAATGAATGCACCGAATAGCCTACGCTGCCATTGCGCTGCATACTGTCTTTGGAGCGAGGCAACCCACCAGTTATTTCCAATTGATAGAAGCATTTGGGCAAAAAAAATGGAAATCGCAAGCCCCATTATCGAAAAAACGGAGCTGCCAAGACCAAGCATCTCGGGAAGATTGGAAATTGCTTGCTGCAGTCCTGTCTCCCCCGGCATTTGACTGACGCCAATCGAATTCAGCAAGGGGAGCAACAAACTTATTCCCAAACCCTCGCCCATCGCCACTATGGTCATAAGCACCAATAGCACAAGAAGCCTTGCACCAAAAGTCTGAGATAAATCGTCGATTAGCAACCGGAACACTGACATTCATGCTCCCAAGGCGCAAGGGTATAAACCATGTTAAAGGTCACTTTTAATCCCGTAGTGGATATGAACGCTATCACCATGCCCCTCTACCCAGCCAATCGATTTAGCAGGGCTTCCAGCCACCACCGTTCCTTCGGGAATATCACGGTTAACAAAGCTATTGGCCGCAATGACACAGCGACTGCCAATGCTTACGCCTAGGGCTATCATGCTCTGACTTCCAATATAAACGCTGTCGCCAATTGCGATATCCGCTTGCCGAAATTCTTTTATGCCGCCGGAAAGAGCCCAAAGCACGCTGTCATGTGTATAGATATGCACGCCGGCAGAAACCGAACAGAATGAGCCAATGGAAAGCTTGCCTCCACTACCGTCCAGGATTGTGTTCGGCCCTACCCATGTGTTTTCTCCAACCTGCACCTCGCCGAAGACCAATGCACTATTATATATACTCGCACCAGCCCCAAAACCGAGGCGCCTAGCCCTTTCCCAGCGGTCAAACAAACCGTCGGCAAAAGGGAGACTCCGGTGATACTTCTCACGCAACCGCTCGTCATTGGCCGAGTAAAGCGCTCGCAACATCTGTGCAAAATAATCGTCATCCATATCGCTCAGCATGCATTACACTTATCGCTTTGGTTGATCCGTAGCCACTCCTCTAGATTCAGCATGGACCAAATAAAAAGGCGTCGGTTTTCCTTTCCCTGGATATGATCCAGCACTAATTTTTGTACGATGTCTCTGTCGAGAAACTCAAAAATTTGCGCATCCTTATTCATAAGCCTACGTCTCACGAATTCGATACTATCTCCTCTGAACCAGCTAGCATCAGGCGCAGAAAAACCTTGCTTAACGTCCCTTGCAACCTCATTTGACACATAACGCTCCGAAATTTTTCGCAATATCAGCTTGCCATCTTTCGTTTGCTGGAAATACTTAGAAATTTTAGGGCCCGCCTCATTCTCGTTGAGCCGTATGACCTCACCTAAATTACCGAGCTTCAAGCGAGCTGGCACCCGCATCGCAAAATCAACTAAGTCATTGTCGAGAAAAGGGACCCGAGTTTCCAAGGAATGCGCCATGCTGATCTTATCTTCGATTACAAGCAATCCATGCAAAAAAGTCTTTGCCTCAAAATATAGTGAGTGGTTAATGTAATCTTCGGGGCGGGTAAGATGGTGCGCATGCTCTCGAAACACTTTACGGAATATTTCGCGCGTTGAGATATGACCGACTTCTTTCCATATCGGCTTAAACACATCCGCTATGCTATTTTTTGGAAGAATCCGCTGCCAATATTGGTAATACTTATCAACATAATGCTCGAAGTCATCGTTGGTCACTGCACGGTAATAACGCCATGGATAACCTGCAAACAGTTCATCTCCACCAATTCCTGATAACACTACTTTACAAAATTTACTGGCAAGCTGCGCGATATAATAGTTAGGATAGCTCTGACCAACCCGCGGCTCCTCAAGGCATCGTGTTAGGGACGGCAAAACGCGCTCCATATCCCCGGCCTTGAGAACAATTTGATAATGCTCCGTATGACAGAGATATGACATGCGCTCGGCTTTCTGCCGTTCGTCAAATCCCAGTTCAATCCCTGACGCGGAACTCAGATCGAAGCCGCATGTAAAGGTGCGCATGTATGGAAGTTGGCTGGCAGCAATGGCTGTGATGGCCCCAGAGTCCATGCCACCACTAAGATAGGAACCAACTTCCACGTCACTGACAAGCTGCCTGTTTATAGCTTGACGCAATAAGCGATCAAGTTCTTCTAAATAGGCCTCATCGTCCTCGGTATGCTCCGGCTCCGTAAAATGAAAATCCCAGTAGGCAAAAGGCTGGGATTCTTTGCCATTTGGAACGACGCGAAGCCAAGAGCCTGCGGGGAGAATCTTCACATTGCGGAATAGAGTCCTGTCAGTAAAGAAATTCTGGAAAGTGAGGTATTCAAGCAACCCCTCTTTATCCAGCTCTGTTCGGCAAGCGGGATGGCTCGTCAGCGCCTTAATTTCCGAGCCAAACAAGAATATATCCCCACAACGCCGGTAATAAAGAGGCTTTATGCCATAGCGGTCACGGGCAAGGAACAGGCTACGCTCCATCTTGTCCCACACGGCGAAGGCGAACTGCCCATTAAATCGGCGCACAGCATCCACTCCCCATTGGGCAAACGCCTTGAGCGCAACTTCGGTATCCGTTCTAGAATGAAACACCCACCCCAAGGCCTCCAATTCCACTCGCAGTTCCTGGAAATTGAATATCTCGCCGTTATAGGTGATTACATAACGCCCATCAGCTGTGGTCATTGGCTGATGGCCTGCAGGGGAAAGGTCAATAATGGCAAGACGGCGATGAGCTAATCCACAGTTACCGTCTATATAACTCCCCTCACTGTCGGGGCCGCGATGGGCAATGGCGTCCGCCATTTTCTTAAGGACTATAGAAGAAACAGGCCCACCATCGAGGTTAAGGATACCCGCGATCCCACACATATGGACACTACTCCTTGCGCGCTATGACAGTAATACCCGCGTCTTCAACTACTTCACGCTCGATAATAAGTCCTGCTTCCGCGCACCAAGTACGAACTTCCTCAGGAGATTGGCGATAAGCGTTGGCCGGGGCATACCAATCGAAATTGATATGGTTCATTTCTTCAAAGGTGAGCTCCGCCCTATAAAATATTTTTGCAACATGCCAGTAAAACAGGCGCTGAACGTTAATGCGGCCAGCAGGGATACCTAGTAAATCAATTGGTTGAGGGATGTCTATTTCCGCATTAAGCTCACCGAGGGAGATTCCCAATTGCGTCAGTGGTTCCATGGCCTGCCAAGCCTCAGCGGGAGACATGACTTGCAGTTTTTCGCGAACATAGTCATCCGTAAATTCGCGCAGGGGGCCTTTACGCCGATACACATAGAAAAGAAACCGCCCCCCTGACTTTAATAGACGAGCCAAAGATTTGAGCGCACCCTCAGTAGAATTAGTGTGGTGAAGAACGCCCTCAGAAAAAATAAGGTCAATAGATCCTTCAGGTAAAGGAAGATTGCTGATATCCGCCTGCAGGAAACCGCCCTGTAATCCGCGCTCCAGAAAACGATGGCGCGCGACATCAACGGCCTCGGAAACATCCACACCAAGATACCTGAGACGTGGCAGAATCGGGCCAAGCAATTCAAGTCCGGACATGCCGGCACCACATCCAGCATCAATCAGCAATGGCTGTTCACCGTGTTCGGCAAGCCATGATGCAGTAGATAAATCACCGTAGCGATCAATCAGCCACTCCCGCATGCGCGCGAGTGATGCCGGGGAATCGAATGTATCGCGCTTTTTCCATTTGAAGCCGAATGTTTCCTCTGTCTGCGTCTGCCGCTGGGAAAGCAGCGTCTGGCTTCTAGGGATGGCATCGCGCATGACAAAGGCTTGCCCACCCAAAGTAAATCTTTCGCCTTCGCTTGGCACGCCTCGCCCCAGAACGTCTTCGAACCAGTCAGGCATATTCTTTTTATAAACTGTGGAGGCAATCGGCGACGTACTCATAATCATCCTTTGTCATACGGTTATGCAATGGGATCGCCATAGTGTAGCTGTCGCAATCACGTGCACCGGGAAAATCATCTGGCAAAAGACCGAATTTTTCGCGGTATAAGCTCAACATATGAACGGCGTGCGTCCCCGGACGAGTGCTTACACCGCGTTGCTGTAATTTTTCCATGATGTCGTTACGCGGTAACGGTGAGCAACTTTCATCCACATAGCAGACAAAAGACTGCCAGCCATGCCGATAACCCTCGTAGTATCTTGGGATACGCAGCCACGATATGCCAGAGAGTTGTTCCGCATACCACGCGGCCCACTGGGCACGTTCATCAATAAACTGATCGATCTTGCGCAATTGAACTAGTCCCACAGCACCCTGGATATCCGTCATGCGATAGTTGTAACCAAGTAGGTTAAACTCCGGGAGGATATAGGGACGAGGCCCTTTGTGACGTTGTTCTTCCGACATGCTGGCGCCATGGTTGCGCAGCATATTGATGGTTTCAGCCAGAGCGTCATCGCTGGTGGTAATCATACCCCCCTCCCCCGTAGTGACGGATTTACGGGGATGAAAGGAGAAAGCAGCTGCCAGCCCGAGAGAGCCAGCGGGCCGCCCCTGATAGTCTGCACCAGCCGCACAAGCCGCATCCTCAATAATGGGTATACCCGGTACAGCTTGAACAATAGCCTCGATATCGGCACATAACCCAAAAAGATGCACGACAATAATTGCTTTGGTCTTGCCAGTAACCTTTTCTCGCAGCCCAGCAGGATCGATGTTATAGGTAGTGCGATCAACGTCAGCAAACACTGGGGTCGCGCCACAATACAGCACCGCATTGGCAGTCGCCACCCAAGTAAATGCCGGTACAATTACTTCGTCGCCGGGTCCGATACCCATGGCAGCAAGAATAAGATGCAAACCGGTAGTACAACTCGTACAAGCCAAGGCATGGCTAACTTGGTGACGCTCGGCAAATGCCTTTTCGAAAGCAGCAACCTGCGGCCCCTGCGTCAGCCAACCGGACATCAGCGGCTCGCGCACCGCCTCCCATTCTTCCTCACCCGTTGACGGCAAAGAAATCGCAATATTACGCGTCACACTAGAATCATTCATGGTTCATGCCATATTCCATATACTCAATTTGGCCATCCGGCAATCTGCGCCAGGCCTTGCCATTGGTATGACCGCTCCATTGGTCGCAGGGAGTACAACGCTCGTCGGGATATGTTTCTCGAATTTCTTTCATTCTTAAACTACCCCATACGTCTTTAATGGTTGCGGAGGCCAAGTTCAACGCCTGCTCTGGCTCCCAAATGTGATTGCAACGGCTAAACCCCCCATCCGCGCTTATCACCAAAGTATGCGTCAATTTGGGACAGAAAAAACGCTCCACGGCAACTTTAGGCACACCATTCTTTCCAAACTCTCCTCCGACAGTATGCTCCACGTAAAGTCGAATGCTATCGAAACCCTTCAGCCCTTTGGCACCCGAACAATCAGCAAGGTATTTTCTGGTTGTTTTCTCTGAATCAACGAAAGATATCTGTGTGGTTACCCGGCTCCAATCAGGCTTTTTCTGGACAAAGTCCACAGCATTCCGGTAGCCCTGGTTGTTGTGAATACTAAACGTGACGAATTCACAACGATAAAACACGTCCCTGAATGCCGGCTCCATGAAGAGGCCATTGGTGGAGAGGTGAATGCGCAACCCCTTCCCCTGCGCATAGCCAAGTAACTCTAGAAATTGCGGATGCAGGCAGCTTTCTCCGCGCCAAAAAGGCAAAACAATCGCCTGCCTATTTTCCGCCTCAATCTCATCAACCAGTTTCTTGAAAAGTGACTCACTCATGTAGCCATCGGTTTTCTTGATGTAATGCCGAGGACACATAAAGCAAGACAAATTGCATAGAGGTGTTAGCTCCAGGACAATACGGGAGGGAAATTGCTCGATATTCATTGGACCAGAGCCTCCTTGACTGCAGCAACGATTCTGTCCTGGGTTCCCTCGTCCATATCCGGATACATGGGCAAGCTAATAACGCGAGTTGCCACATCTTCCGCCACAGGCAACGACTCTCCTAGGAAATAAGCCGCATAGGCCGGCTGACGATGAATCGGAACGGGATAATGTATGGCAGTAGGAATGCCCTGAGCTTCAAGCCGATCCTTGAACGCTTCGCGCTCCCGCACCTTCAAGGTATATTGGGCATAAACGCTTGTTCGATCAGAGGTAATGGCTGGTGTTTCCACGTCAGTATCTGCCAGTAACATAGTATAGCGCTCACCAAGCCGCTGCCGCTGAGCCAGCTCCCAATCGAAGCGCCCCAGCTTTGCCAGTACAATACCGCACTGAAGGGTATCCATGCGCCCACCAACACCAATGCGTCCATGGTGATAGCGCTTCTCTTGTCCATGGACACGAATCTCACGCATGGTTTTAGCCAAACCACCATCGCTGGTAAAAATCGCACCGCCATCACCGTAACAACCCAACGGTTTACTAGGGAAAAAACTGGTGCATCCAATGGTCGAAAGGTTGCAACTTTTCTTCCCTTTATACTCAGCGCCGAAGCTCTGAGCCGCATCCTCTATGACAGTCAAGCCATGCCTCTCTGCAATGGCATTGATCGTATCCATATCGGCAGGCTGTCCATAAAGGGATACAGGAATGATAGCCCGAGTTCTGTGGGTAATAGCCCCTTCAATGCTTGCAGGATCGATATTGCAAGTCACAGGATCAATATCTACGAAGACAGGGATTGCACCCAGCAGCGCAACCACCTCCGCCGTAGCAATGAACGTAAACGGCGTAGTAATAACCTCATCGCCAGGCCCGACACCCAGTGCCATCAGGCTGACCAGCAGCGCCTCTGTCCCGGAAGCGACTGTAATACAGTACGCAGCTCCCGTATAAGCCGCCAACCGCCGCTCCAGTTCCGCCACCTCCGGCCCCATAATAAAATGACCATGCCGGAGAACAGCATTGATGCGCCCCTCGATTTCTGGCTGCAGCGCACAAAACTGTGCCTTCAAATCAATAAACTCCACCACACCTACCCATCGACAGGGATACACATTTGTTCGGTAATCCGATAACGGCAGCCACACTCAGAACAAACCGCTTCACCAACCTCGCCTGGCAGCCTCACGCCACATTGACACACCCAGCCCATCCTTCTGGCCGGATTTCCTACCACCAAGGCAAAGTCGGGCACATCTCGTGTAACTACCGAACCGGCACCAATAAAAGCATACAGCCCTATCACATAGCCACAAACAATAGTCGCATTAGCACCAATGGAGGCCCCCCTCCTCACGAGCGTGGGGCGATATTCATTCTTGCGGGGAACATGACTTCGGGGGTTGATAACGTTGGTAAACACCATGCTGGGGCCGCAAAAAATATCATCCTCCAGCGTCACATCATCATAAATAGAAACATTGTTCTGCACTCTGACGTTATTGCCCACCACCACGCGGTTACCAACGAACACATTCTGGCCAAAGGAACAATTCTTCCCAATTTTAGCCCCGCTGCAAATATGGGCCCAATGCCAGATATTCGTGCCATCACCGATCTCCGCACCGTCGTCGACGATAGCAGTTGGATGGATCATGATGCTCATATGGATTTAGTAGTCGAGCGGCAGGGAAACGCGGCGGCCATCCCGAGCCGAAAGATACGTGGCTATCAATAGCTCCAGGGAACGAAGACCCTCTCTCCCATCCGTTTCCGGAAGAGACTCACCACGCAGCACTTTGATCACATTGTCGTAGTAAAGCGGATGACCAAAACCATAAACCGATGTGGTTTGGTAATTGGCTTCTTTCACTTGTGCGTCATCCTCGTCGGGTTCCGCAAACTCCCAGTGCTGTATTTCATTTACGGCCACCCCCCCGACACGAACCGTTCCTTTCTCCCCAATAATGGTAATGGATCCCTCTAGGTTCTTCGGATAAGTCAACATCGTGACGCTCATGGAACCAAGAGCACCGCTACGCCATTTAATACTAATAACCCCCGTATCTTCGACTTCGATGTTCCGTGCCAAGGTGGCGGTATAGGCCTGCACACTTTCCACTGGCCCAATCAGCCAATCCAACAAATCAACATAGTGACTTGCCTGATTCATAAAAGCACCGCCGTCAAATTCCCAGGTTCCTCGCCACTTCGCACTGTCATAATATGACTGTGGCCGAGTCCAGAATACATTGACGTTTACCATGTAAATGCGCCCAAACCGCCCTTTTTCCATCGCCCTCTTTAAGAGCTGAAGGGTTGCATTCCGTCGATTTTGCTTGACCACGAAAAGATGGACCCCTGCCTGGTCGCAGGCCTGCACCATATGTTTTCCATCTTCCCAGCGCGTAGCCATCGGCTTTTCCGTCATTACGTGTCGTCCCGCAGAGGCGATTTCAATGGCCTGAGCCGCATGCAGTCCGCTCGGGGTCGCCAGGACAACCACATCCGCGTCGGCCCCCTTAAGCAAATCTGTAAGCGTTGGAAAACCCTGGATTCCACCTCTTGCAACCACGTGCTCCAAGGCCTGCGAATTGACATCACAGGCCGCCACCAACTCAGCACGCTCCTGATGCTTTTCCAATGCATCAAGATGGTTTTTTGAAATGCGCCCACATCCCACAACCGCAAAACGAACTTTACGGCCTGCAATAATTGGTTTTGTCGTAAACATCAAATGTCTTGTTTGCTGAAGTGTCTGTCCACTATCAAGAGCCCAGACGCCATCTTCATATTTACTCAGAAAGCCTGTTATCAGTGTCACATGATAACACTCTCAGGCCCTCCACCCTTTAGTGCCTATTTTCGGCTCATTATGAGCTTCACCCTTAGCGGCGCCCCCTTACCCCATCGTTGCCCTTTGAACGACAGTGCACATTTCATTCAAACACTTCTGCATCCTGCAAAGCCTTACCTAACCGATCCTTTGAAGAAAGCACCGGAATCCCTGAAAAGGGCCACTTGATCCCCAGGCTCGGATCATCCCAGAAGATACACCGCTCATATTCCGGCGCATAGTAATCAGTCGTTTTATAGAGAAACTCAGCAAAATCGGATAGTACATAAAAACCATGGGCAAACCCTGGTGGAATCCACATCATCCGTTTATTTTCCTCCGACAGAACCTCTCCCACCCATTGACCAAATGTTGAGGAGCCTCGCCGGATATCCACCGCCACATCAAACACCGTCCCAGAAATCACACGCACAAGTTTACCTTGGGGTTGCTTGACTTGATAATGAAGACCACGCAGGACATTTTTAGCCGACCGGGAGTGGTTGTCCTGAACAAACTCGCCGTCAATACCCGCAACCTCTGCAAGGGTTCGCTTGTTGTAACTTTCAAAAAAGAAACCGCGTTCGTCACCGAATATCTTGGGCTCGAGAATCAAAACACCTGGAATTGCAGTCCCCAAAACTTTCATCAAAAAACTTGTTCCTTTAGAAGTTCCAACAGATAGCCCCCATATGCATTCTTGGCCAGAGGCTGTGCCAAGACCTCCAACTGCTCGGAAGAAATGTAACCCATGCGATACGCCACCTCTTCCGGACAGGCCACTTTCAGCCCCTGCCGTTTCTCGATAGTTTCGATAAATAGGGAGGCCTCCATTAGGGACTCATGAGTTCCTGTATCTAGCCAGGCCATGCCACGTCCCATTACACAGACCTCTAGCTCCCCACGACTTAGGTAGTAGCGATTGATATCCGTAATCTCCAACTCGCCTCGTGCCGATGGGCAAATGTCTGAAACTGCATCCATCACTTGATTATCGTAAAAATACAGCCCCGTGACAGCATAACGGGATTTTGGGCGCAACGGCTTCTCCTCAATGCTTATGACCCTCCCCTCCGCACCGAATTCCACTACTCCATAGCGTTCGGGATCCCTTACTGGGTAGGCAAATACCGTTGCACCACTTTTCTTGGCAGCAGCCGTTTGCAGATTTCCAGCTAGCTCATGTCCATAAAAAATGTTATCACCCAAAACTAGAGCGCAACTGTCCTTACCAATAAAATCCCGTCCAATCAGGAATGCCTGGGCAATGCCTTCAGGCGCAGGTTGTACTGCATAGGAAAACCGTAACCCCCATTGGCTGCCGCTCCCCAATAACTGTTCGAATCTGGAAATATCCTGAGGGGTCGAAATAACCAGAATCTGCTGAATTCCCGCCAGCATCAAAGTGGTAAGGGGATAATAGATCATTGGCTTATCGTAAACCGGCAGCAATTGCTTGGATACCACTTGAGTCACGGGGTACAGGCGCGTTCCAGAACCACCAGCAAGAATTATGCCCTTCATGCCACCACTCCACGCTCACCGTAATTTACTTCGATCCATCGCTGGTATTCACCACTAACGACACTCTCTACCCAGTGGCTATGGGCCAGAAACCATTCCACCGTCTTGAACAATCCGCCTTCGAAGTTCTCCCGAGGCCCCCAGCCCAATTCGCTCCCTATCTTCCGAGCATCAATAGCATAGCGCCGATCATGACCAGGTCGATCTTGGACGAAAGTCAGCAACCTGTTATGGGGAGCACCCGTAGGGTGCAACTCATCAAGAACACCACAGACAGTGCGAACAACTTCCAGGTTTGTTTTTTCGCTGTTACCTCCAATATTGTAAACCTCACCCGGTCTGCCCTTTATCAGCACCGTGCGGATTGCTGAACAATGGTCGCCTACATAAAGCCAGTCACGAATATTGCCGCCATCTCCATAAATTGGTATTGCCTTGCCTTGCACAGCATTCATGATCACCAAAGGGATCAGTTTTTCTGGGAACTGGTAGGGGCCATAATTATTAGAACAGTTCGTCGTCAGCGTCGGCAGGCCATAGGTATGGTGATAGGCTCGCACCAGGTGGTCAGATGCAGCCTTAGAGGCTGAATAGGGGCTGTTAGGGGCATAAGGTGTAGTCTCGGAAAATGGCGGATCATTCGGCCCAAGAGAACCGTACACCTCATCTGTGGAGATATGTAGAAAGCGAAAACCATCTTTCTCACTTGCCGATAGTTTCTCCCAGAACTCGCGAACAGCCTCCAATAACCGGAAGGTGCCGACCATGTTGGTCTGTATAAAGGCCTCTGGTCCTAGAATAGACCGATCCACATGACTCTCTGCAGCGAAATGAACCACTGCACGGGGTCTAAAGCGTTCCAGCACCCCCCTCACCAATGCCTGATCAGCGATATCCCCACGTACAAAAACGTGACGAGGGTCTTCCTTCAGGCTAGCAAGATTTTCCAGGTTTCCCGCATAGGTCAACTTGTCCAGATTCACCACCGGTTCATTGACCTCAGCCAGCCAGTCCAAAATGAAATTGGAACCGATAAACCCTGCCCCGCCGGTAACAAGAATCAAGTTCTTCCCCTAGACGCCGCGCTTGCCGTAATAGGCCTTGAACCAGCCAACAAATTTGCCTACCCCATCTTTCAAAGGCGTGAGCGGGGCAAATCCCACTGCCCGGCGCAGGTCATCCGTATCGGCATAAGTGGCGACAACATCGCCATCCTGCATGGGCAGCATATTTTTCTCCGCCGTTTTTCCCACCGCCGTTTCGATGGTCTCGATGAACGTCATGAGCTCCACTGGCTCATGGTTACCGATATTGAACAGGCGGTAGGGTGCATAGCTGCGTGCCGGATCGGGATTTGCACAATCAAAGGACGGGTCCGCAACCGCCGGCTTGTCCAGCACCCGGATCACTCCCTCGACGATATCGTCGATATAGGTGAAATCCCGCTGCATTTTGCCGTGGTTGAACACATCGATGGGACGCCCCTCGAGAATGGCGCTGGTGAACAGGGAGGGGGACATGTCGGGCCGCCCCCAGGGGCCATAGGCAGTGAAAAAGCGCAGACCGGTGGCCGGCAGACCATACAAATGGCTATAGGTATGGGCCATCAGCTCATTGGATTTCTTGGTGGCCGCATAGAGACTCACCGGGTGGTCCACGTTCTGATGCACCGAAAATGGCATGGCCGTATTGGCGCCGTAGACGCTGGAACTGCTGGCGAAAACCAGATGGCCCACCTTGTGGTGACGGCACCCCTCCAGCACATTGGTGAAACCGACGATGTTGCTCTGGATGTAGGCATGGGGGTTTTTCAGGGAATAGCGCACCCCTGGCTGCGCCGCCAGGTTAATGACGCCCAGGAAGCCCCCCCGGGCAAACAGCCCCTCCATGGCCGCCTGGTCGGCAATATCCAGGCGCTCGAAACGAAAGCGGTCAAAGGCTCGCAATTGCTCAAGACGGTCTTCCTTGAGGCGCACGTCGTAGTAGTCATTGAGGTTGTCGACCCCAACCACCTCGTCACCCCGCCCCAGCAAGCGCAAGCAGGTGTGCATGCCGATGAATCCGGCGCAACCGGTAACCAGTATTTTCATGTTTTCTCTTGGGCCAAGGCCATCAGCTTGGCGTATTTGACGAAACTGTTGAAACAACCGATCAGGATATGCACCAAGCCCGGCACGCCATCCAGGAATCCCAACCGGAACACGTAAAACTTAATGAAGCGCAGAACGGGGCTCAGCAGCAAATGCCCCAGGTGGGCTCGCTTTCCCCGCCGGCGCAGTTCCTCCGCCTGGAGCGAAGTATAACGGTTCTGCTTGGCAAGATAACTCTCCAGCGTCTCGCAGGACTCATGGAGCAAATCGCCTCCCAGCGTCCCCGCCCCCTCCTCGCACAGCACTTTTTCATGCACGGGATCATCGCTCCACCGGGCGTGGCGTCGATCGAAAAGACGCAGACTCCAGTCCGGGTAGCCTTCGCCGTGGCGCAGATAACGGCCCAGGAAACGGTTGCAGCGCGGCATGCGGTAGGCGGCAAAACGCGGCGCCTCCATCGCGCCGACAATGGACTGCCGCAACGTCTCGCTCACCCGCTCGTCCGCATCCAGGCACAATACCCAATCATGGGCCGCCTGCTCCACCGCGAATTGCTTTTGCCGGCCGAAGCCAAGCCATTCCTGGAAAATCAGCCGTGCCCCGTATTGCTTCGCCAGCTCCTGGGTGCCGTCGCTGCTGCCCGCGTCCACCACCACGATTTCGTCGGCGAACGCCACGCTTTCCAGACAGGCCTGCAGCTGGCTGGCGGCATTAAGCGTAATGATAACGGCGGAGAGCGGGTTTTTCGGCACAGGGAAGCGGGCTAAGGCCGTCGGCAACAATTCGCTATTCTAAGCCCAAACAGGGGGCTGGAACAGTTCACACCAGCCCCCTGCTCTGCAATTCATCTTTGAGGTAAGCATAATAAATCGGTGCCGCCACCACCCCCATCAGGCCGAAGGCGGCCTCCATCAACAGCATGGCCAGCAGCAATTCCCAGGCCTTGGCACGAATCTGGGACCCGACGATCTTGGCGTTGAGAAAATATTCCAGCTTGTGGATCACCACCAGGAACACCAGAGAGCTCATGGCGAGCTGGAGGGACTGGCTGAGGCTCACCACGACGATGACGGTATTGGAAATCAGATTGCCCACCACCGGCAGCAACCCGGCGAGAAAGGTCACCAGAACCAGGGTCTTGGTGAACGGCAAATGAACCCCCAGCAGGGGCAGGGTCGCGCCCAGATAGAGCCAGGTGAAGAAGGTGTTCAACGCCGCGATCTTCACCTGGGCGAAAACGATGCGGCGAAAGGCGTTGCTCAGGCGCATGGCCCGCTCCACCAAGGCACGGGAAAGAGGACGGTACTGGTGGATGGGCAGGGCCTCGTGGAGCGAAATCATTCCCCCCACCACCATCCCGATGAGAATATGGGCCAGGGCCCGGCCCGCATCCTTGCCCAGCCCCTGCAAATCGGCGGCATGGCCGCGCAGCCATTCGGCCATGGTGGCCTTCAGGCTTTCCGGGTCCGAGGGAATGGAATGGACCACCCAAGCCGGCAGCGTTCCGCGGGAGCTTTCGATGATATCCGCCATTTTCTGCAACAGGTTGGTCAAATTCCCCGCTTCGCCGCGAAAGAATGCCAGCAAGCCGAGGCTGGCCGCGCTCAGGGCCGTCACCACCGCGATAGCGATCAACGCCACCGCCACCACCTTTGCCCGGCTGCCGCCGAAACGGCTGAAGCGGGGAGAGAACAGGTGCACCAGTTGGTAGACCAGCAAGCCTCCCAACAGTGCCGGCAAAAGACGCGTCACCACCACCAACACCAGCAGCAAGGCGGCAATAACCCAGGCGGCAATGTCGTACCAGGGCAAACGGAGTTCGGTGGCTTTTTCCATTCGAAGATGGCTCGTCAGGGCAATTCCGGCTTTATAGCACGCCGCCCTGCCGCCATGAAGCCCCGTTGGTGGCGCGGGGGGGAATAGGCCTTTACAATTCCGCCCCATGACCGACATTTTGCTGGTGAAAACCTCCTCCCTCGGCGACGTGATTCACAACCTTCCCGTCGCCACCGACCTCGCCCGGCACCTGCCCGGCGTAGCCATCGACTGGGTGGTGGAGGAATCCTTTTCCGGCATCCCCCGTCTTCACCCCGCCGTGCGGGATACCCTTCCGGTCGCCGTGCGGCGCTGGCGCGAAAACCTGTTTCAACCCGTCACGTGGCAGGAAATCGCCGCCTTCCGCCGCCGCTTGCAGCAACGGACCTACGACACGGTCCTGGACAGCCAGGGGCTGATCAAAAGCGCTCTCATCACCGCTTCCGCCCATGGCCTTCGCTGCGGCTACGACCGGGCCAGCGCCCGGGAACCCCTTGCCGCTCGTTTTTACCAGCGGAGATACGCTGTTGACCGGGCGCTCCATGCGGTGGAGCGCAACCGCCTGCTGGCCGCCGCCGTCTTCGGCTACACCCTCGACACCCCAGTGGACTATGGCATCGTTACGCCGGAACTGTCCCTTCCCTGGCTGCCGGCGGGGCGCCACGCCGTGCTGCTCCACGCCACTAGCCGGGAAGACAAGCAGTGGCGGGAGGAAAACTGGGTTGCGCTGGGCCGCTGGCTGACCCACCAGGGAATCCATTGCGTCCTGCCCTGGGGCAGCATGTCGGAGAAAACCCGTAGCGACCGTTTGGCCGCCGCCATTCCCGATGCCGTCGTTCCACCCGCCCTGGCCCTGGACCAACTGGCGGCGCTCCTGGGCAAGGCCGCCGTCACCGTGGGAGTAGACACCGGCCTCACCCATCTCGCCGCCGCCCTCCGCACCCCGGTGGTAGCCCTCTACTGCGCCTCCCGTCCGGGCCTGACGGGCGTTCACGCCACCGGCTTCGCCCGCAGCCTGGGAGAGGCGGGGCACCCGCCCTCCCTGAATGATGTCCAGGCCACCGTGGAAGAGGCCCTGGCATGAGCCTGCCGCGCCTCCTCTATACCTTCGTCCTGGCCCTGCTGCTGCCCCTGGTTTTTCTCCGCCTCGCTTGGCGGGGGCGCCGCCAACCGGAGTACCTGCGGCACATGGCGGAACGCTTCGGCTTCCATGGCGCCAACCGTGCCGACAGCCGGCCCCTTATCTGGCTCCATGCCGTCTCGGTGGGCGAAACCCGCGCCGCCGCCCCACTGGTGGAGGCCCTCCTGCAGGAGTACCCCGACCACCGCCTCCTCCTCACCCACATGACCCCCACGGGCCGCGCCACCGGCCGGGAATTGTTCGGCGAGCGGGTGCGGCAGGCCTACCTCCCCTACGATTATCCCTTCGCCGTTCGCCGCTTCCTGCTCCGCTTCCGGCCCGTAGCCGGCCTGCTGCTGGAAACCGAGCTGTGGCCAAACCTGATCGCCGCCTGCCAGGAATCCCGGCTGCCCCTCCTCCTGGTCAACGCCCGCCTGTCGGAAAAATCCGCCCGCCGCTATGCCCGCTTTCCCCGCCTCACGGCAGAGTGCCTGAAGGGCCTTGCCGCCGTGGCGGCGCAGACCGAGGCCGACGCCACGCGCCTTGCCGCCCTCGGTGCCTCTGCCTATACGGTGGCCGGCAACCTCAAATTCGACATTCCACCCCCCGCCGCAATGCTGCAAAAGGGCAAGGAATTGCGCGCCCTCTTCGGCGAAAACCGCCCCGTCCTGCTTCTTGCCAGCACCCGGGACGGGGAGGAAGCGATGCTGTTGGAGGCCCTAAGCAAACTCCCCCCCCCTGCGGAAGAAGGAAAACGGAACTTCCTGACCGTCCTCGTCCCCCGCCACCCCCAGCGCTTCGACGACGTCGCCAGGCTCTTGGATGAGCGCGGCATCCCCTACCAGCGGCGCAGCGTTAACCAGCCCGTTGCAGCAGGGGCCCGGGTGGTCCTGGGGGACAGCATGGGGGAAATGTTCGCCTACTACGCCGCCTGCGACGTGGCTTTCGTCGGCGGCAGCCTGCTGCCCTTCGGCGGGCAGAACCTGATCGAGCCCTGCTCGGTGGGCGTGCCGGTGCTTATCGGTCCCCATACCTTCAATTTCGCCCAGGCCAGCGAATTGGCCGTGGCCGCCGGCGCCGCCGAGCGGGTGGCAACGGCGGAGGAGTTGATCGAAAAGGCGGAAGCCTTATTGGCCGACCCGGCACGGCGAACGGCCATGGGTGAAGCGGGAAAGGCCTTTGCCGAGCGGCACCGCGGCGCCACCCGGCGCATCATGGCGCTATTGCGACCGTTCCTGGGTTAAACGCCCAAGACGGGAAAGTGATTCTTCAAGAAGGTTTCCAGGGCGACCCGGTCGCCGCCGGCCAAGCCGAGGAAGTGCACCCCGACGCGGAATTCGTAAAGGTGGGCCGCCAACACGACGTTGACCACCACCGCATCGATCTGCACCAGCCGCGCCGTCCCTTTTTCCAGACCGGGAATCGAGAACTGCACCTTGCAGTGCTGCTTTTCGTCCATGCGGTTGGGGCTGAGAAGCGTCATGCCCTCCGTGGACACGTCCACGGCATGGCCCTCGAAGACATGGCCCCCGGCGGCAATGACCACTTTCCAATGGACCAGGGTTCGGGGTTGATGGCGATGTTCCGTCATTTTCAATATTTACGCATGCCAGGGTCGACTTCCCTGGCCCAGGCGTCCACGCCGCCCTGCAGGTTGTAAACCGCGGCAAAACCGTAGTGTTCCAGGAAGAGGGCCACCTGATGGCTGCGGATGCCGTGGTGGCAGATCACCACCACCTCCCCCTGGGCATCGAGGTCGCCGAACTTGGCCGGCACATCCCGCATCGGCACCAGCAGCGAGCCGTCGATGCGGCAGTATTCGAACTCCCATGGTTCCCTGACATCGAGCAGCAGCGGTTTTCGGCGGTTCGGATCATCCAGCCATTGGCGCAGGGAAACGGGGGACAGCTGCTGCATCAGAACACGAAGCGGGAAGGCACCTGAACATTGCGCAAGGGAGGCACGCAGGTCTCGAACAGGTCTTCGCGGCGGAAAGCATCGGCACCCACGCGGGTGACCAGTTCGGCACGCATGGCCGGCGCCTCGCCAACGATGGCGAAGAGGCGGCCGCCCACCTTGAGGCTTTGCTGGAAAGCCTCCGGCAGCACCGGCAGAGAACCGGTGATGACAACCACGTCGTAGGGGCCATGGCGGTCCCAGCCCCGGGCGGCATCGCCGGTTTCCACCGTCACATTCTCGATGCCGCGGCTTTCCATCTTGCGCTTGGCCTCCTCGGCCAATTCGGGAACGATTTCCACGCTGTAGACGTGGGCGGCAAAATGGGCCAGGAGAGCCGTCATGTAGCCGCTGCCGGTGCCCACTTCCAGCACCCGGTCGCCGTCCCGCAGTTCGAGTTCCTGAAGAATACGCGCCTCCAGCTTGGGTTCCAGCATCACCTCGCCATTGCCAAGGGGAATCTGCATGTCGGCGAAGGCCAGTTTCTTATAGGACTCGGGCACGAAGTTCTCCCGACGGACCTTGAACAGCAGGTCCAGCACCTTGTCGTTCAGTACCTCCCACGGGCGGATTTGCTGTTCCACCATGTTGAAGCGGGCGCGTTCCATGTCCATCGTGTCACTCCCCTTGGTTTGTCGTAAATTGTTGAGTACGGCTTGCAATTATTCCACAACTCCAGTAGTTTTCCACATCTTGCTGGGGGTCCTGCCGAGAGGGTCGGCAGGTGAGAAATACCCTTTGAACCTGACGCGGTTAATACCGTCGTAGGGAAGCATTGCCCATCCAATGCTCCCGCCGTTGTTTCCCGAGGAGCAACCCATGAACGCCAATCCCGAATTCCTGAATTCCACCGCCGATATCGAACACCTGGCGATCGAGCCCTTCCCCGGCTCGAAAAAGGTCTACATCCACGGCTCCCGTGCCGATATCCGGGTGCCGATGCGGGAAATCGCCCTGTCCGACACCCGCGCCTCCAAGGGCGATGAACCCAACCCGCCGGTGTACGTCTACGACACCTCTGGCCCCTACACCGACCCCGCGGTCCAGGTGGACATCCGCGCCGGACTTCCCAAGCTGCGCCAGCCCTGGGTCGAGGAACGGAACGACACCGAGGTCCTTCCCGGCTACTCCTCCGACTATGTCCGCCAGCGCATGAACGACGCGGCCGTGGCCAGCCTGCGTTTTCCCGTGGCCCACCAGCCCCGCCGCGCCAAGGCCGGCCAAAACGTCACCCAGATGCACTACGCCCGTCAAGGCATCATCACCCCGGAGATGGAGTTCGTCGCCATCCGCGAGAACCAGCGCCGGGACGGCCTGTCCGAGCTGATGCTGGCCCAGCACAAGGGAGAAAATTTCGGCGCCGCCATTCCGCCGCTCATCACGCCGGAGTTCGTCCGCGACGAGGTGGCCCGGGGCCGCGCCATCATCCCGGCCAACATCAACCATGCCGAACTGGAGCCGATGATCATCGGCCGCAATTTCCTCACCAAGATCAACTCCAACATCGGCAACTCGGCCCTGTCCTCCTCCATCCGCGAGGAAGTGGAAAAAATGGCCTGGTCCATCCGCTGGGGCGGTGACACGGTGATGGACCTGTCCACCGGCAAGAACATCCACGAAACGCGGGAATGGATCATCCGCAACAGCCCCACCCCCATCGGCACCGTGCCCATCTACCAGGCCCTGGAAAAAGTGGACGGCCGCGCCGAGGAACTGACCTGGGAAATCTTCCGCGATACGCTGATCGAGCAGGCCGAGCAGGGGGTGGACTACTTCACCATCCACGCCGGCGTGCTGCTGCGCTACATCCCCATGACCGCCAAGCGCATGACCGGCATCGTCAGCCGCGGCGGCTCCATCCTCGCCAAGTGGTGCCTGGCCCATCACCAGGAGAACTTCCTCTACACCCACTTCGAGGACATCTGCGACATCATGAAGGCCTACGACGTCAGCTTCTCCCTCGGCGACGGCCTGCGCCCCGGCTCCCTCTACGACGCCAACGACGAGGCCCAGTTCGCCGAGCTGCACACCCTGGGCGAACTCACCCAGATCGCCTGGAAGCACGACGTCCAGGTGATGATCGAGGGCCCCGGCCACGTGCCCCTGCACATGGTCAAAGCCAACATGGACGAGCAGCTCAAGCACTGCCACGAGGCTCCCTTCTACACCCTGGGCCCCCTGGTCACCGACATCGCCGCCGGCTACGACCACCTGGCTTCCGCCATCGGCGCCGCCGCCATCGGCTGGTACGGTTGCGCCATGCTGTGCTACGTCACCCCCAAGGAGCACCTTGGCCTGCCCAACAAGGAAGACGTGCGCCACGGCATCATCGCCTACAAGATCGCCGCCCACGCCGCCGACCTGGCCAAGGGCCACCCCGGCGCCCAGATCCGCGACAACGCCATGAGCAAGGCCCGCTTCGAATTCCGCTGGGAGGACCAGTTCAACCTGGCCCTCGATCCGGACCGGGCCCGGGAGTACCACGACGAAACCCTACCCAAGGAATCCGCCAAGACCGCCCACTTCTGCTCCATGTGCGGCCCCCAGTTCTGCTCCATGAAGATCACCCAGGACGTGCGCGACTTCGCCGCCGCCCAAGAGGCGGAAAAAGGGATGCAGGAAAAGGCCGTGGAATTCGTGAAGAGCGGCGCCGAGGTTTACCACAAGGCGTAACACGGCATCCGGTATAATGGAGGTTTCGCTTCCCGGACCCCCATGGATACCCTGCTGCTCCTCAAGGCCTTCATCCTCGGCATCGTCGAGGGTCTGACCGAATTCCTGCCCATTTCCAGCACCGGCCACCTTATCCTGGCCGGCGACCTGCTGAATTTCAACGACGAAAAGGGCAAGGTGTTCGAGATCGTCATCCAGCTTGGCGCCATCCTGGCGGTGTGCTGGGAATACCGCCACAAGCTGGCGGAGGTAATCATCCAGCTTCCTCGGCAGGAAGAGGCCCGGCGCTTCGTTTTCAACCTGCTCATCGCCTTCCTCCCCGCCGCCGTGCTGGGGCTGCTATTCATCAAGAAAATCAAACTCTACCTCTTCAAGCCGGTGCCGGTGGCCCTGGCCTTCATCGTCGGCGGGGTGCTGATCCTGTGGGCGGAACGGCGGCAGCACCGCATCAGCGTGGAACGGGTGGAGGACATGACCTGGCGCGACGCCCTGAAAATCGGCTGCGCCCAGGCCCTGTCCCTGATTCCCGGCACGTCCCGCTCCGGCGCCACCATCATCGGCGGCCTGTTCTTCGGCCTGTCCCGCAAGGCGGCGACGGAGTTCTCCTTTTTCCTCGCCATCCCCACCATGTTCGCGGCCACCTTCTACGACGTGTTCAAGCACCGGGATGCGCTGCACTTCGACGACCTGGGCATGTTCGCCGTCGGCTTCGTCACCGCCTTCGTCAGCGCCTTCCTCGCCGTGCGCGGCCTGCTGCGCTATATCTCGCGCCACGACTTCTCCCTCTTCGCCTGGTACCGCATCGCCTTCGGCCTCGTCGTCCTGGTCACGGCCTATGGGGGCTGGGTGGAATGGTCGGCTGGTTAGGCGAGCGGCAAACCTGCTACCATTGGTTTTTAAGCCCCTGTCCTAAATCATGCCCACCCCGCCCATCGTCCTCACTTTCGCGGCCACCGACCCCAGCAGCGGCGCCGGCCTCCAGGCCGACATCCTGACCCTGGCGAGCATGGGCTGCCACCCCCTGTCGGTAGTGACCGGCGTCACCATCCAGGACACCGTCGGGGTGGACGACGTCATGGCCCTCGACGCCGAGTGGGTGGCCGATCAAGCCCGGGCCGTGCTCGAAGACATGCCCGTGGCCTGCTTCAAGCTCGGCCTGCTGGGCAGCGTGGAAGCCATCGCCGCCATCGCCGAGATCGTCGCCGACTACCCGGACATCCCCCTGGTGCTGGACCCGGTGCTGGCCTCCGGCCGGGGCGACGAGCTGGCGACGGAGGACATGATCGACGCCCTGCGGGAGATGCTGATCCCCCAGAGCACCCTCATCACTCCCAACAGCATCGAGGCCCGGCGCCTGGCTTTCGACGAATTCGACGAGGACAGCCCCACCGACCAGGAGAGCTGCGCCCGGGAGCTGCTGGAAACCGGCTGCGAATACGTGCTGATCACCGGCACCCACGAGAACACCCCCCAGGTGGTGAACACCCTCTACCACCGGGACGGCATCCTTCTCGCCGACAAGTGGGACCGCCTTCCCGGCAGCTACCACGGCTCCGGCTGCACCCTCGCCTCGGCCATCGCCGCCGGCCTGGCCTTCGGCCTGGGAGTGGACGAGGCAGTGAAGGAGGCCCAGGATTTCACCTGGCAGAGCCTGGCCACCGCTTTCCGCCCCGGCATGGGACAGTTCATTCCCGACCGCTTTTTCTGGGCCCGCCAGCAGGAAACCAATGATTAAGGGGCTCTACGCCATCACGCCGGACATCCCGGACACCGAAGCCCTGCTGGCCAAGGTCGCCCTTGCCCTGGAAGGCGGCGCGGCGGTGGTGCAATACCGCAGCAAGAGCAGCGACGTGGCCCTGCGCCACGAGCAGGCCAGCGAACTGGCGGTCCTGTGCCGGGAACACCGCGTCCCCCTGATCATCAACGACGACCTGCGCCTGGCCGACCTGGTCAACGCCGACGGCGTGCACTTGGGCAAGGACGACGGCACGGTGAAGGAAGCGCGGATGATCCTGGGGCCGGACAAGCTCATCGGCGTCTCCTGCTATGCCGACTTTACCCGGGCTCTGCTGGCGGACCGGGAGGGCGCCGACTACGTGGCCTTCGGCAGCTTTTTTCCCTCGCCCACCAAGCCTGACGCCGTTCCCGCTTCGCCGGGACTGCTGCGCCAAGCCAAAACCCGCGTCCACCTGCCGGTAGTGGCCATCGGCGGCATTACCCTGGACAACTTTGATACACTGATCGACGCCGGCGCCGACGCCGTGGCGGTAATTTCCGCCCTCTTCGACAGCACCGACATCCGGATCACGGCCGCGGCCTTCGCCGCGAAATTCGCAACCCAGCATTGACGATAGCGACCATGACCTCCCGCAACCAGCAACTCTTCGAGCAAAGCCAAACCCTGATCCCCGGCGGCGTCAATTCGCCGGTCCGCGCCTTCCGCTCGGTAGGCGGCACCCCCTGCTTCTTCAAGCGTGGCGAAGGCGCCTACCTGTGGGACGAGGACGACAAGCGCTACATCGACTACGTGGCCTCCTGGGGCCCGGCCATCGCCGGCCACGCCCAGCCCGAGGTGGTGAAAGCGGTCCAGGAAGCCGCCGCCCGCGGCCTGTCTTTCGGCGCCCCCACCGCCACCGAGCTGGAAATGGCCCGGCTGCTGACCAAGCTGGTGCCGAGCATGGAAATGCTGCGCCTGGTGTCCTCCGGCACCGAAGCCACCATGAGCGCCATCCGCCTCGCCCGGGGCTACACCGGCCGCAGCAAGATCATCAAGTTCGAGGGCTGCTACCACGGTCACGCCGACTTCCTGCTGGTGAAGGCCGGTTCCGGCGCCCTCACCTTTGGCAATCCCAGCTCCGCCGGCGTGCCGGCGGAAACCGCCGCCCACACCATCGTTCTCGACTACAACAACATTGAGCAGCTGGAGAGCACTTTCGCCGAAATCGGCAAGGAAGTCGCCGCGGTGATCGTCGAGCCGGTGGCCGGCAACATGAACCTGGTCAAGCCCAGCGCCGAGTTCCTCCAGACCCTGCGGGACCTCACCACCATGTATGGCGCGGTGCTGATTTTCGACGAGGTGATGACCGGCTTCCGCGTCGGCCTCGCCAGCGCCCAAGGCCTGTTCGGCATCCGCCCCGACCTCACCACCCTGGGCAAGGTCATCGGCGGCGGCATGCCGGTGGGCGCCTTCGGCGGCCGCAAGGACATCATGGAATGCCTCGCCCCCCAGGGCCCGGTGTACCAAGCGGGCACCCTGTCCGGCAACCCGGTGGCGGTGGCCGCCGGCCTGGCCACCCTCAAGCTGGTGCAGGCTCCCGGCTTCTACGAAAGCCTGGCGAAACGTACCCAGGCCCTGTGCGACGGCCTCGCCGCCGCCGCCAAGGAAGCGGGCCAGGTGTTCTCCGCCCAGGCCGTGGGCGGCATGTTCGGCCTCTATTTCCGCGCCGCGCCTCCCCAGAGCTACGCCGAGGTGATGGAGTGCGACAAGGACAAGTTCAACCGCTTCTTCCACGCCATGCTCGACGAGGGCATCTATCTGGCGCCTTCCGCCTTCGAGGCGGGCTTCGTTTCCGCCGCCCATACCGACGCGGATATCGAGGCGACCCTGGCGGCGGCCCGCAAGGTGTTCAAGGCGCTTTAACACCGACGGCGTAGGACTTTCCTCCTACGCCCCGCTTATTCTCTCAACCGCCGTGCCAGTTCCTCGGCGTCCCGTTCGGCGCGCAGCCGGCGGTGGAGTTCCTCCGCCTCGGGGTAGGCCGAAGCCAGCATCCCCAGCCACTGCTTGAGCCGGCCGGGAGCATGGCGTGGGTCCACTCTGGCCCGCACCAGGGCATAGTACGCCTCCACCACCGGCAGCAGTTCCCTCCAAGGCATCGGCTCGCCGCCGGACTTGATGCGCCGGGCGAGGTCTGGCCGGATGATAAGGCCGCGGCCGATCATCACGTCACCGCAGCCGCTCACCTGGCGGATTTTCTCCCAGTCCCCCGGCGTCCACACGTCGCCGTTGGCCACCAGGGGCAAGGCCACCTCCTCGCGGATGCGGGCCAGCCATTCCCAGCGGGCAGGGGGGCGGTAGCGGTCGGCCCGGGTGCGGGCGTGGACGGTGAGTTCGTCGGCACCGCCGGCCTCGATGGCCCGGGCGCAGTCCAGGGCCAGGGAAGTATCCTCCAGGCCGAGGCGCATCTTGGCGGTGACCGGCACGCCCTCGGGCACAGCCCGGCGGGCGGCGGCGACAATGGCGTGGATACGTTCCGGTTCCGCCAGCAGCACGGCGCCGCCGCCGTGGCGGTTGACGGTGGGGGCGGGGCAGCCGAAATTCAGGTCGATTCCCGGCGCCCCAAGTTCGGCGGCCTGGGCGGCGTTCTCCGCCAGGCACACTGGGTCGCTGCCCAGCAGTTGCAGCCGTACCGGCACACCGGCGGGGGTGCAGCCGCCGTTGGCCAGCTCCGGCACGGTGCGCAGCAGCACCCGCTCGGACAGGAGATGGTGGGTAACGCGAACGAACTCGGCCACGCACAGGTCGATGCCGCCCAGGCGGGTCAGCACGTCGCGCATCACCGCATCGGCGAGCCCTTCCATGGGGGCGAGAAAGAGACGCATGGGAGCAGGGGGCGAAACAAAAAGGGAAGGATTCTACTCCTTTCCCATTACCTTAGTTCGTCTGTCAACTATTCAAGGGAACCCACCGCCGTTATAATCGACTCTTGTACTCGGTCTAAACGGAGATTCCATGCGCCCCGCCCATCTGATCAACATCCTGGAACGGGAATTTCTCAGCGCCCGGGAGGGCATCCATACCCCGGTCATGCTATGGGGCCCCCCGGGGGTCGGCAAGTCCCAGATTATCGCCCAGGTGGCGGCGCGCCACGGGGCGCCGGTGGTGGACGTGCGCCTGTCCCAGATGGAACCCTCCGACCTGCGGGGCATCCCCTTCCGCAACGGCGACAAGGTGGAGTGGGCCGTCCCCGCCATGCTGCCCGACGCACAGCGGAATCCGGCCTACGGCGTGCTGTTCCTGGACGAGATCAACGCCGCCCCCCCCAGCGTTTCCGCCGCCGCCTACCAGCTGATTCTCGACCGCCGCCTGGGTGAATACCGGGTTCCCGAGGGCTGGGCCATTTTCGCCGCCGGCAACCGCCAGGGAGACCGTGGGGTGACCTATACCATGCCCGCCCCCCTGGCCAACCGCTTTTCCCACTTCGAAATCGAGCCCCACCTGGAGGACTGGGTGAACTGGGCCTACGGCTACGGCATCGACGAGCGCCTGATCGCCTTCCTGCGCTTCAAGCCGGAACTGCTGTTCGATTTCGACGCCGCCCACAACCCGGCGGCCTTCCCCAGCCCCCGCTCGTGGGAATTCGCCCACCGGGCCCTGGCGAAGTTCGGCGAAACGCCCGACCTGCTGCTGGACACCCTCCAGGCTTGCGTCGGCAAGGCGGCGGGCACCGAGCTCTACGCCTTCGTCGACAACCTCCACCGCATGCCGGACATCGACGCCATCCTGCGGGGCGAGGAGGTGGCGGCCCCCCAGGAGGTGGACCTGCAATATGCCGTCGCCGCCGCCCTGGTGACCCGCGCCATCCGCGCCAAGGGCAGCCCCGATGCCGCCGCCGTTTACGGCCGCATTCTCGATTTCGCCGGCAAGCTGCCCCTGCGGGAAATGGGCGTCATGCTGGTGTCCGACATGCAGCGCGCCGTGGGCCAGCCCCTGTTCTCGGTGCCCCAGTTCGCCCAGTGGGCCCACAGCGTGGCGGACATCCTGCTGGAACTCCGATAGCGCCACCCGGCCATGGCGGACAAGGACATCGAAACCAAGCTCACCATCGCCCGCACCCGGCTGGTGATGAGCAAGCCTTTCCTCGGCGCCCTGGTGCTGCGCCTGCCCCTGGCCGAAACGCGGGCCAAGTGGTGCGCCACCACCGCCACCGACGCCCGCCGCTTCTACTACAACCCGGACTACATCGACGCCCTCTCCGTGGACCAGGTGCAATTCGTCCTCGCCCACGAGGCCCTGCACTGCGCCCTGTCCCATTTCGCCCGCCGCGGCCACCGGGTGAAGCACCGCTGGGACCTGGCCTGCGATTACGCGGTCAACCCCCTGCTGATCAACGACGGCCTCGTCCCGCCACCCGGCGCCCTGACCCTGGACTCCTTCGACGGCATGACGGCGGAGGAGATCTATCCCTGCCTGGACGACCACGACAGCGATGAGCCCATGGACAACCACCTCTACGATGCCGAGGAATCGTCCCAGGGCGCCGGTGCCCTGCCCAACGATACCCCGGACGAGGACCACGGCTCGAAGGAAGGCGAGGAGGATCCCAAGGACGGCAGCAGCCCCCAGCAGCAGCGGGAGCAGGACTCCCGGGATGGCCGCGGCGGCGCCTCCCAGCCCCCCCCCCTGTCCGCCGGCGAACGGGACTCCCTGGCCCAGAAATGGCAGCAATACCTGGCTAGCGCGGCCCAGCAAGCCCAGCAGGCAGGCAAGCTGTCCGGTCCCCTGGCCCGGCTGGTGGACCGCCTGCTGCAGCCCCAGCTCCCCTGGCGGGCGGTGCTGGCCCGTTTCCTCACCCAGGTGGCCCGGGACGACTATAGTTACCTGCGCCCCTCCCGCCGGGAGGGCAACGTCATTTTCCCCAGCCTGCGCAGCGCCCAGGTGGACGTGGTGGTGGCCCTGGATACCAGCGGCTCGATCAGCAGCGCCGAGTTGTCGGAATTCCTTGCCGAAATCAACGCCCTCAAGGGCCAGTTGCGGGCCCGGGTGACCCTGCTCGCCTGCGACAGCGACTTGGCGGTGGACAGCCCCTGGCGCTTCGAGCCCTGGGAGGAATTCACCCTGCCCCGGGAGTTCGCCGGCGGCGGCGGCACCGACTTCACCCCCGTCTTCGACTGGGTCGCGGCCCAGGGCCAAGCCCCCAACGTGCTGGTGTACTTCACCGACGCGGAAGGGGACTTTCCCGCCGCCGAGCCCGGCTATCCCGTCGTCTGGCTGGTCAAGGGCAAGGCCCCGGTGCCCTGGGGGCAGCGCGTTCAACTGAATTGAGGGGAGCTTGCCTCCCCGCGCCGTTTCGCATAAGTTCAAGCCATGGAAACCCAACTCTCCAACGAGGACGCCCTGCGCCTCAATGTCCTGATGGCCGGCGAAGTCCAGGCCGTGCGCATCGACGAGGGCGGCATGGCCCTCCATGCCCTCACCCCCCGGGGGGAGGCCACGGTACGCCTTTCCCCCAACTGCGGCGCCGACCAGTACCTGAAGCGGGTGCGGGAGTTTCTCGCCGGCCACGTCCTCGGCTCTCCCGGCGGCTACCCCGTCTATCTCCAGCGCTGGACGCGCATGGGCCAGGCCCGGGAGCAAGGCCTGGACAAACTGCTGCTGCTGGGAGAAAACGAGGCGGTGGTATCGGTGGCCTATTCCCCCGGACTCACCGACGAACTGGCCCGCCGCGCCTGGTGGGCCATGCCGACGGGGGACAACGCCCGCCGCATGCTGGAGCGGGACGCCGTGCGCCAGGGGGAAATGGGCCACGTGCTGGCGGAATACCTGGTGGAGCACCTGCCCTTCGAAACCGAGCCCCATACCATCATCGACACCGTGCGCATCGTCCTCCAGCCCGGCCTTCTCGGCGAACCCGTGCGCCAGCGCCTGTGGAGCAAGGCCAAACACAACAACACCTACTTGGTGGCTTTCCTGGAGCGGGGACCCGAGGCGCTGCCGGAAGCCCTGCCACCCCGGCCCGAGGCCGACGCGCTTGAGGAAGGCCTCGCCCCCCTGATTGCCGCCGGCAACCCGGTGGCGGAACGGCTGCGGCGCATGCTCGGCGCGGCAGGACAAGCCTTCCTCGCCACGGCGGAAGAGGTGCTGCGCCGTCCGGCGGACCAGGACGTGGTGAACGCCCTGTTCAACGCCCTGGGGGCGCAATTCGCCTCCCTGCGGCCAGCCTCTCCCATCGACCCGGCCATCGCCGCCCTGGAGGCCGAAGCCGAACACCGGCTAGCCGAACCGGCCGTGCAGGCCGTCCTCGCCGCTGCGCCGGCCATGGAACCGGAGCTGCGCGCCTTGCTGTTTCTTTCCCGCGTGGACAACAACCTCGCCCGCCCGGTATTCCGCACCACCACCGCCGTCGGCACCCTGATGCGGCGCAAGCTGGAGCCCATCACGGGCCCCATCCAGGCCCGCCTCGCCGTCCTGCGGGGCAAGGGGCGCTAGCGTGGCGGTCGCCTTGACGCTCCTGCTCAAGGTCCCCGCCGATGCCCTGGCGCGCAGCCTGCCCTTTTCCCCCGCCGCCGTGGGCGAGGCCTTGGCCGGGCAGGTACAGGCCCTGGCGCAGCGGGAAAACCTCAACTACTACCCGGCCCTGGCCTATTGCCACGGCAAGGGCGCCCTCGAGCCGGACACCCTCGACGCCCTGGACAGCATCGCCGAGCTGGCCGAGACCCTGGCGCGCAACGAACTGCGCGGCAAACTGCGGCCCTTTTTCTGGGGGGTGGAATTCGAATCGGTGCAGCCCGTGGCGTACACCATGCCGACGGCGAGACCGAAAAGCCCCAACGGATGGTGGGACCTGGTGGAGCACCTCACCCCCGACCGGCTGAAAATCAACCTCCTCCTCAGCCTGCGGGGGGAAGAGGGCGTGCCCGAGGAGGCCACCGCCCGGCGGCATGTCGAGGAAGCCCTGGCCGACCGCTTTCCCAGGCTGGAGGTCACCAGCGCCAGGGCGGTCTGACTGCGGAAAAATTCACCGCGGAGAGCCCACCGCGGCGCGGCGGCAGCTTACAGCGAGCCGTAGGAATGCAGGCCGGAGAGGAACATGTTGACGCCGAGGAAGGCGAAGACCGTGACCACCAGGCCGATCACCGCCCACCAGGCCGCCATGGGGCCCCGCAGGCCCTTCACCAGCCGCAGGTGCAGCCAGGCGGCGTAATTCAGCCAGACGATCAGCGCCCAGGTTTCCTTCGGGTCCCAGGACCAGTAGCTGCCCCAGGCCTCCGCCGCCCACACGGCGCCGAGGATGGTGGCGATGGTGAAGAAGGCGAAGCCGATGGCGATGGCCTTGTACATCACGTCATCCAGCACCTCCAACGACGGCAATCGGTTGGCCAGGATGCCCTTCTCCGCCAGCAGGTAGGCCACCCCCACCATGGCCGAGAGGGAAAAGGCGCCGTAGCCGACGAAATTGGCCGGGACATGGAGCTTCATCCAATAGGACTGCAGCGCCGGCACCAGGGGCTGGATGCCGTGGGCCTGGCGGTCGAAGGCATACCACAGCAGGAAGGCCACGGCGGCGCTGATCACGGTGAGGGCGAAGGCCCCCATCTGCCGGTTGTCGTAGCGGTCCTCGTAGAACAGGTACATCAGGGCGGTGATGATGGCGAAGAGGATGAACACCTCGTACAGGTTGCTGATGGGAATGTGGCCGATGTCCGCCCCCAGCAGATAGGATTCGTACCAGCGCACCATCAGGCCCACCAGCCCCATGGCCACCGCCGACCAGGTGATCGCCGAGGAAACCCTGTTGACGAACTCGGAACGGGCGAACAGGCCTATCCAGTAGCCGAGGGTGGCCATCACGAACAGGGCGCTCATCCACATGATGGCGGACTGGCTGGAGAAGAGGAACTTGAGGAAGAAGGCCTGCTCCCCCCGGGCCAAGTCGCCGTGGTACTGATAGGTGCCGAACAGACTCAGGGCCGCCACTGCCAGCACCAACGGGCGCACCGGCTTCCACATCCAGCCGAGGGCTGCCAGGGAAACGGCCGCGAGCACCAGGATGCCCTGCTCGTAGCCGTCCATGAAGCCGCTGTAGCGCATCAGGGCATAGACGCCACCCGCCCCGGCCAGCAGGGCGAACAGCCAGTCGAACCAGGTCAGGGTCTTGAAGAACGGCGGCTTGACGCCGTAGGAAGCAGAGGTCAGTTCCATGGATTAATCCTTGAGCGTGAGCAGTTCGCCGAGATGCTGCTTATGTTTCTCGAATTCCTTCTCGAAATCCAGGGTCTTGCGGTTGCTGGACATGGCGAGGAGGACTTCGCCGGCTTCGGGTTTGACCAGCAGCCACAGCCGGCGTTCCCGAACGTAGAACATGACGAATACCCCCGCCACCAGCAGGAGGGAACCGAGGTAGACGATGTTGCGGCCCGGGGACTTGGTCAGCTGGAAGCCGCTGGCCTGCACCTGGTCGAAGCCGGCCAGCTGGAAATAGACCGGCGAACCGTAGAAGAATGCGTCGCTGACGGCATTCAAGCTGTCCCGGACGAAGCGCAGGGTCTTTTCGTCCGCTTGCGCCGGCGGCAGCTTGGCCCGTTCCCGGGAAATCTGGTAGGCCTCGAAGCCGGCGTTCTCCAGCACCTTCAGGTAAGTCTGGGCGGCCTTGTCCTGGTCGGCGGCGGGGACGGATTTTTCGATGAAGCGGGCCAGGGAATCATAACCGCCGCGAGCGAAGAGCTGCACCACCTTTTCGGTGCTGTCGAGGAAGCGGGCCCGCAGGGTGTCGCTGACCGCTTCGCCGCTCAGGGCCCGGGCCGCGAAACGCTTGGCGATTTCGGGATAGGCGCTCTTGTCGAACAGCACCGCCCGCAGCTGCATGAAGCCGTCGATGCCGCCCTTTTCATCCACGGGGAACCGCAGGTAGCGGAACGGTTCCGCCGGACTGCCGCGCATGCCGCTCATGAAATAGGAGCGGCCATCGACCTCGATGGGCTGCATGTAGTTGTTGTACTCGGTGGCCTGCCCCTGGCTGTTGCGCACGGTAAAGCGCACGCTCGGCCCCATGTTCTTCACGTTCTTCGTCGGAGCCACCGTCTGCACCGCGCTCAGGGCGCTGCTGAAGCCTTGCTTGCCCGTCTCCGCCTCCCCCGTGTTCTCGATGTTGAACATGCGGAAGTCGTTGAACTCCACCGTGTAGGAGGTGTCGCCGTTGGACATCAGGGCGTTCTGTTTCACCACTCCCTTGAAGGGAAAAGGCTTGATGTCGGTGGACAGGAGGTTCCAGCCGTTCAGGGCCAGCTTGGAGCCGCCGTCGTCGAAGCTCGCCTGGTAGATCGCCACGCCCTTGTGGATCAGGGGATGGTTGACGGCGATGGAATGGGCCTCGGCCTTGCCGCTGGCTTTGTCGATGATTTCGACGTCGCTGACGAAGGATTTGGGCTGGCCGGTGGGATAGTAGTCGATGTGGAATTTCTTCAGCCGGATGGCGAAGGGCAGCTCCTGGACGTAATAACCCTCGCCGGCATTGATGAACACCACGTCCGCCACCTGACCCTCGGGGATCGTGACGCTGCCGCGGAAGGACAGGTTGCCCGCCGACAGGCGGCTGGCGGGCCCCACCTGGCTCACCGGCAAATCCCGCGTTTCGGGCTTGTTGCTGCCCCACACCTGGCCCAGCTTGAGGGGGATGTTGCCGTCGATCAGGCCGCCGATGCAGATGATGACCAGGGCGGCATGAGCGAAGATGTAGCCCAGGCGCCGATAGCCGCCGCTTTTCGCCGCGATCAGCCTGGAGCCTTCCGTCTCGGCGATTTTGAAGCGGTAGCCGTGGGCCGACAGATAGCCGGACAGCTTTTCCATCACGGCTCCCGCTTCCTGCCGGGTCCGCCACTCCGCCCGGTGGGTGAAGTGCCGCAAGGAGGCCTCCGTGGCATGCTCGCGGAAGGTCTTGATTTCCCGCAGCATCAAGGGGGTATTGCGATACAGGCAGAGGAGAGTGGAGGCAACCAGAAACACCAGAATGACCAGGAACCACCAGGCATGGTAGACGTCGTACAGCCCCAAGACCTCGAACACCCTGAACCAGAACGGACCGAACTGGAACTCATAGTTGGAATAGGGTTCGCTCTGCTTGAGCACCGTCCCGATCACGGAGGCGATGGACAGGACGGTGAGCAGGCTGACGGCGAAACGCATCGAGCTGAGGAGCTCGTACCACGCTTTCAAGGGTGAAGTGCGGGAAGTCTGCACGGCGGGTTCCTGTTAAGAGGCACTAAGACAAAAAAGGGTGACTTGCGCCACCCTTTTTCAGTTCCCGTGAAGGGGAAATTTATTTCATTGCCGCGATGTATTCGGAGACGGCGGCGATTTCCTTGTCGGTCATCTTCACCGCCACTTCGCGCATCATCTTGGCCGGGTCGTTGGCGCGCTCTTCGTTGCGGAAGGCCTTCAACTGGGTTGCGATGTACTCGGCATGCTGACCGGCCAGACGGGGGAACTGGTCGGGAATGCCGGCGCCATTGGGGCTGTGGCACCCGGCGCAAGCGGGAACGCCGCTCTTCATCACGCCGCCGCGGTAGATCTTCTGGCCCAGCTCCACCTTCGCGGGGTCGGCAGGCTTGCCGCCGTTGTTCTTCTGGCCGCTGAAATACGCGGCCAGGTTGGCCATGTCCTCAGGGGTCAGGGAAGCCACCATGCCGGCCATCACCGGGTTCATCCGGGCGCCGGATTTGAAATCGTGCAGCTGCTTGAGGAGGTAGGCTTCATGCTGGCCGGCCAGCTTGGGGTTGGCCGGAGCCACGCTGTTGCCGTCCGCGCCGTGGCAGGCCACGCATACGGTGTTAACGATTTGTTGAGCCTTTGCCGGGTCGCCTTTGACAGGAGTTTCAGCAAATGCCGTTGCCGCAGTGAGTATCCCTACCGCCGCCGCCATCGCGGTGAACAGTTTCATTATTCGCTCCTAATACCCTAATATGCCTGAAAAGCTACGTATTCTAAACAAAATACGCTATGATGCAAACGCCTGATTATGCCTATCTTCCAGAACGCCCGCTTTTCCATCTCCGCCCACAGTCTACGCGACCTTCCGCCCCCCGCCGGGCCTGAAATTGCGTTCGCCGGGCGCTCCAACGCCGGAAAATCCAGCGCCATCAATGCGTTGGCAAACAGAACCCGGCTTGCTTTCGTCAGCAAGACCCCTGGCCGCACCCAGCTGATCAACTTTTTCACCCTGGGAGAGGCCGGATTTCTGGTGGACCTGCCGGGCTATGGTTATGCCAAGGTGCCCGAGGACGTGCGCAGCCATTGGGAAGGGGTGCTCAGCGCCTATCTTCAGACCCGCCCCAGCCTATGGGGTCTGGTGCTCGTCATGGATGCCCGCCATCCCCTGACCCCCCTGGACCGGCAAATGCTTGACTGGTTTCTGCCCACCGGCAAGCCCGTGCACATCCTGCTGACCAAGTCCGACAAGTTGGCCCGCCAGCAGGCCTTGGCCACACTGCAGAAAGTGCGCAAGGAAGTACGCGAGGCTTACCCCAACTGCAGCGCCCAGCTTTTTTCCAGCCTCAAGCGCAGCGGATTGGAGGACGCCGAAAAGGTAATCGCCGCCTGGCTGGAGGGGAAGGGGACGCCCGATCTGGGGGCGCCCCCCGGGAATAAAAAACCCCCGGTTAAAGGGGAGGAAAACCGGGGGCAACACAAGCCTTAATGGGGATTAAGGCACCCGCTCAGGGAGGAAGAAGCGGGAGACGCCGCGCAGCGGCATCTGCAACGTAAGATACAAGAGTCGCCGTTTAGTTCCCGCGATTCGGCAAAAATTTACTATCGGCCCGTATGGCCCGTGAAAACGGGTTTTTACCAATCCTGGAGACGGAACCTGTGCAAACTTTAGGTAAATTTCCTGGCAAGCGCATGCGCCGCATGCGCCGCGACGATTTTTCCCGCCGCCTGATGCGGGAAAACCGCCTCACCACCGACGATCTGATTTACCCCGTGTTCGTGCTGGACGGCAGCAACCGCACCGAAACGGTCGCATCCATGCCCGGGGTGGAACGCCAATCCATCGACAAACTGCTGATCACGGCCGAGCAATGCGTGCAGCTGGGCATTCCGGCCATGGCCCTGTTTCCGGTCATCGACGGCAAGCTGAAGTCGGAGGATGCGGCCGAGGCCTATAACCCCGGCGGGCTGGTGCCCCGCACCGTCCGGGAATTGAAAAAGCGCTTCCCGGAACTGGGTGTCATTACCGATATCGCCCTGGACCCTTATACCAGCCACGGCCAGGACGGCCTGATTGACGCCTCAGGCTATGTTCTGAACGAGGAAACCATCGCCGTGCTGGCCCGGCAGGCGGTATCCCATGCCGAAGCGGGCGCCGACGTGGTCGCCCCCTCGGACATGATGGACGGCCGCATCGGCGCCGTGCGGGAAGCCCTGGACGCCGGGGGTCACATCCACACCCGCATCCTCGCCTATTCCGCCAAATACGCCTCCAGCTTTTACGGCCCTTTCCGCGACGCGGTAGGCTCGGCCGGCAACCTGGGCAAAGGCAACAAATACACCTACCAGATGGACCCCGCCAATTCCGACGAATCCCTGTGGGAGGTGGGAATGGATTTGGACGAAGGCGCGGACATGGTGATGGTGAAGCCGGGGATGCCCTACCTGGACATCGTGCGCCGAGTAAAGGACGAATTCGGCGCCCCGACCTACGTCTACCAGGTCAGCGGCGAGTATGCGATGCTGAAGGCGGCGGCGATGAATGGCTGGCTGGACGAGCGGGCTTGCGTACTGGAGGCGCTATTGGGTTTCAAGCGCGCCGGCGCGGACGGCATTCTGACCTATTTCGCCCTGGACACCGCCCGCTGGCTAGCGGAAAAAAACTAAGCCAAAGGGGCCTCCGGGCCCCTTATCCCTCTGCCAGCTTGGCCCGGCGTTCCCGTTCCAGTTTGATGATGTAGCGCTGCAACAAAACCTGCATATTGGCCGGCAAGTCCATGAACTGGCAACCGGCACGCTTGGAAACCTGGCCGCTTTTCAAGGTAACGTCGAGAACGTTGCGAATCTGAATCGTGGCAACGATGGACCCCACGTCCGGCAAATCGATCTTGCAGCCGGGATACGCGGTTCCCACCTCCGTGACCAGTTCGGGAGGGTAGCCCACAATGCCGATCCCCCCCACGCTGATATCCACGATGGAAACATCGATTTTCCCCCCCTGCGGCAGGGGGATTTCGCATTTCAACGGGACGGTAATCGGCGTGGAAATACGATAGTACTCCCGCCGCTGGAGCTTAAGCACCGCATCGGGCAAGGGAAGCCGAAAAGCATCGCGGTTGTTGTAGACCACTTTTTCCACGCGGGGGGCCGTGAATTGGACTCGCACCCGGTCCTGGGTGGTGAGGAAAACGATCCGGTCGCTTTCCAGGATTTTGCGGTTCAGCGCCTCGTTGGCGCCAAAATCGATAATCAGATGATCCGGCTCCACCTCGAGAATGGAGGTGAGAAAAAAATCCTTGCCGTGATTGAAATAGGCCGTCACCAGTTCCGTCTTCTGCATCACGGCCCGAAGAACGAAAATGATTTCCGTCCTGGAGTGGATCAAGTATTTGCTGTAATCACCCAGGGTGCCATCAAGACTTTTTTGGGGGGTATTACCGTTCGCCATTGTCTCTACCAATTCGGAAAGCGCTTGGCTTTCCATCGCACGCGGCCTCCCGTTGCGAGGCCCCATGACAATTATGAACGTAGTCTATTAAAAACGCCAGACAAGCGTTTCATCCAAATGGAAAATCACCCCTCGTGATTTTCCGTTTCCCCCCTCAGCCAAGCTTCCACCTGGTGGATTTTTACCCGCAGCGGGCTTTTGCCGTCAGCAGCCGTCTTGGGCAATAAACGCAGATCCTCCGCGTCGTATACCAGGATTTCCACCGTTGCGGGAAACTCCACAAGGGCGAGAAGCGGGACGGTTCGCACGTCTTTTCCCTGACGAAGCGTTTTTTCCCCGCTGCGGTAAGGAATCTTCCGACTGAGGAGAAACAGCTCCACATCCTTTAGGCTGGATGGAAACACTTCCAGGTTGATGTCCGAGTACCGCGTGGCGGTTCCGTTCAGCACCGAGCCCGTCAGCCGGGGGTTGAAGGGCTCCAGCTGGCGCATCGCCTCTAGCGCCAATTTTCGCAAGAACCGCAGCCGTTCCTGCTGCTCGTCCTTCTGGAAAATCTCCTGATAAAGCCGCAGTTCCTGTTCGATTTCCTGGTTGTTGGGCAAGTGCTGGCTATCCTCCGCCCCCAACTGGCGCGCCGCCTTACGCTTGGCGAGGGAAAAATCCTGTATGCCATCCTCGGCCATGATGCGCGCCGCCGCCTGGGCGATGCGCTGGCGCACCAAAGGACGCGAGCTGTTGCGGCTGCCGGCGTCTGGCGGCCTAAAACAGTTGCTCTTTGATCTCTTCGCTCGCTTTTCCACCGCCAGCCCGTTCCCCTCCCACCACCGTCGCCGTGTCGCCCGGAGGATTCTCTTCGAAGAAATATTCCGGAATTCCCCCCTGCGTCATCCTTACCCCGTTTTGCGGATTGATGTTGATGACCGACACGCCCGTCGGAACAGCCAACGGTTTTTCGGGCACCCCGGCAAGGGCCTTGGCTATATAGCCCATCCAGATTGGCAAGGCCGCCTGAGCACCGGTTTCGGCCCCCCCCAGGGAACGGGGTTTGTCGAAACCGATCCAGGCGATCGCCACCAAGTCCGGATTAAACCCGCAGAACCAGGCATCCACCTGGTCGTTGGTGGTACCGGTTTTGCCCGCCAGGTCATTGCGGCCCAACTGCATGGCCTTGGCCGCGGTGCCGTATTTCACGACATCCCGCATCATGGTTGTCATGATGAAAGCGTTGCGGGGATCGATTGCCGGTTCTTCACCCGCGCCGGCTTTCACCGGCTTGGCCTCGGCCAGCACCTTGCCGCGGGAGTCGAGTATTTTCTGAATGAAATAGGGTTTTACTTGGTAGCCGCCGTTGGCGAATATCGAATAAGCGGCGGCCATCTGCAAGGGCGTTACCGATCCCGCCCCCAAGGCCATGGTGAGGTAGGGGGGATGCTGCTCCGGGCTGAAACCGAAGCGCCCAATATATTCTTGGGCATACTGGGGGGTGATGCTTTGCAGAATACGGATGGATACCAGGTTTTTCGACTTGGCGAGGGCGGTCCGCATGCGGATGGGCCCCGAATAATCACCATCGAAGTTTTTCGGCTCCCAGACCTGCCCCCCTGTTTCAGCGGCGTCAAGAACAATGGGGGCGTCATTGATTACCGTCGCGGGGGTGAAGCCCTTTTCCAGCGCTGCGGAATAGATGAAGGGCTTGAAACTGGAGCCCGGCTGGCGCCACGCCTGGGTCACATGGTTGAACTTGTTGCGGCCAAAGTCGAAGCCGCCCACCAACGCCCGAACAGCGCCATCCTGGGGATTAACCGATACCAGCGCCGCCTCTACTTGGGGCAACTCGGTGACACGCCATCCCAGCTTGTCGTCACGCTGAATGCGAATTACGGCGCCGCGCTGGATGCGCGCCTTTTCAGGCACGCTGTCGCCTAAGAATTTCAGGGCAGGCTTGATTCCATCCCCCGCCAACTGAAGCACCTCGCCGCCACTGGTGTAGACCGTCAAGCGGCTCGGCTTTGCCTCCAGCACGACGGCCGGGATCAGGCCATTGATCTCCCCCAGCTCCTGCAAAGCGTCATCCATGACTTCTTCACGCTCTGCCGCGTCGGCGGGCAGGTCTAGAAACTTCTCCGGACCGTGGTAGGCATGGCGGCGGTCATAATCTATCACGCCTTTCCACAGGGCCTGGTTTGCCGCCTCCTGATCGGCGCGGCGGAGGGTGGTATAGACGGTGAACCCCTGGCTATAAATGGCATCCTGATAGCGCTCGTACATCATCTGCCGCACCATTTCCGCCACATAATCCGCGCTGACCTCGGAAAACTGGAGGGCGTGCCGCACCTTCAAGGGCTCGTTGACCGCCTCATCGTACTGCTTCTGGCTGATGAAGCGCAGGTCCCGCATCCGCCCCAGAACGTAGTTTTGCCTCGCCTTGGCGCGCTTGGGATTGACCACCGGATTGTAGCGGGACGGCGCCTTGGGCAACCCCGCCAGCATGGCGGCCTCCGCCACCGTCAGTTTTTCCAGCGGCTTGCCGAAATAAATCTGCGCCGCCGAGGCAAAACCGTAGGCCCGCTGGCCAAGGTAAATCTGGTTGATATACAGCTCGAGAATCTGGTTCTTGCTCAAGTTATGCTCAATCTTGAGCGCCAGCAGCGCCTCGCTGAACTTGCGGGTCAGCGTCTTTTCCGGCGTCAGGAAGAAATTGCGCGCCACCTGCATGGTGATGGTGCTAGCGCCTTCTTTTGCCCCACCGGAAACCAGATTGTTGAGCGCCGCGCGCATGACGCCAACGTAATCGACGCCCCCGTGCTGATAGAACCGCTCGTCTTCCGCGGCGAGAATGGCCTGGCTCAAAACGGGCGGGACGTCTTTCATTTTCACTACCGCCCGCCGCTCCTCGCCAAACTCGCCAATCAAGGCGCCGTCCGCGGTATAAATCCGCAGTGGCATCTTGGGATGGTAATCGGTCAAGGCATCGAGGGAAGGCAGCTTGGGGTAGACCATCACGGCGGCCAACCCCGCCAGCAGACCAGCGGAAAGAATGGCTGCCACAGCCGCCAGCAACAGGTATTGCCACCATCGCATGGACATATCGCGGTTTTCCGAGTGCTCGAAATTTATCGGTAAAAATGTGCGCAATTATAGGCGCATCTGCGCCCAGCCACGACAACTAATAAAATTACTTTACTAATTTTATAGTTGTTGCTAGCATCTAATGTAAATTATGTATACTTCTCCTAACCAGGCCTGTTGAAAGGGAAATTCTTGCAGTTCGATTTCAATCTGGACTTCCTGCAAGCCAAGGCGCCACCCCTCATTGGGGTGGATATCAGCTCGTCCGCGGTTAAGCTGGTGGAGCTTACCGATACCGGTAAGGGGCTGTATCGGGTGGAGCGCTACGCCATCAAATCCCTGCCCAAGGATGCGGTCACGGACGGCAATATCACCAATCTTGACGCCGTCAGCGCCGCCCTCAAGCAGGCCTGGGCGCAAATGGACACCAAGATCAAGAATGTGGCCATGGCGCTGCCGTCGTCCGCGGTAATTACCAAGAAAATCATCGTTCCCGCGGGCCTGCGGGAACAGGAACTGGAGACCCAGGTAGAAGCGGAAGCCAACCAATACATCCCCTTCGCCCTCGACGAGGTCAACCTGGACTTTCAAGTTATCGGGCCGGCTCCCAACCTCCCCGATGAAGTAGAAGTGCTGATCGCCGCCTCCCGCAAGGAAAAAGTCGAGGACCGCGTGGCCGCGGCGGAAAGCGCCGGCCTGAAGGCTTTAATCATGGATGTGGAATCCTACGCCACCCAAACCGCCTACGACCTGGTCGCCCGCCAGCTTCCCAATGGCGGCCAGGATCAGACCATCGCCGTGGTGGATATCGGCGCCACGACCATGCACCTCCTTGTGCTACACAACAACCAGACCGTCTACACGAGGGAGCAAGCCTTCGGCGGGGACCAGTTGACCCAGGAGATTCAGCGCCGTTTCAGCCTCTCGGTAGAAGAAGCGGAATTGGCCAAAAAACAAGGGGGGTTGCCGGAAAATTACGACGCCGAGGTGCTTCAGCCTTTTACAGATACCCTGTCCCTTGAGGTGGCGAGAGCGCTGCAGTTCTTTTTCTCCTCCACCCAGTACAACCACGTCGACCATATCCTGCTTGCCGGTGGCTGTGCCGCCATTCCCGGCTTGGACAACATCGTTTCCAGCCGTACCCAAGTCAGCACCCAGGTCGCCAATCCCTTCGCCAACATGGCCTTGTCGTCAAAGGTCAAACCCCGCCAACTGACCCTCGACGCCCCGGCGCTGATGATCGCATGTGGTTTGGCCATGCGGAGGTTCGACCCGTCATGATCCGCATCAATCTTTTACCCCACCGTGAACTGAAGAAGGCCGCCCTCAAGCGTCAATTCGCCGTCCTGGCCGGAGGCACGGCCATCCTCGGCGCCCTGGTGGTGCTACTGGTGCATACCGCCATCAGCTCTCGCATTGACACCCAAAACGGGCGCAACGAGTTTCTCAAGGCCGAAACGGCAAAGCTGGACAAGCAGATCGAAGAGATCAAGAAACTCAAGGAACAAATTCGGGAGTTGCTGGCACGGAAACAGGCTGTCGAAGGCCTGCAAAGCAACCGCAGCATCGAGGTCCATCTGCTCGACCAGCTGGTGCGCATCCTGCCGGAGGGGGTTTACCTGTCTTCCGTCAAGCAGCAAGGGAACGACATCAGCATCTCCGGTTACGCTCAATCCAACGCCCGGGTTTCCACCTTGATGCGCAACATCGAATCGTCCGTCTGGCTGCAGTCTCCGCAACTTGTGGTGATTAAAGCGGCAACCGTCAATAACCTGCGTGCCAGTGAATTTGCCATGACCATGAAACTGGTCCCCCCGGCACCGGAAGTCCCGGCCGAACCCAAAAAGGGGGCTAAGCCATGAATGTGAACGATATTATCGCCGAGCTCAAGGGCTTCGATTTCCAACAGCTGGACCCGAACGATCCGGGCAGCTGGCCCATGGCCGCCAAGGCGGTAGCACTGGCCCTTCTTTTTTCCGTCATCCTCGGCCTCGGTTATTTCCTCGACTGGAGCGACCAGATGGATACCCTCAACGCCGCCCAGGCGGAAGAGGAAAAGCTGCGTCAAACTTTTCTGGACAAGAAACAACAGGCCATCAACCTCGATACCTACAAGCAGCAGCTCAAGGATATCAACCAGTCTTTCGGGGCCATGTTGCGGCAATTGCCCAACAAGTCCGAAATGGATGCCCTGATTACCGATATCAACCAGGCGGGGGTCGGCCGCGGGCTTGAATTCGTGCTGTTTAAGCCCGGCAACGAAACCTTGACCGAGAATTTCGCCGAGCAACCCATCGCCATCCAGGTAACCGGCGGCTATCACGACTTTGGGGCCTTTGCCAGCGATGTGGCGCAATTGCCGCGGATTGTCACCCTCAACAACATCAGCATTACCCCCGAAAAAGGCGGCAACCTCACCATGACCGCCGTGGCGAAAACCTTCCGCTATTTGAGCGATGATGAAATCGCTGCCCGGAAGAAGGCGGAGCAGGCCAAGGCCAAGGGAGGGAAAAAGTGAAGAAGCTTCTGCTTTTATCTCTTTGCTTGGGACTGGCCGCGTGCGGCGACCAGAACGACGACCTGAGGCAGTTCGTCAAGGATGCCGGCAAGGACATGAAGGGCAAGGTGGAACCGCTGCCGCAAGTCAAGCCCTATACGCCTTTCACCTACGACGCTTTTGATATTCCGGATCCCTTCAAACCGCGGAAGCTCAAGCCTACCGGCAAGGGCGGCGGACTCCAGCCCGACGTAAACCGCCCCCGCGAGCTGCTGGAAAACTTCCCCTTGGAAAACCTGAAAATGGTGGGCTCCCTGGAACAAAGGGAACCCAATAAGAAAGCCCCGGTTTTCTATGGTCTGATCAAAACGCCGGACAACAATATCTACCGGGTCAAGGTAGGCAACTACCTGGGACAGAACTACGGCAAGATCATGGCCATCACCGAAACAGAAATCACCCTCAAAGAAACCGTGGAAGATGCTGGCGGTAACTGGACCGAACGGGAAACCAGCATGACACTGCAGGAACAGTAGGAGCAAACGATGAAAACGCATGCCCATTCCATCCTTTCCCCTTCGTGGGTTTTCGCTGCGCTGCTGTGCGTTGTTCCCGCCTCCCTTGCCCTCAGCGTTTCGGCGGCCGCCTCAGAAACCGCAAGCACCTCAACCACGTCGGACAACGCCATCGAAAGCGTGGATTACACTTCCGCTCCGGATGGGAAGCTGATCGTCAAAATAGGCCTTAAACAGGCACTGCAGGCCCCTCCTGCCGGCTTCGTCGTCAACAATCCCCCGCGCATCGCCCTGGATTTCCCCAACACCGCCAACAAGCTGGGAAAAAACACCGTTAGCGCCGAAGAAGGGGTGCTGCGCAGCGTCAATGTGGTCCAGGCAGGCACCCGCACCCGCATGGTCATCAACCTTAATCGCCCCGCCACTTACGATACCCGCGTAGAAGGGAAAACCCTCCTGCTAACCCTGCAAAGTCCGGAGGGCGTGAAAACCACTTCCAACGTCACCACCCGTTTCGCCGAAGCGGCTCCTACCGCCCAACCCCATACGGTGCGGGATATCGACTTCCGCCGTGGCGCCAACAACGAGGGCCGCATTATTACCGATTTGTCCGATACCGCCGTAGGCATCGACATCCGCAAGCGCGGCAAGGATTTGGTGGTGGATATCAGCAATACCGGCTTACCGCGGAATCTGGAGCGCAAACTGGACGTGACGGACTTCGGCACCCCGGTCCAGTTCGTCGACACCAGCCGCAACGGCAGCAACGTGCGCATGGTCATCACCCCCAAGGGAAACTGGGAGTACTCCGCCTATCAGACCGATCGCCAATTCATCGTCGAGGTTAAGGGCGTGGAAGAGGCGAGCAAACCCGGCCTGGGCGAAGGCAAGGGCTATACCGGCGACAAGCTGTCCCTCAACTTCCAGAACGTGGAGGTTCGGGCCGTGCTGCAGGTGATCGCTGACTTCACCGGGCTCAACATCGTCACCAGCGACTCCGTCGGCGGCAGTTTGACGCTCCGCCTCAAGGACGTGCCCTGGGACCAAGCCCTGGCCATCATTCTGCAAAGCAAGGGGCTGGACATGCGCCGCTCCGGCAACGTGATCTGGATCGCCCCCCGGGACGAACTCGCCACCAAGGAGAAGCTCGCCCTGGAATCCAAACAGCAGATATCCGAATTGGAACCGGTGCAAACCGAACGCTTCCAGATGAAATATCAAAAAGCGGCGGACGTGCAGAAGATTCTCAGCGACCCCAACCAGAAAATCCTCTCCAAGCGCGGCAGCGTGGTGGTGGACGCCCGGACCAACTCCCTGTTCGTCCAGGACACGCCGAGCAAGCTGGAGGATATCCGGCGCTTGGTTGACCAGATCGATGTTGCTGTCCGGCAGGTGCTGATCGATGCGCGCATCGTCGAGGCACGGGACGATTTTTCCAAGAACATCGGCGCACGCCTGGGTGTCAATGACATGTCCAGCCGCCCGGACTCCACCAGCGGCCAGAGTAATATCCGGGCCAACGTGGGCGGCACTCTGGATACCACCACGTATTTGACCAGCCAGGTTTCCACGCCGATTCCCAAAATCACCCAGTCCTATTCCGTCAACATGCCCGCGACCGGCATCGGCGGCTTCAACCCCGGCAGCATCGCGCTGTCGATTTTCCATGCCAACAGCAGCCGCTTCCTCAACCTGGAACTGTCGGCCCTGGAAGCCGACGGCGGCGGCAAGGTGATCTCCAATCCCCGAGTGGTTACCGCCGATCAAGTGGAAGCCACCATTGAGCAAGGCACGGAAATTCCCTACCAGCAAGCGACCAGCAGCGGCGCCACCAGCGTATCCTTCAAGAAGGCCACCTTGAGCCTGAAGGTCAAGCCTCAGATCACCCCGGACGACAACATCATCATGGACCTCAAGGTGAACAAGGATAGCGTCGGCACCACCACCACCGCGGGTCCCTCCATCGATACCAAGCAAGTGGCCACCCAGGTTCTGGTCGAGAACGGGGGCACGGTCGTCATCGGCGGCATCTACACCCAGGACAAACGCGATACGACGACCAAGGTGCCCGTGTTGGGAGACATCCCGGTGGTGGGCTTCCTGTTCAAGAACCGTACCGCCTGGGACAACAAGACCGAGCTGCTGATTTTCGTCACGCCGAAAATCGTCAAGGACGGCTTCAATATCCAATAACACCCTTATTTAGCGTAACCACCGTCAAAGCCGTGCTCCTTGAGCACGGCTTTTTCCGTTACAATTCCCCATCATGAAAGGAAGCAAGACCGGCAACATATTTCTGGTGGGGCTGATGGGCGCCGGCAAAACGACCATTGGGCGACAACTCGCCAAGTCCCAGGACAAGGATTTCCTCGATTCCGATCATGAAATCGAATCCCGCACAGGCGTCAATATTCCCACCATTTTCGAATTGGAAGGGGAAGGCGGCTTTCGTCTTCGCGAACAAGCCATGATCGAAGAGTTGACCCAGCGCGGCAATATCGTACTGGCGACCGGCGGCGGCGCCGTATTGAACGAGCAAAACCGCGCCAACCTGCATTCCCGTGGTTTGGTGGTCTACCTGCGGGCCACAATCACCGACCTTCTGGCCCGTACGCGCCACGACAAGAACCGGCCCTTGTTGCAGACCGCCGACCCGCAAAAAAAGCTGGAAGAACTGTTCGCCCAGCGCGACCCCCTCTACCGGGAAATTGCCGACATCATCGTCGACACCGGCCAGCAAAGCGTGCCCCAACTGGTACGCCAGTTGGAAAAGAAACTTCAGGAACCGAGCACCGCCCATGCAAACCTTGACCGTTGACCTCGGCGACCGCAGCTATCCGATTCACATCGGCACCGGTCTGCTGGAACAGCCCCAACTTATCCTGGAGCACCTGCCCATCAAGCAGGCGGTCATCGTCACCAACACCACGGTGGCGCCGCTTTATCTGGACAAATTTTCCACCGGCCTGGAACGCAACGGCGTGGCCGTGACTCCGGTGATCCTCCCTGACGGAGAGGAGTTCAAGAACTGGGAAACCCTCAACCGCATATTCGACGCCCTGCTTGAAAGCCGCGCCGAGCGCAAGACCACCCTCGTCGCCCTGGGCGGCGGGGTCATCGGCGACCTCACCGGCTTCGCCGCCGCCTGTTACCAGCGGGGGGTGCCCTTCATCCAGGTTCCCACCACCCTCCTGTCCCAGGTGGATTCCTCCGTCGGCGGCAAAACCGGCATCAACCACCCCCTGGGCAAGAACATGATCGGCGCCTTCTACCAGCCCCGCGTGGTGCTGGCCGACACCGCCACCCTGAACACCCTGCCGGACCGTGAGCTCTCCGCCGGCCTGGCCGAAGTAATCAAGTACGGCCTGATCGGCGACCTGCCTTTCTTCGACTGGCTGGAAGAGAACATGGACCGGCTCCTGGCCCGGGACCCGGAGGCCCTGGCCTACGCCATCCGCCGCTCCTGCGAGAATAAGGCTGCCGTCGTGGCCGCCGACGAAAAGGAAGGCGGCATCCGCGCCTACCTCAACCTCGGCCACACCTTCGGTCACGCCATCGAAGCGGGGATGGGCTATGGCGTCTGGCTTCACGGCGAAGCGGTGGCCGGCGGCACCGTGCTGGCCGCCGATTTGTCCCGGCGCCTGGGCCATCTGAGCGACGCCGACGTGGAGCGCATCCGCGCCCTGCTGCGCCGTGCCCGCCTGCCCGATGCCGCCCCGGACCTGGGAGTGGAGGCCTACCTGAAGGCGATGGAAATCGACAAGAAGGTGGAGGGCGGGAAAATCCGTTTCGTTCTCCTGCGCCGCATCGGCGAGGCCTTCATCAGCGGCGACGTGCCGGCGGAGCAACTGGCGGCAACCCTCGAGGGCCATGTCCTGCCCCGCTGATCTCGCCCCCTACGCGGTCCAGGACGCCAACTCCAAGGGACGGCGCGTCCCTGAGCCGCCCCCCACCAGCCGCAGTGAATTCCAGCGGGACCGGGACCGCATCATCCACTCCACCGCCTTCCGCCGCCTCGAATACAAGACCCAGGTCTTCGTCAACCACGAGGGCGACCTGTTCCGCACCCGTCTCACCCACAGCCTGGAAGTGGCCCAGATCGGCCGTACGGTGGCCCGCAACCTGGGTCTCAACCCGGACCTGGTGGAAGCCATCGCCCTGTCCCACGACCTGGGGCACACCCCCTTCGGCCACGCCGGGCAGGACGCCCTCAACGAGTGCATGAAGGACTACGGCGGCTTCGAGCACAACCTCCAATCCCTGCGGGTGGTGGACAAGCTGGAGGAAAGTTACGCCGAGTTCGACGGCCTCAACCTCACCTTCGAAACCCGGGAAGGCATCCTCAAGCACTGTTCGCCCCAGGACGCCCGGGAGCTGGGGGAGGTGGGGGAACGCTTCCTCAAGGGCGAGCGCCCCTCCCTGGAAGCCCAGCTCGCCAACCTGGCGGACGAAATCGCCTACAACAACCACGACATCGACGACGGCCTGCGCTCGGAACTTCTCGCCCTGGAGCAACTGGAGGAAGTTCCCGTTTTCGCCCGCCACCTCCACGAGGTCTATGCCGCATATCCCGGCCTCAGCGGCCGCCGTGTAATCCATGAAACCGTGCGGCGCATGATCGGCACCCTGGTCCTGGACCTCATCACCCAGAGCGCCGCCAACCTCCGCGACGCCGCCCCCCGGAGCCTGGACGACGTGCGCGCCGCCCCGGCCCTGATGGCCTTCAGCCCCGCCATCCAGCAGGAGCAGAAGGAGCTCAAGTCCTTCCTGCGCCAGCATCTCTACCGCCACTACCGGGTCAACCGCATGAGCAACAAGTCCCGCCGCATCGTGCGGGAACTGTTCGCCGCCTTCATGGACAACCCCACCCTGCTGCCGCCCCAGTTCCAGGAAAAGGCGAAGCAGGACCAGCCCCGCGCCATCGCCGACTACATCGCCGGCATGACCGACCGCTACGCCATGCGCGAATACCGCCGCCTGTTCGTGATGGAAGAACTGGCCTGAGTCCCGCCGCCTTTTGCTGCAAACCGTTGTCCCCTCGCTGCTTTCCGGCTACAATTTAACGCTTTTCACTTGTTTTTCGAGTCGGCAATGGACAGACAACGTTGGTTGGACGGGACCCTATACAGCCCGCAATTTGAACAGGACAGCTGTGGCTTCGGCCTCATGGCCAACATGGACGACAAGGCCAGCCACTGGCTGGTCCAGACCGCCATCACCTCCCTGGCGAACATGACCCACCGCGGCGCCGTCGCGGCCGACGGCAAATCTGGCGACGGCTGCGGTCTGCTGTTCAAGAAACCCGACTCTTTTCTGCGCACCGTGGCCGCCGAATGCGGCTTCACCGTCGCCGACCTTTACGCCGCCGGCTTGGTGTTCCTCAACCGGGACCAAGCCGTGGCCGAAGCCAGCCGCGCCGCCCTGAAGCGGGAACTGGAGGCCCAGGGCCTGGCCGTCGCCGGCTTCCGCGGCGTCCCCACCGACAACAGCCCCCTCGGCGAATACGCCCTGGCCACCCTGCCCACCATCGAGCAGGTATTCGTCAACGCCCCCGCCGGCCTGGACGAGGACGCCTTCGAGCGCAAGCTGTACATCGCCCGCCGCCGCGCCGAAAAGGCCCTGGAAGGCCGCGACAAGGCCTTCTATCTGCCTACCCTGTCGCCCAAGGTGATCTCCTATAAGGGTCTGGTGATGCCGGCCTACCTGCCGGTGTTCTACCCGGACCTCAACGACGAGCGCTTCGCCTCCAGCCTGGCGGTGTTCCACCAGCGCTTCTCCACCAACACCTGGCCCGAGTGGCGCTTGGCCCAGCCCTTCCGCTTCCTCGCCCACAACGGCGAGATCAACACCCTGCAGGGCAACCGCAACTGGTCCCGGGCCCGGGAGCGCATCTTCGCCTCCGAACACATCCCCAGCATGGACGACGTGCGGCCCATCGTCTCCTCCACCGGCTCCGATTCCTACAGCATGGACAACATGCTGGAAGGCCTGGTGATGGGCGGCGTTCCCCTGTTCCGCGCCCTGCGCCTGATGATTCCGCCCGCCTGGCAGAACGTCCAGTCCATGGATCCCGACCTGCGTGCCTTCTACGAATACAACTCGATGCACATGGAGCCCTGGGACGGCCCCGCCGGCGTGGTGCTGACCAACGGCCGCTACGGCGTCTGCATCCTGGACCGCAACGGCCTGCGCCCCGCCCGCTGGGTGATGACCAAGGACCGCCATGTCACCATCGCCTCGGAAATCGGCGTCTGGGACTACAAACCCGAGGACGTGCTGCAGAAGGGCCGGGTCAAGCCCGGCCAGATGGTGGCCGTGGACCTGCAGGAAGGCAAGCTGCTGCTTGCCGAGGACACCGACCGCATCGTCAAGGGCGCCCATCCCTACCGCCAGTGGCTGAAGGACAACGCCACCCGCCTGGAAAGCGGCATCAACGAGGACGACGCCTTCCCGGTGCTCGAACCCCAGGCCTCCCTCACCTATCAGAAACTGTTCAACGTCTCCTTCGAGGAGCAGGACCAGGTGCTGCGCGTGCTCGCCGAGGAAGGCCAGGAGGCGATCGGCTCCATGGGCGACGACACCCCCATGGCGGTGCTGTCGCAAAAAATCCGCAGCCCCTTCGACTACTTGCGCCAGCAGTTCGCCCAGGTGACCAACCCCCCCATCGACCCGATCCGCGAAGCGATCGTGATGTCCCTGAACACCTGCTTCGGTCCCGAGCGCAACCTGTTCGAGGAAACCCCCGGCCACGCCAAGCGGCTGGAGGTGGCCTCTCCGGTGCTGTCGCCGGAGAAATTCGCCAAGCTCACCTCCCTCGCCGAGCCCGAGTACCGCAGCCTCGCCCTGGACCTCAACTACGACCCGGCCAAAACCAGCCTCAAGGGCGCCCTGGAAAATCTCGCCCGGCAGGCGGTGGAAGCCGTCAGGGCGGGCAACGTCATCCTGGTGCTGTCCGACCGCAACATCGCCCAGGACAAGCTGCCGATCCACGCCCTGTTCGCCGTCGGCGCCGTGCACCATGCCCTGATCCGCGAAGGCCTGCGCTGCAACGCCAACCTTATCGCCGACACCGGTACCGCCCGGGACCCGCATCATTTCGCCTGCCTCATCGGCTACGGCGCCACCGCCGTCTATCCCTACGTGGCCTACCAGGCCATCAGCGACCTGATCAAGAGCGGCGAGATCAAGGGCCACACCCTCAACGAGTCCCTGTACAAGTACCGCAAGGGCATCAACAAGGGCCTGCTGAAAATCCTGTCCAAGATGGGCATCTCCACCGTCGCCAGCTACCGCGGCGCCCAGCTGTTCGAGGCCGTCGGCCTGCACGACGAGGTGGTGGCGATGTGCCTCCAGGGCACCGTGTCCCGCATCAAGGGCGCCAACTTCGACGATTTCGAGGCCGACCAGAAGTCCCTCGTCCAGTTCGCCTACAACCCCATGGAGCCCCTGTCCCAGGGCGGCCTGCTGAAATTCGTCTATGGCGGCGAGTACCACGCCTACAACCCGGACGTGGTGACCGAGCTGCAAAAGGCGGTGCAAAAGGGCGACCGCGAGGCCTACCAGCGCTTCGCCGACCTGGTGAACAACCGCCCCGTGGCCATGCTGCGGGACCTGATGAAGCTCAAGCTGGACGCCAACCCCATTTCCCTCGACGACGTGGAGCCGGTGGAAGCCATCCTCAAGCGCTTCGACTCCGCCGCCATGTCCCTCGGCGCCCTCTCCCCCGAGGCCCACGAGGCCCTGGCCGAGGGCATGAACCGCCTCGGCGGCCGCTCCAACTCCGGCGAGGGCGGCGAAGACCCGGCCCGCTACGGCACGGTGAAGATGTCCAAGATCAAGCAGGTGGCCTCCGGCCGCTTCGGCGTCACCCCCCACTATCTGGTCAACGCCGAAGTGCTGCAGATCAAGGTGGCCCAAGGCGCCAAGCCCGGCGAGGGCGGCCAGCTGCCCGGCGACAAAGTGTCGCCGATGATCGCCAAGCTGCGCTGCTCCAAGCCCGGCATCTCCCTCATTTCGCCGCCGCCCCACCACGACATCTACTCCATCGAGGACCTGGCCCAGCTGATTTTCGACCTCAAGCAGGTCAACCCCCAGGCCCTGGTGTCGGTGAAGCTGGTGGCCGAGCCCGGCGTCGGCACCATCGCCGCCGGCGTGGCCAAGGCCTACGCCGACCTGATCACCATTTCCGGCTATGACGGCGGCACCGGCGCCAGTCCCATCGCCTCGGTGAAGTATGCCGGCACCCCGTGGGAACTGGGCGTCACCGAAGCCCAGACCGTGCTGCGGGCCAACGGCCTGCGCAGCCGGGTGCGCCTGCAGACCGACGGCGGCCTGAAGACCGGCATGGACGTGGTGAAAGCCGCCATCCTCGGCGCCGAGAGCTTCGGCTTCGGCACCGCGCCGATGATCGCCCTGGGCTGCAAGTACCTGCGCATCTGCCATCTGAACAACTGCGCCACCGGCGTCGCCACCCAGAACGAGCGCCTACGCAAGGACTATTTCATCGGCCTGCCCGAGATGGTGATGAACTACTTCACCTTCGTCGCCCAGGAAACCCGCGAACTGATGGCCCGCCTCGGCGTGCGCAAGCTGGACGACCTCATCGGCCGCATGGACCTGCTGGAAGTGCTCGACGGCGAAACCGCCAAGCAGCGCAAGCTGGACATCCGCGTCCTGCTGGACCAGGGCGCCATTCCCGACTCCGAGCCCCGCTTCTGCACTCAGCCCACCAACCCGTCCTTCGACAAGGGCGAGCTGGCGGAGCAGATGGTCAAGGATGCCCTCGCTGCCATCAAGGCCAAGCAGCCCCTGGAGCTGTCCTACGCGGTGCGCAACATCAACCGCTCCATCGGCGCCCGCCTTTCCGGCGAGATCGCCCGTGCTCACGGCGCCGACGGCCTGCCCGACGGCTGCCTGACCATCAAGCTCAGCGGCAGCGCCGGCCAGAGCCTGGGGGTATGGAACGCCAAGGGCCTGACCCTGCACCTGGAAGGGGACGCCAACGACTACGTGGGCAAAGGGATGGCCGGCGGCCGCCTCGTCATCCACCCGCCCAAGGGCTCGGCCTTCGTCGCCCACCAGACCGCCATCATCGGCAACACCTGCCTCTACGGCGCCACCGGTGGCCAACTCAATGCCGCGGGCATGGCCGGCGAGCGTTTCGCGGTGCGCAACTCCGGCGCCGTGGCCGTGGTGGAAGGCGCGGGCGACCACTGCTGCGAATACATGACCGGCGGCATCATCCTCGTCCTCGGCGACACCGGCCTCAATTTCGGCGCCGGCATGACTGGCGGCTTCGCCATGGTCTATGACGAAAGCGGCCACTTCGCCGACCGCTACAACAACGAACTGGTGGACATCCACCGCATCAACACCGAAAACACCGAGCAATACCGCCACTACCTGCGGGAACGCCTGGAAGAACACGCCAAGCTCACCGGCAGCGTGCGGGCCCAGGAACTGCTCGACCAGTTCTCCGACCTGATCGGCAAGTTCTGGCTGGTGAAACCGAAAGCGCTGCATCTGGACAGCCTGCTTAAAGATTGAGCGCAATGGGGAAGAAAATGGCTGACGACGTTTTTCAATTTCTCAATATCGCCCGCCGGGACGGCGACAAAAAGGCCGCGGAGACCCGCATCAAGGAATTCCGCGAAATCTACGCCCCCTTCGACGCCGCCCAGGCTCAGGAACAGGCCGGGCGCTGTCTTGCCTGCGGCAACCCCTACTGCGAGTGGAAGTGCCCGGTGCACAACTACATCCCCAACTGGCTCAAGCTGGTGAAAGAAGGCAACCTGTTCGAAGCGGCGGAGATGTCCCACAAGACCAACTCCCTGCCGGAAATCTGCGGCCGGGTCTGCCCCCAGGACCGCCTGTGCGAAGGGGCCTGCACCCTCAACGCCGGCTTCGGCCCGGTGACCATCGGCCAGGTGGAGAAATACATCTCCGACGAGGCCTTCAAGGCCGGCTGGCGCCCCGACATGAGCAAGGTGGTGAAAACCGGCAAGCGCGTCGCCGTCATCGGCGCCGGCCCCGCCGGCCTGGGCTGCGCCGACATCCTGGTGCGCCACGGCGTGACCCCGGTGGTGTTCGACCGCTACGAGGAAATCGGCGGCCTGCTCACCTTCGGCATTCCCGAGTTCAAGCTGGAAAAATCCATCGTCAAGCAGCGCCGCGAGGTGATGGAAGGGATGGGGGTGGAGTTCCGCCTCGGCACCGACGTGGGCAAGGATATCTCCTTCCAGCAGCTGGTGGACGAATTCGACGCCGTTTTCCTCGGCATGGGCACCTACAGCTACATGAAGGGCGGCTTCCCCGGCGAGGACCTGCCCGGCGTGCTGGAAGCCCTGCCCTTCCTCATCTCCAACGTGCGCCACTGCCTCGGCCTGCCCGGCGACTTCGTCTCCATGGCGGGCAAGCGCGTGGTGGTGCTGGGCGGCGGCGACACCGCCATGGACTGCAACCGCACCTCCATCCGCCAGGGCGCCGCTTCCGTCACCTGCGCCTACCGCCGAGACGAAGCCAACATGCCCGGCTCCAAGCGGGAAGTGGCCAACGCCAAGGAAGAAGGCGTCCAGTTCCTGTGGAACCGCCAGCCGGTGGAAGTGGTGGGCAACGGCAAGGTGGAAGGCGTGAAACTGGTCACCACCCAGCTCGGCGCCCCCGACGCCCGCGGCCGCCGCACGCCGGAAGTGATTCCCGGCAGCGAGGAAATCATCCCCTGCGACCACATCATCGTCGCCTTCGGCTTCCGGCCCAACCCCCAGCCCTGGTTCGCCGATTTCGGCATCGCCACAGACCAGGCCGGCCGCGTGGTGGCCAGCGGCCATCAGCACGCCTTCCAGACCGGCAACCCGAAGGTCTTTGCCGGTGGCGACATGGTGCGGGGCTCCGACCTGGTGGTGACGGCCATTAACGAAGGTCGCCTGGCGGCCCAAGGCATCCTCGGCTACCTCGGGGTTTAATCCCTAACATCCGGGGCCAGCGCAAGCTGGCCTCGGTTTTTTTGCGGCGGGAAATCATGAGCAAACTGAAAAACGACACCTTCCTGCGCGCCCTGCTGCGCCAGCCCACCGACTACACCCCCATCTGGATGATGCGCCAGGCGGGCCGCTACCTGCCGGAATACAACGAAACCCGCGCCCGGGCAGGCAATTTTCTCAACCTGTGCAAGAGCCCGGACCTGGCCACCGAGGTGACGCTCCAGCCCCTGGCCCGCTTTCCCCTCGACGCGGCGATCCTGTTCTCCGACATCCTCACCATCCCCGACGCCATGGGCCTGGGCCTGTACTTCTCCCAGGGCGAAGGCCCCAAATTCGAGCGTCCCCTGCGGGACGAATGGGAAATCCGCGACCTCGCCGTTCCCGACCCCGACGTCCACCTGCGCTACGTCATGGACGCCGTGCGCCAGATTCGCAAGGCCCTCAACAACGAAGTGCCCCTGATCGGTTTCTCCGGCAGCCCCTTCACCCTCGCCTGCTACATGGTGGAGGGCGGTTCCAGCAGCGATTTCGCCCTGGTGAAAACCATGGCCTACAGCCGTCCCGAGCTGCTGCACCGCATCCTGGAAATCAACGCCCAGGCGGTGACCATTTACCTCAACGCCCAGATCGAGGCCGGCGCCCAGGCGGTGATGGTGTTCGACTCCTGGGGCGGCGCCCTGTCCCACGCCGCCTACCGGGAATTCTCCCTGTCCTACATGGAGCGCATCGTCGCCGGCCTGAAGCGGGAGCACAACGGCGAAAAGGTGCCGGTGATCCTCTTCACCAAGGGCGGCGGCCTGTGGCTGGAGTCCATCGCCGCCACCGGCTGCGACGCCATCGGCCTGGACTGGACCGTGGACCTCGGCGAGGCTCGCCGCCGCGTCGGCGACAAGGTGGCTCTCCAGGGCAACCTGGACCCGGCGGTGCTGCTCTCCAACCCCGAGGCGGTGCGGCGCGAAGCGGAAAAGGTGCTGGCCAGCTACGGCCAGGGTTCCGGCCACGTCTTCAACCTGGGCCACGGCATCTCCCAGTTCACCCCGCCGGAAAACGCCGCCGCCCTGGTGGAGGCGGTCCACGAGTTGAGCCGGCAATACCACTGATATGGATTCAGTAGGGGTGCCCCCAGCGGGGATACCCTTTCAGTCAAGATTGTGTATAGTAGTTTTGTTTTTGGGTGATGGGATTGGACATGGCATTCCAAGAAAACTCGACCGAAGCCGAAAGCACGGGCCTTTATGGCCAAGAGCGGTTTCCGGAATCCCCGTCCCCCAAGCCCCTGCATGAGGTTTCGGTACCCGGAGCCACAATCCTCCGTCAGGACGTAATTCAATTTCTCGCCGCGCAGCCTGACGAGAGCATCGACCTAATCGTTACTGACCCAGCCTACTCCGGCATGAACCAGCATTTGATGCTGGGCAAGGGAAGAATCGTCGGCAAATACGACGAGAAGGGCGAAAACGGAAAGTGGTTTTCCGAGTTCCACGACACCGAGGAAAACTATAAGCAATTCCTGGCGCATTGTAAGCGGGTGATGCGCCCAAACAGCCATTTGTTCATCATGTTTGATTCTTTTTCCATGCTGTCCCTGGGACCGCTGGTACGCAATTTTTTCAACGTGAAAAACATCGTGGTCTGGGACAAGATGAACATTGGGATGGGACATTATTTCCGCCGTCAAACCGAACTCATCCTTTTCGCCAGCAAGGGCAAACGCCCTCTTTCCCGACGGGATATTCCCGATGTTTGGCGAATCAAGCGATTGCATCGCGCGCCCTATCCAACCCAAAAACCGGTGGAATTGTTTGAAATGATGATCGCGGCCAGCAAACCGCCGCAGAACAGTGAATTTATGGTCTGCGACCCCTTTGTGGGTTCTGGAAGCGCGGCCATCGCCGCGCTACGGCAAGGAGCGAGCTTCATTGGCTGCGACATTTCCAGCAAGGCGCTCAATCTATGCCATGAGCGGCTTCATGCCTACGTTCAGCGCGGCATCGACATTCACCAGCCCAAGCCCGCCATCAACGCCCAAGAACAAAAACCATTTTGGTAATGGCCCCTGCCAAGACCTCAAAATCCCGCGCTTGGTTTTTCCCCACCTCGCCGCGTTCGCCCCATAAATTGCAAGGCGAACTGCGGCTGCTCAAGCAACTGGAGGGGAGACCCTGGAACAAAGAGACGCAGCTGGCATTCGCCCAGCTTCTTCAAGAATATCCCGAGTTTGACGGCAATATCTCCGCAAGCGCCCCAGACTTCTCCGCCCGCGACCGGGCCACTCGCGCGCCAAGACTGCTGGGGTTTATACATTTCCCCAAAAAAGGGCGCCAGGGTCCGCTTCAATTCACGGCGATGGGCAACCTCTTTTTAGCGGCCCAGGAGGCAGAACAAGGCCTGATCTTTCAAAGACAGCTGGCCAAGGTGCAATTCAAATCCCCCTTGCATGATAGCGGCGGGTTTGAGGATATGTCGGTCCGTCCCTTGACCGTGATGATCAAGCTTCTCCTGGCCTTGAACAACATGAGCAAGGAGGAGGTGGCGCTTTTCGCCACTACCTTGATTAATCATGAAGAGTTTGATGAAAGGCTACAAACCATTAAAGATTACCGTGGGCACATAGGGTCCCTCGGTGAGGCAAAAAAACGGAAGCAATTCCGGCGGGATTTCGCGCTCAACTGGGTTGCCCAGATCTATGGCCAAGACATTGACCTTGGGCGGACCCACCTTCGCGAAGGCGGCGCGGATTTCCTGAAAACCAAATACCAAACCCTGCGGGACTATGCGGATTCCACGATCCGCTATTTGCGCTCGACCGGCCTGTTTACGCTTACCCCCCATGGACAACGCCTGACCCTGATCAACGCCAGCACCGATGACGCGAAATTTCTCCTGGAGCAACATGGAATAGGCCTTTCGGCGCACGCCTCCCTTCCCTATGATGACTATGTAACCCGGTATCTTGGCAATCCCTCCCTCCCCGAAATCCGCAAGGATAACCCTTCCCGGCAAGCCGAGGATTTAACCCGCTTGGTCGCCGCCTTGGCGGCACACGACCCCCATCAAGCTGGAATTTACCGCCAGGACTACGCCCTGGCCTCCTCGAAATCGGAAAAGCTACGGGTTCTTTGCCGCCTTGAGGAAAGCCTTCGCGATGTTCAAATCAAGAATGAGGCGAAGGGCATTCGCCAAGATATCGAAGAAAGCCTTGCCGACATCAAGAACACCTATCAGGCTATTGCCAGCAAACAATCTGAGTTGTTGGACAAGCCCCTCATGTATGAGTGGAACACGTGGCGCGCAATGGTGCTCATTAACGATGCGCGGAACGTTCAAGGCAACTACGTGGCGGACGCCGAGGGGAATCCTCTGTTTACCGCAGGAGGGAAACAACCCGATATTTTGGTGGAATACGATTCTTTCTGGCTCGCCGTGGAAGTCACGCTCCAGAAAGGGCAGCGGCAATACGAAACCGAGGGGGAACCGATATCGCGGCACGTAGGCCAGCTTCAGGCCGAGCGACATGTCGACGGGGATCATCGTCCCGTTTTTGGGCTATTCGTTGCGGAAACCATCAACAACGAGGTAATTGCCCATTTGATAACCCAGGCTCGATTCGCGAGCCAAGTTTACAAAGGCCCCATCCGCATCGTGCCGATGCGGCGTGAACTATTTGAAGCATTCATGGCCTCCACCTTGCGACACCCCGGCTTTAGCCATCACCTGCTCCAGCAGTTCTTTGAAGCCATTTTTTCCAAAGAAACGCTTGCGCAAGGAGAACTCGATTGGGCCGCCCAGATTGAGGCCCGGGTTCATCAATTCCCTCGGTTTAACTAACATTCCCTAGCTTCTCCTTGGGCATCGTGAATTCCTACCCCATCGCCCGCGTCGTTCTCGACGTTCCCCTCGACGAGGCCTTCGACTACCTGGCCCCCGATGCCACGCCCGAGGACATCGGCCGCCGCGTGCGGGTTCCCTTTGGCCGCCGCCAGGCGGTGGGGGTGCTGGTGGAGCTGAGCGACCGCAGCGACCTTCCTCCTGCCAAGCTCAAGGCCATCACCCACATCTTCCGCGACACGCCGCCCCTGTCGGCGGCGGACCTGAAGCTGCTGCGCTTTTGCGCCGACTACTACCACCATCCCCTGGGCGAAGTGGCGCTCAACAGCCTGCCCACCCGCCTGCGCCAGAGCGGCGAGCAAAATCTGCCGTCGCGGCGGCGCTATCAGCTGACCCTGGCCGGCCAGGCCCTGGACCCGGCGCAGCTCCCGTCCCGTGCCGGGGTACAAAGAAAGCTCCTTGCCCTGCTGCGGGAGAAGAGCGCCGCCTACCGGGAGGAAATCGCCGACCTCGCCGCCAGCGCCCCCCTGGCGCTGAAACAGTTCCTCGACCAGGGCTGGGTGGAAGAGCAAACGGAATTGCCGGATATTGCCCGGCCGGCCGGCGAGCCTCCCGCCCTTCCCAGCCTCTCCCCCGCCCAGCAGGCGGCGGTGCAGGCCGTCCGCGGCGCCGGCCCGGCCTACCGGGTGTGGCTGCTGCACGGCATCACCGGCAGCGGCAAAACCGAGGTCTACCTGCGCCTCATCGCCGACGCCCTGGAGGCGGGGCGCCAAGCCCTGGTGCTGGTGCCGGAGATCAACCTCACCCCGCAGCTGGAGGAGCGCATCCGCCGGCGCTTTCCCGGTCGGGCCCTGGTCAGCCTCCACAGCGGCCTCAACGATACCGAGCGGGTCCACCACTGGCTGCTGGCCCAGGCGGGGCGAGCGGACATCGTTCTCGGCACCCGGCTGTCGGTCTTCACCCCCTTGCCCCGCCTGGGGCTGATCGTGGTGGACGAGGAACACGATGGCTCCTATAAGCAGCAGGACGGCCTGCGCTACTCGGCCCGGGACGTGGCGGTGGTCCGCGCCAATCAAAGAGGCGTCCCCATCGTGCTGGGCTCGGCTACTCCCTCCCTGGAAAGCTGGCACAACGCGCAAACGGGCCGCTATACCCTGCTGGAACTGCCCGAGCGGGCGGCGGAAAACGCCGTCCTGCCCGCCGTGCACCTGGTGGACACGCGCCACCACAAGCCGGACCACGGCTTCACCCCTCCCCTTCTCAAGGCCCTCGCCGCCCGGCTGGAGCGAGGGGAGCAGAGCCTGGTGTTCATCAACCGCCGGGGTTTCGCCCCCGTCCTGCTGTGTTCCGCCTGCGGCTGGGCGGCCCCCTGCCACCGCTGCGCCACCCGGCTGGTGGTCCACCTGCGGGAGCGCATCCTGCGCTGCCACCACTGCGGCCACGAGGAGCGCATTCCCCTCGCCTGCCCCGCCTGCGGCAACGCCGACCTGGTCACCGTCGGCCACGGCACCCAGCGGGTGGAGGAAACCCTCACCGCCCATTTTCCCGAGGCCCGCATCCTGCGGGTGGACCGGGACAGCACCCGGCGCAAGCACGCCCTCCGGGACATGCTGGACCAGGTTCACGGCGGCGAGACGGACATCCTGGTGGGCACCCAGATGCTGGCCAAGGGCCACGATTTCCCCCTGCTCACCCTGGTGGGCATTCTCGACGCCGACGGCGCCCTCTACAGTTCGGACTTCCGCGCCTCGGAGCGGCTCTTTTCCCAACTGATGCAGGTGGCGGGACGGGCGGGACGGGCGGGGGCCGGCGGCGAGGTGCTGATTCAGACCGGCTTCCCCGAGCACCCCCTTTACGCCGCCATCCAGCGCCACAACTATGCCGCCTTCGCCGCTGCCCTGCTGGACGAGCGCCGCGTGGCCCGCTTTCCCCCCTTCTGCCATCAGGCCCTGCTGCGGGCGGAAGCCCCTTCCCTCGCCAGCGCCCTGGATTTCCTGCAGCAAGCCATGAATGCGGCAAAACGCCTGGACTACCCGGTGGAAATCTACGACCCGGTGCCGGCCCAGATGGCCCGGCTGGCGGGCAAGGAGCGGGCCCATCTGCTGGTGCAGGCCGATGCCCGCAAACCCCTGCAGGCCTTTCTCGCCCGCTGGATGGCGGTCCTGCGCGGGGACAAGCAGCAGAAGGTGCGCTGGTCCCTGGACGTGGACCCGCTGGAGTTCTAGCCGCGGTCGGGCGCCGCGGTATACTGGGCGATGGCCCGCAGGGCGGCGGTCTCGTCGCTGACGAAGTCCACGAACTGGAGGCCGATGCGGTAGCGCCCCCCCATCTCCGTCGGCCGGCTCTCGGCCACCCGGCAGCGGGCTTGGACCAGAGTCAGGCCATCGTCCAAGGGGAGCAGGAAATAGACGTGGCAAATACTGTCCCGATTCAGCGGTTCGGCGAACAAAATCGCCAAGCCGCCGGTGGAAACGTCGTCGATTTCCGCATCAAACCCCGGCCCGCTGGGGGGAATGACCTTGATCCGGGTATCGAGGGGCCGACGGTCGGCAATGCGTGAATTTTGGCTGCCCATAGGAAGGTCGGATGAAGAAAGGCGATATTTTATTCCAGCCCAAGTACGCCAGCGATAATGCGCCCGTCCCGGGAAACGGATAAAATTAAGCTTTTGCCCGAGTCGTTTCGTGAAACAACACTTGACCCAACTTTTCCGGGAAGCGCTGGAAATCGTCGCACCGGAACTGGCTTCCACCCCGGTTGAAATCTCCCGCCCCAAACACGCCGACCACGGCGACTTCGCCTGCAACGTGGCGATGCAGGCGGCCAAGGCCCTGAAGCGCAATCCGCGGGAAGTCGCCGCCAAGCTGCTCGACTCCCTGCCAGCCTCCGCCTTCGTCGCTAAGACCGAAATCGCCGGACCGGGCTTCATCAATATCTTTCTCACCCCCGCCGCCAAGCGCCAGGTGGTGGCCGATATCCTCAAGCAGGGCGAGGCCTACGGCCGCGGCCGTGCCGGCCAGGGCAGGAAAATCCAGCTCGAGTTCGTCTCCGCCAACCCCACCGGCCCCCTCCACGTGGGCCACGGGCGCGGGGCTGCCTTCGGCGCCAGCCTGGCCAACGTTCTGGCGGCGGCGGGCTACGACATCTCCCGCGAGTACTACGTCAACGACGCCGGGCGGCAAATGGACATCCTCGCCCTCTCCACCTGGCTGCGCTACCTGGAGCAGAACGGCATTCCCCTCCCCTTCCCGAAAAACGGCTACCAAGGGGGCTACGTCCGCGACATGGCGAAGGAAGTGCTGAATTCCCACGGCATCCGCTACGTGCGCCAGCCCACGCCGGTGCTCCAGCATGCTCCCGGCGAGGATGAAGACATCGAGGCCCACCTGGACAAGCTGATCGCCGAGGCAAAGCATCTGCTCGGGGACGATTACGACTACCTGCACAACATCGCCCTCACCGAGCAGCTGGGCGACTGCCGCAACGACCTGATGGAATTCGGCGTCGCCTTCGACCATTGGTTCTCGGAGAAATCCCTCTACGACAGCGGCATGGTGGAACGGGTGGTGCAGACCCTGGAAGAGCGGGGCCACATCTATCTCCAAGACGGCGCCAAATGGTTCCGTTCCACCGCCTTCGGCGACGAGAAGGACCGGGTGGTGCAGCGGGAAAACGGCATCTACACCTATTTCGCTTCCGACATCGCCTACCACCTGAACAAGTTCGAGCGCGGCTTCGAACAGGTCATCAACGTCTGGGGCGCCGACCACCACGGCTACATCGCCCGGGTGAAGGGCGCCCTGCAGGCCCTGGGGCTGGATGCCGAGCGCCTCACCATCGCCCTGGTGCAGTTCGCCGTGCTCTACCGCGGCGGTGAAAAGGTTTCCATGTCCACCCGCTCCGGCGAGTTCGTCACCCTGCGGGAACTGCGCGGCGAAGTGGGCAACGACGCCTGCCGCTTCTTCTACGTTCTGCGCAAGAGCGACCAGCACCTGGACTTCGACCTTGACCTGGCCAAGTCCCAGAGCAACGACAACCCGGTGTACTACATCCAGTACGCCCACGCCCGCACCTGCAGCGTGATGGAGCAGTGGGGGGGCGACCCGCAGGCCCTGGCGGGCGCCGACCTGCTGCCCCTGGGCAACGACTACGAAATGACCCTGCTGCAGAAGCTGTCCGAGTACCCGGAAATCGTCGAGGTGGCAGCGAAGGATTTCGCCCCCCACCACATCGCCTACTACCTGCGCGACCTGGCAGCGGATTTCCACAGCTTCTACAACGCCGAGCGCTTCCTGGTGCCGGAAGAGGACGTCAAGCTGGCCCGCCTTGCCCTGGCCCAGGCCGTGCGCCAGGTCATCCGCAACGGCCTGGCCCTGCTGGGCGTATCCAGCCCGGAAAAAATGTAAGGACCCCGCGCCATGAGCCGAGACTACAAACCATCCTCCCGCCCGCCCGCGAAGAAGAAAAGCGGCAACCCGATGCTGATCGGCATTATCATCGGCCTCTTCATCGGCCTGGCGGTGTCCCTCGGCGTGGCCCTGGTGGTGACCCGCGGCCCCAATCCCTTCAGCGAACGGGACAAACCGGCGGATGCCCAGGAGGCGAAGGCCTCCGGCGGCAGCAAGGCGGACAGCGCCCCCACGGCCCTGGACGACGGACTGACCAAGACGCCCAACAAGCCGCGCTTCGATTTCTACAACATCCTGCCGGGCAAGGAAGAACCCGTCACCGACCAGGAATTCAAGCAGGCGGCCCAAAAACCGGCGGCGGACCAGGGCAAGGAAAACTATTACCTGCAGGTGGGCTCCTTTCCCTCCGAAACCGACGCCGACAACCTGAAGGCCAAACTGGCCCTGATCGGCATCGAGGCCAGCATCCAGACCACCACGATTCCGGACAAGGGGGTCTGGCACCGGGTGCGGGTCGGCCCCTTCACCAACGTGGACGACCTCAACCGCATTCGCAACACCTTGACCCAGAACAACGTGCAAACGACGCTGGTGAAAATCAAGGACAACTGACAACCCTATTAAGGAGCAGCCCGTGAAACGCTTTTTCCTCGGCTTCGTTTTCGCTTTCCTCGCCCTCGGCCTGTCCGCTGCGCGAGCCGAGCCCCAGATGTGGCAGCAATACGCTCCGCTGCCCCTGGCTCAACCGGTGGAAACGGGAAAGAACATTGAGGTGCGCGAGTTCTTCTATTACGGCTGCCCCCATTGCCACGATATGGAGGCGCCGCTCCACGAGTGGCTGAAGCACAAGTCCAAGGATGCCGAGTTCGTGCGCACCCCTGGCATTTTTCAGGATGCCTGGCTCCCCATGACCAAAACCTTCTACGCCCTCGAAGCCTTGGGCCTGACCGAAAAACTCCATAACAAGCTGTTCGATGCCATCCACAAGCAGAACCAGCGCAACCTGCTGTCCGACGAAAGCGCCATTTTCGACTGGATGGCCGCCCAAGGCGTGGACCGGAGCAAATTCATCGCCGCCTACCGCGCCTTCTCCACCCAGGCCAAGGCCCAACAGGCCAAGGAAATGACTTCCGAATACGGCATCAACGGCGTGCCCGCATTCGTCGTCGACGGCAAATACATCACCTCCGCCGCCATGAACGGCAGCTACCGCGCGCTCTTCACCACCATCGACTACCTGGTGGACAAGGCGCGCAAGGAGCGCAGCGGCAAGAAGTGATCCCATGGCCATCTCCCTGATCCTCGTCGACGACCATCCCCTGTTCCGCAAGGGGCTGACCCACCTGCTGGAAGGCAATAGGGAAATCGTCATCGCGGGCGAATTCGCCGATGCCGACGCCCTCCTGGCGTGGCTGGAGCAGGGCGGCCGGGCCGATATCGCCCTCCTCGACCGGACCCTGAAGGAAACCGACGGCCTGACCCTGGTTCCCCAGCTCAAGAGCCACGGCATTCGCGTCGTCATGCTGACCATCGCTGAAGAAGACCACGAGATTCGCGATGCCATCACCCAGGGGGTGGACGGCTACGTGCTCAAGACCAGCGAGCCAGAGCATATCCTGCGCGCCATCCACACCGTCCACCAGGGCAACAGCCTCTTTCCCGCCCATGTGATGCAGAAGCTGGCCAGCGGTGAACGGCTCCACGGGGCCTTCGACAAACTGTCGGCGCGGGAGCTGGAAATCGTCACCTTCGTCGCCCGGGGGCTGTCCAACCGGGCCATCGGCAATGCCCTCGGCCTGTCGGAAAACACCGTGCGCAACCACCTGCGCAGCATTCTCGACAAGCTGGGCCTGGACAACCGGGTCCAGGTCGCCACCCTGGCCCTGGAACAGGGCTTGGTGAAAAAGCACGACCTTGGTTGATACGCACTACTCTCGGTAGTAAAAAAAGACTAGGCGGTCGAACCTTTTCTGGCTAGAATGGCCTCACAAGTGTGATGCTTGTTTCTGTTCACTCAGTGCCCCGGAATCCGGGGCATTTTTTTCGCCGCAGCCCAAGCTCCTTCTTTCCCGCAATAAAAAAGCCGGCTAAGCCGGCTTTTTTGCTACCCCCAGGCGATTAGAGGGACAATATCCACTTCACGATGGTCTTCAGGTCATCGTCCTTGACCGCGGGGTTGGGCGGCATCGGCGTGGAACCCCAGACCCCCGTGCCGCCTTTCTTCACCTTATCCACCAGCTTGGCTTCGGCATCGCCTTGGCCCTTGTACTTCGCGGCGACATCCTTGTAGGACGGCCCGACCATTTTCTTGTCCACGGCGTGGCAGCCCATACAATTATTGGCTTTGGCCAAGGCTTCACCGTTGGCGAAAACCGGGGCGGAACTCAACAGCACCATCGCGCCCGCTGCGCCGATCAGCATTTTCTTCATGTTCCCTCTCCTCTTTGATCAGAAAACAAAAAAGCCAGCCCGAAGGCTGGCTTTCAGTGTACATCAAATCAGGTCGATTAATGGGAGAGAACCCATTTCACCAGCTTGGTGGCTTCTTCCTTGGTGACGTTGTTGGGGGGCATCGGGGTGGAGCCCCAAACGCCGGAACCACCCTTCATCACCTTTTCCACCAGCTTGGCCTCGGCGCCCTTGTCGCCCTTGTATTTCTTGGCTACGTCCTTGTAAGAGGGACCGACGACTTTCTTGTCGATGCTGTGGCAAGCCAGGCAGCCCTTGGAGGTGGCCAGGGCGGTTTCGTCAGCGGCGGCGGCTTGGCCGGCGATCAGCAGCGCGGCGGCGGCAACGGTACCCATAAGTACAGCTTTCATTGATTGCTCCTTTCGATATTCGTTTAAACGATTGAATCCCCACTCAACGGGCAATGTTATACAACTTTGCCGCCTTTGCAAACCTGCCGCAAAAACGACAAGTCCTCAATCACGGGTAAACATTTAACGCTTTCGCAAACCCAGGCGTTGACAACGGCGGGTTCCGGATGGGCCAGCGCGGTGGGAAGGCCCGCCGTTCCATTGGGCAAGGGAAGCGCCAGGCAACGGGGGAGATAATCCCGTCCCAGATTGGCCGCCCAGGCGGCCACGCCATCCGCCGGCCCCCGCAGCACGGCGACGCGCGGGGCCTCCAGCCATTCGTCCAGCGCCGCCAGCAGGGCCAAGCAGCCCGCCGGATGGCGGTCGATTTCCCCGGCGAAGCCTCGCACACCCCTCTCCACCGCCTCCAGGTAACGGCTCTCTCCCAGCACATGGCCTAGCCGTTGCAGCGCCTGCAGCGCCACCCCGTTGCCCGCCGGCAGGGCATTGTCGAAGGCCGGCTTGAGACGGGCCAGCAGGACTTCATGGTCGTGGGCGGTGAAATAGAAGCCGCCCCCCGCCCCGTCTTCGAAACGCCGCAGCAAGGCGTCCGCCAATTCCTGGGCAAGGGCCAGCCACGCCGGGCGGAATTCTGTCTGCAGCAGTTCCAGCAAGGCGTCGAGAAAATAGGCGTAATCGTCCAGATAGGCCGGATGGCGGGCCTTGCCACCCGTGTAAACCGCCAGCAGGCGACCGTCCCGCCAGAGCCCTTCCCTCAGGAAATCCGCCGCCAGGGCAGCCGCCTCGATCCATTCTGCCCTGCCGAACACCCGTCCCGCCCTGGCCAGTCCTTTGATGGCCAGGGCATTCCAGGCGGTCAGCACTTTTTCGTCGCGCCCCGGCCGTACCCGCGGCTCGCGAGCGGCAAACAGCTTGGCCTTGGCCGACTGCAGGCACCGGGCAGCCTGTTCCCCCGACATGCCGACAGCCCGCGCCACTTCCTCCACCGAGCGAACCTGGGCCGGGTGCCATGCCGCACCCTCGAAGTTGGGCGTCCGGTCGAAGCCCAGGCAGGCCTCGGCCACCCGCCATTCCTCCGGCGTCATCAGCCCCCTGGCCTCCTCCCGTCCCCAGGCGTAAAACTTGCCCTCTTCGTGCTCGGAGTCCGCATCCAGAGCGGAATAGAAGCCGCCCTCGGGAGAGCGCATTTCCCGCAGCAGCCAGGCGCAGGTTTCTTCCACGACCTGGTGGAACAGGGGCTTGCCCGCCACCGCCCAGGCATCGGCGTAGACCGCCAACAGCAGGCCATTGTCGTAAAGCATCTTCTCGAAATGGGGAATCGCCCAGCGCTCGTCCACGCTGTAGCGGAAAAAGCCTCCGCCCAGCTGATCGTAAAGCCCCCCCTCCGCCATGGCGGTCAGGGTGCGGGTTGCCATGGACAGGGCGCTTTCGTCTCCCCTGGCGGCCCAGCGGCGCAGCAGGAAATCCAGCTCCATGGGCCGGGGAAACTTGGGGGCGCCGCCAAAGCCGCCGTGCACTTCGTCGAAACTGCCCGCCAAGGACCCATAAGCCGCTTCCAGCGGCCGAGCCGTCAGCTTCGCCGTCGCGGCGGGGGCCGATGGAATCTCCATCGCCTCCCTGAGCGAAGCGCCCAACTCCCCCATCTGCCGACCCTTTTCCCGATAATGCCCGGCCAGCAGCGGAATCAGCTCGCGGAACCCCATCATCTGCCCCCGGCCATCCTTGGGGAAATAGGTGCCGCCAAAATATGGCACCTGCTCCGGGGTCAGGAACATGTTCAGGGGCCACCCACCCGGCCTCCGGGTCAGCAGCTGGTGGGCGGACTGGTAGATCTGGTCCAGGTCGGGGCGTTCCTCCCGGTCCACCTTGATGTTGACGAAATGCTCGTTGAGCAGGGCGGCGATGTCGCCGTCCTCGAAACTTTCCCGGGCCATGACATGGCACCAGTGGCAGGTGGAATAGCCGATGGACAGCAGGATGGGCTTATCCAGCCGGCGCGCAAGGGCGAGCGCCTCCTCTCCCCAGGGATGCCAGTCCACGGGGTTATCGGCGTGTTGCAGCAGATAGGGGCTGGTTTCGGCGGCGAGATGATTGGGCATGAGCGGACATCCAAAAGACTTGGCTCTACTCTAGCACGACCTCGGCCATTGTCGAACGATATTGTCGGGTATTTGGGCCAACAAAAGGCCGGACGAGCCGGCCCTTTGCCTTGGGCGAAAACCTTACTTCTTTTCCACCAGGGAAACGTCCCGCACCGCCCCTTTCGCCGCCGAGGTGGTCATGGCGGCATAGGCGCGCAGGGCGGCGGAAACCTGCCGCTGGCGGCTGGCCGGTTTCCAGGCGTCCTTGCCCTTGTTCTCCATCACCCCCCAACGGCGGGAAAGCTCCTCCGCCGCCACCTTCAGGTTGATGCTGCGGTTGGGAATGTCGATCTCGATGGCGTCCCCCTCTTCCACCAGGGCGATGGCGCCGCCCTCGGCCGCCTCCGGGGAAACGTGGCCAATGGACAGGCCCGAGGTGCCGCCGGAGAAACGCCCGTCGGTGAGCAGGGCGCAGGCCTTGCCCAGCCCCTTGGACTTGAGATAGCTGGTGGGATAGAGCATTTCCTGCATGCCGGGCCCGCCACGGGGGCCTTCGTAGCGGATCACCACCACGTCGCCGGCGACGATCTTATCCGCCAGAATGGCCTCCACGGCATCCTCCTGGCTCTCGAATACCCGGGCCCGGCCGGTGAATTTCAGAATGCTCTCGTCCACGCCGGCGGTTTTGACGATGCAGCCCTCCAGGGCAATGTTGCCGTAGAGCACCGCGAGGCCGCCGTCCTGGCTGTAGGCGTGGGCCTTGTCGCGGATGCAGCCCCCTTCCCGGTCCATATCCAATTCGGGGAAGCGGCGATCCTGGCTGAATGCCTCGGTGGTGGGCACGCCCCCCGGCGCGGCGCGGAAAAAGGTTTTCACCTTTTCGTCGGCGGTACGGCGCACGTCCCACTGCTCCAGGGCATAACCCAGGGTCTTGCTGTGGACCGTGGGCAAGTCCCGGTGGAGAAGGCCCGCCCGGTCCAGCTCGCCGAGAATGGCCATGATGCCGCCGGCCCGGTGCACGTCCTCCAGGTGATAGGTCTGGATGCTCGGCGCCACCTTGCTCAGGTGGGGCACCTTGCGGGACAGGCGGTCGATGTCCGCCATGGTGAAGTTGACCCCCGCTTCCTGGGCTGCGGCCAGGAGGTGGAGGACGGTGTTGGTGGAGCCGCCCATGGCGATGTCCAGGGCCATGGCGTTCTCGAAGGCCTCGAAGCTGGCGATGGTGCGGGGCAGCACCGAGGCGTCGTCGCGCTCGTACCAAGCCCGGGCCATGGCGACAATGAGGTGGCCCGCCTCGACGAAGAGGCGCTTGCGGTCGGCGTGGGTCGCCACCAGGGAGCCATTGCCCGGCAGGGACAGGCCCAGGGCCTCGGTGAGGCAGTTCATGGAGTTGGCGGTGAACATGCCGGAACAGGAGCCGCAGGTGGGGCAGGCGGAGCGCTCGAAGGCCTCCACCTGAGCGTCGCTCACCTTGCTGTCGGCGGCCACCACCATGGCGTCCACCAAATCCAGATGGTATTCCTTGCCTTCCCAGTTCACCTTGCCCGCCTCCATGGGACCGCCGGAAACGAAAACGGTGGGGATGTTGAGGCGCAGGGCCGCCATCAACATCCCCGGGGTGATCTTGTCGCAGTTGGAGATGCACACCAAGGCGTCGGCGCAGTGGGCATTGACCATGTATTCCACGCTGTCGGCGATCAGGTCCCGGGACGGCAGGCTGTAAAGCATGCCGCCATGGCCCATGGCGATGCCGTCGTCGATGGCGATGGTGTTGAACTCCTTGGCCACTCCGCCGGCTTTCTCGATTTCCCGCGCCACCAGCTGGCCCATGTCCTTCAGGTGGACATGGCCTGGAACGAACTGGGTGAAGGAGTTGGCGATGGCGATGATGGGCTTGCCGAAATCGCTTTCTTGCATGCCGGTGGCGCGCCACAGGGAGCGGGCGCCGGCCATGTTGCGGCCATGGGTGGAAGTGCGGGAACGGTAGGCGGGCATGGAAATCCTCTGCAACGGCTGAAGTGTATAATGCGCGATTTTAACCCAAACACCGAACGGCCCCCAATGCTGATCCACCCGCAATTCGACCCCGTGGCCCTGCAAATCGGACCCCTCGCCATCCGCTGGTACGGCCTGATGTACCTGCTGGCGTTTACCCTAGTGCTGGTGCTGGGCCGCCTGCGCATGCGCAGGCAGCCGGAATCGGGCTGGACCCCCAAGGACCTGGACGATGTTCTGTTCTACGGCGTGCTGGGAGTGGTGCTGGGCGGACGGCTGGGCTACGTGCTGTTCTACAAGTTCGGCTACTACCTCGCCCACCCCTTCGAGATTTTCGCCGTCTGGCAGGGGGGCATGTCCTTCCACGGCGGCTTCCTCGGCGTGATTCTGGCCATGGCCCTCTATTCCCGCCTCCACCACAAGGCTTGGCTGGCCATCACCGACTTCATCGCCCCCCTCGTCCCCCTCGGCCTGGGCGCCGGCCGCATCGGCAACTTCATCAACGGCGAGCTCTGGGGCCGCCCCACCGACGTGCCCTGGGGCATGGTCTTTCCCCAGTACGACATGACCGTGCGCCATCCCTCCCAGCTGTACGAATTCGCCCTCGAGGGGCTGCTGCTGTTTACCGTCCTGTGGCTGTATTCTTCCCGCCGCCGTCCCGCCGGCGCGGTTTCCGCTCTGTTCCTCCTGGGTTACGGCCTGGTGCGCTTCCTGGTGGAATTCACCCGGGAGCCAGACGACTTCCTCGGCCTCCTGGCCCTCAACCTCAGCATGGGCCAGTGGCTCTCCCTGCCCATGATAGCCGCCGGCGTCTTCCTCTGGCTCTGGTCCCATCACCAGACTCAGCCTCGCCGCCCCTAGGGCGTTACCATTTTTTGCCGCGCCAGCTATAATAGCGGCACGAAATGGGGACGTAGCTCAGCTGGGAGAGCGTCGCGTTCGCAATGCGAAGGTCGGGAGTTCGATCCTCCTCGTCTCCACCATCATTTAAAAAACCAACCGCTCTCGGTTGGTTTTTTTTCGCCCGTTCCCCCCAGTGTTGGCGCGGGTTCGGACTACGCTGCGAAGGACGCCGCTGTCCCGGATAGCCCGGTTTCTGGCGGTTTTCCATTCTCTGTTCCCGCCCATTCTCTGTTTCTGCGAAGGACGCCGCCGCGCGCCCTCCAGCAATGACGGGGATTTCCGGCTCCTTGTTCGTTAGATAACGTGCTCACATTGAGGCGACTCGTCCAAAACCGGAAGGCATCGCCTGTGCTTTTGAACCCGGTTAAGTGCTGGTTATTGCCCAACTCCGAAAATATGCCCGTCGCTCAGCCTCATCGTTCGATAGCACGCTCAGTACGGTTGCGTTTCGTACAAGCACTTCTATGACTGGCCTTTCACTGCATTCGCCCCGCCAATAGCGATCAGCACACGCTTCGACGTCCCCAGGCACTTCACGACTTCTGAATGCCAAATCAACCAGGGTCATATCAGCCCTGAGAAGTACGTCCACATCAGCTACGGCGACTTCATACAGCTTCCCGCCAGTCATTTTTGACCAATGCTTCTTCGCATCGCTGATCGCCGAAAATACATAAAGACAATCTGCCCTCGGCGGGAGGTTCTTCGGACGTTTTTCTTCAAACACTTTTTCCACATCAAGGGAGCCATCTGGATTTTTCCCAAGAAACTCTCCGGCCGACACCACCACATCGCCATCGCAGAATATGCGTTTGTCTGCTCGATAAAAGGTTTGATGAGTCATAGCGCCAATTAGCTATTCGTTCGTGACAGGCCGAACCGCCCACGCGACAGCAATTTCGGGCCGGTAGACCGCCTCGTTGCCGTGCTTGATCGAGTCCTTCAGGTGCTCGGCCAATGCCTTGTCGTACTTGCCGATGTATGTGATCGCGCGGTTGACTGCATTGCGGAACGCGTCACGGACGTTTTTCCGCTTGTCCGCAACCTTTCTGAGCTTGCCGCCTTTTCCAACGGCACCAGTGAGGGCAGCGGCGAGTTGAGCCATTTCGATCAGAATTTCCTCGAGACGCTCGTGGTCACCTTCTTCTTCCGCCTCGGCCTTCTCCGTGACTAGCTCCTGGTATCTCCCGCGATATTGATTGACGGCTGTCCGGTCGGCTACAACACCAGCGTCACCCAGCGGAGCCCCTGAAGTGACTTGGAATCCTTCTTCAATGTCGTCGTGCTCCAGCCCGGTATTGGTCGCCGGCCCAACTGCGCCAAGTGCGCAGCCGCACACGATCTCAAAAACCGAGGTCTCTCGTTCCGGGTAGGCCAGCAACAGGTTGATATATTCAGCCCCCTTGTCCACGCCCTGAAGCAAGATCACATTGCGCCCGAGGAAACTCGCCTCCCAAACACCACCGCGTTTCCGGAAAATGTTGTCCGGTCGCTTTTCAGCCGATGCAACGGCGGGCACCGAGATCACCGAACCCGACTCATAGACTGTTCGCAGCAAGCAGTCGCCGGGGAGGGATCGCTCTCGAATCGCGGCGCGATTACGCAGGAGCAACTCATCAAGCGCTCCAGTGACCTCAGCAGCGTGTCGCTTGTAGAGGTCAAAAACGCGCTGGGCTGATTGGGCAGTGCTGCCATCAAGGTATCGAAAAACTCGATTGACCTCGGCATAGCTGGCAAGAAACTGCGAAACGTCGGTCAGCGACTTCACTTGGTTGGCACGCTCAAGATAGGCGGCTGCCATGATCTTGTCGTCACCCTTGTCGCGGCTTTGGGTGAAGACGTCGATTTTGTAATGGGCAGCCGGATCGTACTGATCAGCCTTTGCGGCGACGACAGCGAAGCGTCGGTCGATGCACTGCGAGCAACCGCCGCAATGGGTGTGCTCGTTCGTCATCTCCCAAGTGTGCGTGCACGTCATCGAATGAGCGATCAGATCGGCACATCCCGCCTTGGTGATGACCTCAACGACATCGGCCTTGGTTTTCCAGATGAACGGGTTCTCGATGGTGAACGGCTCACCGGCTACCAAAGAGATGATGTCCTGAAAGCCTTTCATAACCCTGGGGTGCGTTGTGCGCGTTGCCCGGCCACCGGCGACCTGCGCGCACACCGGAAGATTCAGACTGATGACTCCGTTTTCATAGAAGCGCACGCTCTTGAGTCCGAGCATCTTGGCAATGGTTGCACCAATCGACATGTACAGGAAGGATCGGCTCCGCTGGGTGTACTCGTGATTTAGCCCCTTGGTCTTGTGAACTCGGACGCCGATATGGTGAGGCGCATTGTCCCCAGCCTTCGCCGCCAGCAGCGTTTCCATGTTGCGATGCCGGTTGTTGAGTTTCGGCGTCGACTTGTGCGTAACCAGCACCACCCGACGTTTCTGTGTCAGGACTTCTTCAATCGCGCCAGCCAATGAATCCAAGCCACCAGAAAACATCACCACTTGTTCGGGAAGGCCGAACATCTGCTGGGCATCGTTGAATTCGAGGTACTCCTGGATCGTGTGATCCTGGTCCAGTGGGACGAAATCGAACTGGTAATTGTCATCGGACAAAAAGCCCAAGGTCGACCGTAGTGTGTCGAGGACTTCGGGTTTTCGCCAGAAATCCAGATTTCGCACCGGTACAACGAAGTGCATGTCTCGCCGCCAGCCATCGCCAAAGCTGTCGACGTCGTCCGCACCGCGCTTGATCGCTTGGTCGGCACTGTAGACGTAGGTGGCAAGTTCCAGCAGATCGTGGAATTGCGTCGGGACATTGCGGAACATCTTGCTGTGGATGTCCTCGATGCGCAGCGTGATGTTTCCGTGGCCGTCCTTGCCAGAAAGTCGTAGTCGCAAGTCGCGCTTGGGGTCTTCGCTGATGCCATTGGCCGAAGCGTTGCCGCAAATGATGTATCGCTTATCTTGCATCGCTGCGCGCTCCTGCTTTCAGTTCATCTTTCATCTTCTTCAGCGCGTAGCCAGCGAATCCGTCAGATTTCTTTCTTGAAATGTCACCGCCATCCTCGAAGCGGTTCTTGGAAAACCATTCAGCCGAGAATTTCTCGACGATCAGCGACGCCTCCCGGGTATGCGTCTGCAAGGCTGTATCAAACTGGGCCTTTTGATTCATCGTCGCAAAACGCATGCCTTCGCCGAGATGGGTATTCAGTGTCTTGCTCAGGAAGTACTGAAGGCTCTCGTTGGCCAGCCGGGCAAAGAATCCCCGCGAAAACTCTCCGAACTCCTTCTGCTTGCCCAGCGTCGAGAGCGCCGCGCGCATCGTGTCCGGGTCGGACGGAAACAGTGAATGCAGCTTGGGAGATAGTGCATCAATGACGGCCCCGTTCAAGGCTCTGGAGGCCAGCACACCAAGGTCTGAACGCTTTCCAGACGCGTCCGTTGCTCGGTCAAGGGCCTCGGAGATGGCGGTCGTTACATCAGGCAGTGTGGCGTCCGTGGGTAATGAGATTCCCACAGAATTCAGGTGGGCAAGGATGTCAGTCTTCTTGGCAGAGATGGCCAATTGGGTCATGAGCCAAACCGCCTCGGTGTATCCAAGGTCGTTCATCACATAAGTGAAGGCGCTTTCGGCAGCAGAAATGGTGGCATTGGCCACTTGCGGCACGTCAGCACCCGCAGCAATCAGGCCGACGACCTCCTTCCACGCTTTTGACCTCGGCAGCAATCCAAGCCGGACATGCCCCATGCAGAGCCCCCCTTTACCTCGTGTTAAGCCTCCCCGCCATCAATCAATGCGTTTGACGACGACGATGCTCCGTGCCTTTTTTTCTTCTTTCCTCAAATACCCCTTGCGTACCAACTGCGCGATCTGTTCGTGAGCGCTGGCGTGGCTGATTCCTAGCGCCTCGGCCAGTTCCTTGACGGTGGGCGGCAGGCCCGTGCTATCGAGGATTTGGCAGATCGCTCTCAACGTTCTTGCCTGCGGCTCCGTAATGCCTTCGGTCTTTTGCTTGCTCATGGCATTGCTCCTCGCCGATTGCGTAAATATATGACCTGATGAACATCAGGTCAATGGAGGCGACCACGCACGAATATTCTCTAGCCTGACTAACGGCGGGATGTGTGTCGCCAGTCCCACGGCGGAATTGGGTTTGGATCGCGCCACAACCCGACGCTACGGCTCCGAGCCTCTTGCTCGGAAAATTCGTAGGCCCCGGCATCCTCAGCGGACTGCTCACGGGCGTACTGGCGGTACCACCACGCCATGCCGACGGTGAGCTGGGCCAGCCCCGCGTCCAGAGTCTTGGGGCAGTTGCGCGCGCTGCAAGACGGCTCCGCGACCATCACCTTGCCGATGTGCCGTCCGTAGCGGTCGCGTTTGCTCGTCACCACATCGACGTCTTTGCCGAACACCAGGGCAGACATTGACTCTTTGGAACGCTGACCGAAGGCCTGCGCCTTTTCTGGCGCGTCAATCCCAGCCACCCGGATCTTGTACTGAGTCCTTTCGGCGTCCAGCACGGTGATCGTGTCGCCATCGGACACGCCGACCACCTTGCCCGTGATTGTTTCGGCACCTGCACTGCTCGCCGCGAGGGCGACCAGAAATGCCATCAAGAATTTATTCGTAATCTCGCTCACCCCTGCTGATGCGCTCCCAAACGGGATACTCCGACCGCCTTGCGCGCATATTCTTCGTGACGGTCTGATTACTTTACTGGATGCCGAAATGACCGTCGAACGAACTCTTCCCGAATTGATGTCTCCCCGCCAGCGGGCGCGTGAGGCCGCAGAAATTATCGCCGCCGCCATTGCCCGCCTGCACTCCAGCCGGCCACGAGACAGCGATATTCCACTTGGCTTCTCGCCACCCGAGCGCGTTCATACAAACCCCTCTACAGAAGGAGTTTGCAAATGAATATACCGATAACCGGCCCGTCCCTGGCAGCGCAAATTGCCAATCTGCCCAGGCTGGCCATGAACGATCTGTGGGCGCTTTGGGACAAGTATTTTCCGCGCCGCCCACCACACAACAACCGCGCCTACGTCGAAGGCCGCGTCGCCTACAAGATTCAGGAGGAAGCACTGAGCACGAAGCTGGTCGTGCAGACCCAGATGGCGCGGATCGGCGAAGCCCAATCCAACATCAAAACGCAGCGTGGCGTCGAGGTCCAGGTCGTGCCCGGCACGGTGCTGGTACGGGAGTTCGACAGCCGCGAGCACCGCGTCACGGCGCAGGCTGATGGCACCTTCGAGTACGAGGGCCGCCGTTACAAGAGCCTGTCTGCCGTAGCCCGCCACATCACCGGCACCCAATGGTCTGGGCCTCTGTTCTTCGGAATCATCAAGGGCAAATCGAAGCGAGGTGCGAAATGAACGCCGTCGTGACCAAAAAGCGCTGCGCCGTCTACACACGCGTTTCCACGGACGAGCGTCTGGACCAGTCCTTCAATTCCCTCGATGCCCAGCGCGAGGCGGGCCAAGCCTACATCGTGAGCCAGCGCGCTGAGGGCTGGATGCCGGTGGGCGACGACTACGACGACGGCGGCTACTCCGGCGGCAACATGGAGCGCCCGGCCTTGAAGCGCCTGATGGCCGACATCGCCGCCGACCAGATCGATATCGTGGTGGTCTACAAGATCGACCGCCTGACGCGCAGCCTGACCGACTTCTCCAGGCTGATCGAAGTTTTCGAGCGGCACAAGGTGTCGTTCGTTTCGGTCACGCAGCAGTTCAATACCACCACCTCGATGGGGCGGCTGATGCTCAACATCCTGCTGTCCTTCGCCCAGTTTGAGCGCGAGGTCACGGGCGAGCGCATCCGCGACAAGATTGCGGCCAGCAAGCGCAAGGGCCTGTGGATGGGCGGCTACACGCCTCTGGGCTACGAGGTCAAAGACCGCAAGCTCATCATCGAGGACAAGGACGCCGAGATCATCAGGCGCATTTTTACGCGATTCACCGAGCTGCGATCTATCACCGACATCGTCCGGGAAATCTCCCTCGAAGGCATCACCACCAAGCCCAACCGTTTGAAGAACGGCGGCGTGCGTAACGGAACGCCGATGGACAAGAAGTACATCTCCAAGCTGCTGCGCAATCCGATCTACGTCGGAGAGATCTGCCACAAGGGTACAGTTTTCGCGGGCCAGCACGAGCCGATCATCAGCAGGCAATTGTGGGATCGGGTGCAGGCCATCCTGGCCGAGGATGCGCACGAGCGGATGGGCAAGACCCAGACCCGCCACAAAACCGATGCCTTGCTGCGCGGGTTGATGTACGGGCCTGACGGCGGCAAGTACCACATCACCTACAGCAAGAAACCCTCGGGCAAGAAATACCGCTACTACATCCCGAAGGCGGACAGGCGGTACGGCTACCGCAGCAGCGCTACCGGGATGATTCCGGCCGACCAGATCGAGGAAGTGGTGGTGAACCTGCTGGTGGGCGCGCTCCAGTCACCGGAGAGCATCCAAGGGGTCTGGAATACCGTCTGCGACAAATACCCGGAGATCGACGAACCGACCACCGTGTTGGCCATGCGCCGCCTCGGCGACGTCTGGCGGCAACTGTTCCCTGCCGAGCAGGTGCGCCTGGTTAATCTGCTGATTGAGCGGGTCCAGTTGCTCTCCGACGGCGTTGACATTGTCTGGCGCGAATCAGGATGGCGAGAACTGGCAGGGGAACTGAGTCCGGACACCATCGGTGGAGAGCTGTTGGAAATCGAGGTGGCGTCGTGAATCGCTCATCCAAAAAGCTGATCGGCGACGGGTTGCCCCACGAGCGCCGCCATCCACTGGAAAGCGGCGGCGTGCGGATCACCACCTTTGTGCCTTTCCACTTCAAGAAGCGGGGCATCAAGAAGGTGATCGTCGCCCCGGACGGAGTCAGCCAGCCGGTTGCCGTCACGGCGTCGCCCGTACTCACCCCCGAGCAGGATCAGCCCCTGCTCAAGGCAATGGGGCGCGGCATCTACTGGCAGCAACTGCTCGATACCGGGGCGGTGGCCACAACGATGGAAATCGCCGAGCGCGAGGGCATCCACCGCGCCACGATCAACGAAATGCTGCGGCTGGCGCTTCTCGCCCCGGACATCGTCCAGGCCGCCTACAACGGAACACTTCCTCGGGCTGTGTCGCTGGAGGCCATTCTGCGGGCCAAGGTGCCCTTCGACTGGGATGAGCAACGCCGGTTGATCGCGTCACTCGGCTAGCGGAGGGCCGAGAAAAAAAGTTTTCCGCTACGCCAAATGTAGCTGTTGCTACGCCGGATGTAGCGCCTTCCCCGATGAAGGCGTGAAACGGCATCAACGGCCAGTACAGGACTGGCCACCGCTCGCGCCCCAATCCCTGAACGGGAAAGGAGCATGGCAATGGCCTATTCAATGGCAATGTCCCCTGGCTTCGGTGGCAAACCGAGCCTCAATTCCGGCGTCGGGTTCAACTCGACGCCGTCCCCCCAGTCTCCGGCGCTGTCCGAGCGCCGCTTCCTGAGCGAAGTCGAGCTGGCCAGCCGCTGGGGCATGTCCCCCAAGACGCTCACGCGCTGGCGCGGTCTTGGCCGGGGCCCAGTCTTCAATAAGTTCTCGAAGAAGGTGGCCTATCCCTTGGACGGCGAGAACGGCGTGCTCGATTACGAGAAACGCCACCTCTACGTCTCGACCTCCGAACGTGTACCGGGTTGAGGAGATGGCCATGAAAGACCTTACCCACTATCCAGCAGACCTCGCCAGCATGACGGTCGCCCAACTGGTGTCTTTGCCGATTCGTGACCTTGTGGAGTCTGAGGGCCACGTCGACGAGGCCATCGTCTACCTCAAACAACTGCGTACCAAGCTGGATGCCGCCAAGGCGCAGCGTTTCGGCGAGCTGGCCCGCGTCGCACTGCGGGAATCTGGCCGCGATTTTGGTACCGCCCACATCAGCGACGGCCCGTTACACGTCAAGTTCGAGTTGCCAAAGAAGGTCAACTGGAACCAGACGATTCTGAAGGAGATTGCCGAGCGCATCGTGGCCTCTGGCGACAAGGTCGAGGACTACCTCGACGTCAAGTTGTCTGTGTCCGAGTCCCGGTACACGAACTGGCCACAGACGCTGCAACAGCAGTTCGCCGCCGCGCGCACCGTCGAGGAAGGCAAGCCGACCATCACTCTGACCATCGACGGGGAGGCGGCATGAAAAAGCTCCCCATCGTATCCGCCATCGAGCGGATGGCAGAACGCAAAGGCGTGAAGCTCCTGATGCTCGGTAAGTCCGGCATCGGCAAGACCACCCGGCTTAAAGATCTCGACCCGGCCACCACGCTGTTCCTCGACATCGAGGCGGGCGACCTGGCCGTAGCCGACTGGCCCGGCGACACCATTCGCCCGGCCTCGTGGCCGGAGTCGCGCGACTTCTTCGTGTTCCTCGCCGGCCCCGACAAGTCGCTGCCGCCGGAGGCCGCGTTCTCGCAGGCGCACTACGACCACGTCGTCGAGAAGTTCGGCGATCCCGCGCAGCTCGACCGCTACCAGACCTTCTTCCTCGACTCGATCACACAGCTCTCGCGCCAATGCTTCGCGTGGTGCAAGACGCAACCGGGTGCGGTCAGCGACCGAACTGGCAAGCCCGACATGCGCGGTGCTTACGGCCTGCTCGGTCAGGAGATGGTCAGCGCCTTGACCCACCTGCAACACGCGCGCGGCAAGAACGTCGTGTTCGTCGCCATCCTCGACGAACGGCTCGACGACTACAACCGCAAGGTGTTCGTGCCGCAGATCGAGGGCAGCAAGACCAGTCTCGAACTGCCCGGCATCGTCGACGAGGTCGTGACGCTGGCCGAGATTAAGGCCGAGGACGGCAGCGCCTACCGCGCCTTCGTCACGCACACCGTCAATCCCTACGGCTTCCCGGCCAAAGACCGCAGCGGTCGTCTCGACCTGCTGGAACCGCCGCATCTCGGCGCGCTGATCGCGAAGTGCGCATCGGCCACGTCCGCGACCCCGAACACCACCGAATCCAAGGAGTAATTGCCATGTCGTCCAACTATTTTGATTTTCAAGATGCTGATCCCCAACAGTCCGGCTTCGATCTGATCCCCAAAGGGGTCATCGCTCCGATGCGCATGACCTTCAAGCCGGGCGGCCATGACGATGCGAGTCAGGGCTGGACGGGCGGCTACGCCACCGAGTCCTTCGACACTGGAGCGGTCTATCTCGCCGCCGAGTTCGTTATCACCGGCGGCGAGTACGCCAAGCGCAAGCTGTGGTCGAACATCGGCCTCTACTCCCGCAAGGGGCCGACCTGGGGACAGATGGGGCGCAGTTTTATCCGCGCCGCGCTCAACAGTGCCCGCAACGTTCATCCGCAGGACAACAGCCCGCAGGCCACCGCCGCGCGCCGCATCCAGGGCTTCCACGAACTGGATGGCCTGGAGTTCCTGGCCCGCGTGGACATCGAGAAGGACAGCAATGGCCAAGACCGCAACGTGGTCAAGGTCGCGGTCGAACCCGACCACCCCGATTACGCCAAGTTGATGGGGGTGCCGCCCAAAACCACCAATGGTGGTACTTCCGGTGCTTCGGCGCAGGCGGCTCCTGCTTACTCGGCACCGTCCCAACAACACGCACCCGTGACGGGCAAACCGTCCTGGGCACAGTGAGGAGATGGCCATGAACACATCCGTCCTCACCGCCAGCCACTACGGCGTCGTGCATTTCGGTGATCTCGACTGCGAAGCTGTTGTGCTCACCAACGGCGAACGCGGCTACGTCCAGCGCCAACTGGCTCGTGCTCTGGGTCTGCGGGAAAAAAGCCCTGGTACGCAGATTGGCGCTTTGATCCGCGAATTTGCCGCTAAGTCATTGTCAGCGTTCGAGAAAAAAGGGTACGCAAAGGTACGCCTACCCTCGGGGCAGACCGGGACATTCTTTCCGGCGGGAATTGTGGGTGATGTGGCACTCGGCGTCATCGATGCCGCATTGCTCGGACAGCTGCATCCCAAGCGCCAGCACCTCATCCCCAACTGCCGCAAGATTCTGTCGGCTCTGGCGGTCACCGGCGAAACCGCGCTGATCGACGAGGCGACCGGGTTCCAGTACCACCGCGCACCCGACGCGCTGCAGGAACTGATCTCCAAGCTGCTGCGGCAATCCTGCTCATCGTGGGAGCGGCGCTTCCATCCCGACTATTACCGGGCTTTGTACCGCCTCTTCAACTGGCGATATCAGGGGCACGAGCAGAATCCGCCGCACGTCATCGGCCAGATCACGCTGCGCTGGGTGTACGGCCCGGTGTTGCCGGAGGATCTGCTGGGCGAGATCCGCAACCGCAAGGGTATCTCGCAGAAGCACCACCAGTGGTTGTCCGACCAAGGACTCGCGCATCTGGAATCGCAGATTCACGCGGTCACGGCCATCGCGCGCAGTTCGATGAGCTACCCTGACTTCAAGCGCCGCTGTGAGGCCGCCTTCGCTGGCGCTGCCCTGCAATTGGGCCTGCTGCTCGATGAGTTCGAGGGGGAGGCGTGAAATGTTGGGTCTGCAAACGTCAAGCACGCGGCTACGGGCACTCGGACGGTCGATTCAAGACAGCCGACCCGCAGCGCTACCCCATCGACTGGGTGTTCTGCTCGCGCCGCTGCCAGGACACCTTCCACCTGCTCTACGGCAACTGGCTGCGCGCCAAGGAAGGCCGAATCGATATCAAGGGGGTCGCCATGATCGATCCGTCTGATATCGAGCTTGCCGCGATGAAGCAGTGCCTCAAGGCCTTCGGCGAGGCGGCGGGCGAGATCGGCTTTGCCAAGCCGCTCGGCGACTACTCCGAATCTGAGGCGCTGCAGGTGATCGACGCCATCGTCACCTGCTGGTCGGACGCGATGGTCGCGCACCACGAGCAGAGCAAGTTCCCGCCCGTACGGGGCTTGCCGCCGATGCCCGATCCGATGGCCAGCCCCTTCTCCGACCTAGAGGACGACCTGCCTTGGGAGACGAAGCCATGATCGACTTCAACTCCTCATCGAGCATCTCCGGCCAGATCACCGCCCTGGTCGACGCCGGGATGCAGCAGGCTCGCGCCCGCCAGACGGAACGCCAGTACCTCGGGGCCTCGCGTCTTGGCGTGGCCTGCGAGCGCGCACTGCAGTTCGAGTACGCAAAGGCTCCCAACGACCACGGGCGTGATATCCCTGGGCGGATGCTGCGCATCTTCGAGCGTGGTCACGTCATGGAGGACTGCATGGTCGCGTGGCTGCGGGACGCGGGGTTCGACCTGCGCACCCGCAAGCCCGACGGCGAGCAGTTCGGTTTCTCGGTGGCTGACGACCGCCTGCAGGGCCACATCGACGGCGTCATCGTCGGCGGCCCGGAGGGCTTCGCCTATCCCGCGCTCTGGGAGAACAAGTGTCTGGGCAACAAGTCCTGGCGCGATCTGGAGAAGAACCGCCTTGCCGTGGTCAAGCCCGTCTATGCCGCGCAAATGGCGATCTATCAAGCCTATCTCGAATTGCACGAGCACCCGGCGATCTTCACGGCGCTCAACGCCGACACGATGGAAATCTACACCGAGGCCGTGCCCTTTGATGCAGCCCTGGCCCAGCGCATGTCGGATCGGGCAGTGAAGGTCATCACGGCAACCGAGGCGGGAGAACTCCTGCCGCGCGCCTTCATTGACCCGACCCACTTCGAATGCCGGATGTGCGCATGGCAAGACCGCTGCTGGAGGACAACCCCATGAGGCATTTCTATTTACAACCGCCGGTAGTGGAGCCGATGGTCGGCGCGCAGCACGCCGCACACACATTGGCTCTGCCGCTGCATTTCTTCACCAAGCCCAGCAGCCGTGCTTCGAAGCGTATCCCGCACTATCGGGTCGGCCAGATGGTGCGCTTTCGGATATCGGAACTCTCCACATGGGCGACGACGCAGGGAGGCACTGCGGATGCTTGACTTCAACGACACCCCGCAACCCACCGAAAACAATCGCGACGCCGAACGAGAGGAACTGCGCGCCGAGTTACTCGCTCGTCTGGAATCGGTGCTGACCACGATGTTCCCGGCAGGCAAGAAGCGCAAGGGCAAATTCCTGATCGGCGACGTGCTGGGCAGTCCCGGCGACAGTCTCGAGGTGGTGCTCGACGGCGAGAAGACAGGACTCTGGACGGATCGTGCCACAGGCGATGGCGGCGACATCTTCGCATTGATCGCTTCCTATCTCGGAGCCAACGTCCACACCGACTTTCTCCGGGTGCTCGACGAGGCTGCCGATCTGCTCGGTCGTTCTCGGTCGGTGCCTCTGCGCCGCGCCAAGAAGGAAGCTCCGGTTGACGACCTTGGCCCGGCCACTGCCAAGTGGGACTACTTCGACGTCACGGGTAAGCTGATCGCGGTCGTTTACCGCTACGACCCACCCGGTCGCAAGAAGGAGTTCCGCCCATGGGATGCCAAGCGGCGCAAGATGGCTCCACCCGAGCCACGCCCGCTTTTCAACCAGCCGGGGATGACAAATGCCGCGCAAGTGGTGCTGGTCGAAGGCGAAAAATGCGCGCAGGCACTCATCGATGCGGGCATCGTGACCACCACCGCGATGCATGGCGCGAATGCCCCGGTGGAGAAAACCGACTGGTCGCCCCTGGCCGGCAAGTCCGTGCTGATCTGGCCTGACCGCGACAAGCCGGGCTGGGAGTACGCGACGCAGGCAGCGCAGGCCATTCTGTCGGCAGGCGCAAAGACCTGCCACATCCTGTACCCGCCCGAGGAAGCGGCTGAGGGATGGGATGCGGCAGACGCCATCGCCGAAGGCTTTGACGTCGCGGCCTTTCTCGCTCATGGCCCGCGCCTACAGATGCACGACGTCACCGTGGCCGCCGAGCCCGTGGTCAGTAGCGACGAATCGGTCTGGGGTACGGAGGACGCATTGGCCCTGGCGTTCACGCGGCGCTACCACCGCGACTGGCGCTATGTTGCGACCTGGGGTCGTTGGCTGGTGTGGGACGGCAATCGCTGGCGTACCGAGGACACGCTGGCGGCCACCGACCTGATCCGCAGTGTTTGCCGGCATACCGCCGTGCGCGCCGAGAACCCCAAGGTGGCTGCCAAGCTCGCCAGTTCCGGCACGGTCGGCGGCGTGGAACGGCTGGCACGGGCGGATCGCAGGCACGCTGCCACCAGCGACGAGTGGGATGCCGATCCTTGGCTGCTCAACACCCTGGGCGGCGTGGTCGACCTCAAGACAGGCAGGCAGCGCCCGCACGAACGCGCCGACCGCATCACCAAGATCACCACCGCCACACCCGGGGGCGATTGTCCGACCTGGCGGCAGTTCCTCGATGAGGTGACAGGCGGCGACAAGGAGCTGCAGGCCTATCTGCAACGAGTGGTTGGCTACGCGCTCACCGGCTCTACCCGGGAGCACGCCTTGTTCTTCCTGTACGGGACGGGCGCGAATGGCAAGTCGGTATTCGTGAACACGCTGGCCACGATCCTCGGTGACTACGCGACCAATGCGCCGATGGATACCTTCATGGAGACGCGCACCGACCGGCATCCGACCGATATGGCTGGGTTACGCGGCGCACGCTTCGTGGCGGCCATCGAAACCGAACAGGGGCGACGCTGGGCCGAATCCAAAGTCAAGAATCTGACCGGGGGCGACAAGATTTCCGCACGATTCATGCGCCAGGACTTCTTCGAGTTCTTCCCGCAGTTCAAGTTGTTCGTGGCAGGCAACCACAAGCCTGCCATCCGCAACATCGACGAAGCGATGAAACGGCGACTGCACCTGATCCCGTTCACGATCACCGTGCCGCCCGAGCGCCGCGACAAGCACCTCCAGCAGAAATTGCTGGCAGAGCGTGACGGCATTCTGGCCTGGGCTGTGCAGGGTTGTCTGAACTGGCAGCGCCTTGGGCGGCTCGATCCACCACAGCAGGTGGTCGACGCGACCGAGGAGTATTTCGAGGCCGAGGATGCGCTGGGACGTTGGCTGGAGGAGCGTTGCGTGCGTGAACCCAACGCCAAGTCGCTGACCGCCGAACTATTCAACGACTGGAAGCAGTGGGCCGAAGCGGCGGGCGAATTCATCGGTGCGCAGCGGCGGTTTTCCGATCTGCTCATCACGCGCGGAATTGAGAAATGGCGCAACAGCGTAGGGGTGCGGGGATTTCAGGGGATCGGCCTCAAGAACCCACCCGCGCCCGCCTACACCCCCTACGCAGACAACTGACCCCTATGAAAACCACGCCGTCTGACGCAGCTGACGCAGTTCGTCGTAACTCCTACGCGTGTGCGCGTGCGTGCGCCTCATGGAGAGTTTCGACATTCCGTGTCAGATGCGTCAGACCGAGAGCGAAAAAGGACTGAACACATGAACACGACGATATTGGCCCTCGATCTGGGCACGAAAACCGGGTGGGCGCTGCACCACTTGGATGGCAGCATCATCAGCGGCACGGAATGTTTCAAGCCGCAGCGATTCGAGGGCGGCGGAATGCGCTTCCTGCGATTCAAGCGCTGGCTCAACGAACTGCTGTCGGCCTGCCATTCCATCAACGCGGTGTACTTCGAAGAGGTTCGGCGACACGCGGGCGTGGATGCCGCACACGCTTACGGCGGTTTCATGGGCCACCTCACCGCCTGGTGCGAGCACCAGAACATCCCCTATCAGGGGGTCCCGGTCGGCACGATCAAGAAACACGCAACCGGCAAAGGTAATGCCGGTAAGGACGAGATGATCGCGTCCGTCCAATCGCGTGGTCACAGCCCGAGCGACGACAACGAAGCCGATGCCCTGGCATTGCTGCACTGGGCCATTGAGACGCAGGAGGTGTGACGTGAAGATCCCGGCACAGCAATACCGCTGCCCTCTCGGTCGCCTGCAACCGCAGACCACCGACCTGGAAACGATCAAGCAAACCGGCTGGCGCGACCAGCACATCCTCGTGGTGTCCGAGCAGGATGCCAGGCTCGATTTCGTCGAGCGGGAGATTGTGCGACGCATTGGGGAACGTCTGTACGGAGGGAAACGTCATGGCTGAATGGACGATGGATGACGTGGCGTCTCGATTTGCCGAGGCAACCGAAACGGGGCGGCGACTGCCTCCGGTCAGGGTGCAGGGTTACTTCAGCGTTTGGCCTGCCTTCGTGCGCAAGGAGTGGGAAGGGTTCGCAGACAGGGACTACCACTACCGACCACTGCCACCAACCCCCGAGGCCATCGACCGGATGCTGGAGACGATGCGCTGGGTGCAATGGCTTGAGGAGGAGCAACGCCACCTGATCTGGATGCGTGCCAAGCAGCGCGAGTGGAAGGACATCTGTCGTCGCTTCGGTTGCGACCGGACGACGGCGTGGCGGCGCTGGCAACGGGCATTGCAGACGGTGGCGGATCAACTGAACGGTCGCACTGTCGCGGGATAGTCTTTCAGCGCGATTGGTTGTGCATGGGCTGTCATGTGCTGCCATCGGTTGCAGAACGCGACTTTTCCCCCTGCAACAAAGGTGGCCGATCAGGGGTAGTATTTCAGCTATCTTCTGGACAGCGGTGCGGGCAGTGAAGGTCTCACGAATCAAGAGGGGTCCTTCCTTTCCAAAATCCCATGCGGGGGGCGCGAGCGCGGCATTTCGCTAGCGTCAAACTGCAAACCGAGGTTTGCAGGGTTTGCAGGTTTGCACCCCAGTCCGACCGGCCCGCCACAGCGCGGGCCTTTTAGTTTCTACCGCAGCAGCGACCCTCGCGGCCCGTGACGGGGCTTTCCTCCTTTCACCCGTCCGGGCCGCACCTTTTTGGGAAACCTGAACTGAACATGCTCAACGTCGAGTACCGCAAGGTCGAGACGCTGATCCCCTACGCCCGGAATCCGAGGACGCACACCGACGAGCAGGTGGCCAAGATCGCCGCCAGCATCGTCGAGTACGGCTGGACGAATCCGATCCTGGTGGACGGCGAGAACGGCATCATCGCCGGCCACGGTCGGCTGGCGGCCGCGCGCAAATTGGATCTGACCGAAGTGCCGGTCATCGAACTGGCTCACCTGTCGCCCACCCAGAAGCGGGCCTATGTGATTTCCGACAACCGCCTGGCGCTCGATGCCGGGTGGGACGACGCGATGCTGGCGCTGGAACTGGCCGAGCTGTCCGAGGCCGGGTACGACCTCGCGCTCACCGGGTTCGACGATGCCGAGATCGAGGAACTGCTCGCCACCGATGTCGCGGTTGGTGACGAGGCCGGCGACGAGCAGGAGAGCGATGAGCCTGATGCGGCGGACGATGTCCCGGACGCTCCGGCGACGCCCGTCTCGCGGAACGGCGATGTCTGGCAGCTGGGCGCGCATCGTGTCATTTGCGGCGACGCAGCCGATGCCGAGGTGGTCGCGGCCCTGATGGCTGGCGAGCTGGCGGCGCTCTGCTTCACCTCACCGCCCTACAGCAACCAGCGTGACTACACGAACACCATCATTGATTGGGATGCCCTGATGCGCGGCGTATTCGCCCAGCTGCCGATGGCCTCGAGCGGCCAGGTGCTGGTCAATCTCGGGCTGATCCACCGCGAGCAGGAAGTCATCCCGTACTGGGACGCCTGGCTCGACTGGATGCGTACTCAAGGCTGGCGGCGCTTCGCCTGGTACGTCTGGGATCAGGGGCCGGGATTGCCCGGAGATTGGAATGGCCGGCTCGCGCCGGCCTTCGAATTCGTTTTTCACTTCAACCGGAAGGACAGCGAGGCGCGCCGCCCCAACAAGATCGTGCCCTGCATCTATGCCGGGCGCGACACCCATCTGCGCGGGGATGGCACGAGCGCCGGTGGTATGCGCAACAAGGATGGCAGCAAGACTGCGTGGAACCACGTGGGCACGGTCACTCAAGACTTTCGCATCCCTGACTCAGTGGTTCGCATCATGCGGCACAAGGGCAAGATCGGGCAGGACATCGATCACCCAGCCGTGTTCCCGGTGGCACTGCCCCAGTTCGTGTTGGAGTCCTACACCGACGAGGGCGAGATTGTGTTCGAGCCGTTCTGCGGTTCGGGCACGACCATCCTCGCCGCCCAGCGTACCGGGCGAGTGACCCGGGCGACGGAGATCGCCCCCGAGTACGTCGACGTGACGGTCAAGCGCTTCCAGCAGAACTTCCCAGACGTGCCGGTGACCCTGGTGGCCACCGGACAGACCTTCGAGGAGGTTGCCGCCGAACGATTGGGAGCACAAGCATGAGCATCTCCTGGCTTGCCGACAAGATCGAGCAGTGGCCGACCGCAAGGCTCGTGCCCTATGCCCGGAACGCGCGTACCCATACCGATTCGCAGGTGGCGCAGATCGCGGCATCGATTGCGGAGTTCGGATTCACCAATCCGATCCTCGCTGGCAGCGACGGCGTGATTGTCGCTGGGCACGGACGTCTGGCCGCCGCCCGGAAGCTCGGCATCGAACTGGTGCCGGTGGTGGTGCTTGACCATCTGACCCCAACCCAGCGCCGGGCGCTGGTGATCGCGGACAACCGCATCGCCGAGAACGCGGGCTGGGATGAGGCGATGCTGCAGGTGGAACTGGCGGCGCTACAGGACGATGACTTCGATCTGACCCTGACCGGCTTCGACGCCGATGCCTTGGCTGATCTGCTCGCCGGCGGCGAGACGAACACCGAGGGGCAGACCGACGAGGACGCCGCCCCCGAAGTGCCGGAGACGCCGGTGTCCCACCCGGGCGATGTCTGGGTCTGCGGCGAGCACCGTGTGCTCTGCGGCGATGCAACCGATGCCGATGCCTACGCCACGGTGCTGGGCGACGAATTGGCCGACATGGTGTTCACCGACCCGCCCTACAACGTGAACTATGCCAACAGCGCCAAGGACAAGATGCGCGGCAAGAACCGCGCGATCCTCAACGACAATCTTGGCGAGGGTTTCTACGATTTCCTGCTGGCGGCACTGACGCCGACGCTGGCCCATTGTCGTGGCGGCGTCTACGTGGCGATGTCCTCCAGCGAACTGGATACGCTGCAATCCGCTTTCCGGGCTGGCGGCGGCCACTGGTCGACGTTCATCATCTGGGCCAAGAACACCTTCACCCTGGGGCGCGCCGACTACCAGCGCCAGTACGAGCCCATCCTCTATGGCTGGCCGGAAGGCGGCGAGCGCCACTGGTGCGGCGACCGCGACCAGGGCGACGTATGGAACATCAAGAAGCCGCAGAAGAACGATCTGCACCCGACGATGAAGCCGGTGGAACTGGTGGAGCGGGCGATTCGGAATTCGAGTCGTCCGGGTGACGTGGTGCTCGACCCGTTCGGTGGATCCGGCAGCACGCTGATTGCCGCCGAGAAATCGGGGCGGCGGGCGCGGCTCATTGAGCTCGACGCGAAGTACGTGGATGTGATCGTGCGCCGCTGGCAGGATTTCAGCGGCGGTGAAGCCACCCGGTTTGGGGATGGCGTCGCCTTCGATCAGGCGGCGAGTTCTTCGTCGATGATCTCGCAGTGAATCACAAAGCCCGTCAGGTAAGGCATGCCGCGTGGGATGCCGTACTCCTTGCTGGTTTGGCGGCCAATCGTCCAGCCCATCCAGCGGGTAACCGCCGCGTCGACCGCTTGCTTGATGGCGTGGCCCCGGATCATCTCGTTCAGGACATCGTCCGCAAAGTGCCGCCCGTGGCGGCTGTCGAGGAAGGCCCTGACCGATTCGAGGGGCTGGCAGGTGGCGTCCGAGATCGCGGTCATCGCGGTGGGCCAGGCGGCTTGGGCATCGTTGTTCATGGTGCCCCAAAAGCCCCAGGCTTCGTTTTGGGTGGCGGGAATTTGCTTGGTGGTGGTCATCATTGTCTCCTTCGGGTTGATCGTTGCGACACCCGTATGAACGCGCTGTTCGATTGAGAAGCCAAGTGCCTTCTGCATCATTTTCAACCCTCGATGGCAATGCCGACGTAACGCCCGTAGGCGCTGCCCGAGGGGTCGACGTACAGGGTCTTGCGATTCTCGGCCTTGACTTCGACGACATGCCGAGTGGTCTGGTCAGGGTACCCGCCTTTGCCGGCCAGCCAGTCGCGATCTTGCAGCAGCGTGCTGGTAAAAGCATCGTACTCGGCCGGAGTCAATTCGCGGGATTCGCTGATGATCACCGGCTCTGGACGTTCGTCGTAGGGCGTGGCCGCCAGCACCTCCTGCAGGTCGACGGGTTTGCGAGTGAAGCGGACACGGAGAGGGTTGGCGTGGTTGCTAATTTCGGTGGTCATGGCAGTTGCTCCTGGTTGTGTTGATGACAGTCGTATGAACGCGCTGTTCAATCGGGAAGCCAAGCTATTTAGGAGATCGCTTCGGGGTGGCGTGGATATGCCGCCACCCCGTCTCGAAATCAACTGACGCGGTAGATGCGCTCGCCGCCATCGGGCTTCTCCGAGGTGATGGTGAGCCCGAGTTTCTTCTTGAACGCGCCGGCAAAGGTGCCGCGCACCGTGTGCGCCTGCCAGCCGGTGGTCGCGCAGATCTGGTTGATGGTGGCTCCCTCCGGGCGCTGCAGCATCCGGATCACCGTGGCCTGCTTGCTGTTCTCGCGGGTGCGGGGCTTGCCCTCGACGCCGACCTTGAGCAGTTGCTTGGCCGCATCCTGTTTTTCTTGCGCCCAGTTGGCCTCTGCGGCAGACACGGCGGCCTCGACCTCGGGGTCGGGGTGAAGGGTGGCCGGCGTCGGCCGGGCGCGCCCCAGGGCGTCGTAGCCCTCGGCGGCGACGAACCAGTCGGTGCTGTCGCGGGTGATCAGGGCTTTGTTGAACAGGCCCTCCAGCACCTTGATGCGGGCACCGCCCTTGATGTTGTCAGGGAACCACTCGATCTTGCCGCCAGTGTGTTCGATGGCGTAGGCGAGGATGGCGTGCTGGGCCGGGGTCAGTTGGATGGTGGTCATTTGATGCTCCTTCGTGGTGGTTGATGGTGTGGTCATGAACGCGCTGATCGAGAGTGAAGCCAAGCGCTTTCCGCTTCTGTTTCAGCCCTACTTCGCGGCCTGCCGGCCCGCCTCGTAGGCCGCAATCAGGGCGCTCTTGACGCCCCAGACGCTGACCTCGTGGAAGTCCATCCGGTCGCTGTTGCGGGTTTCCAGGGTTTCGATGAACAGGTGGTCCAGCGCGATCTGCTGGAGCAGGGTTTCGAGGGCTTGGGTGACCTGGGTGGCTTGCTTGCTCATGTGCGTCTCCTTGTGGCGTCGTTGATGGTGATGGCATGAACGCGCTGTTCCAGAGAGAAGCCAAGCTGAATCTGATCGGGGGCCGCACCAATGCTTGATGGAGATCATGGGACTGTCGATTCGCGCCTACGCCCGGCACCGAGGTGTGTCGGACACCGCTGTTCACAAGGCCATTCGTGCCGGGCGGATCACGCCCGAGGCCGATGGCAGCGTCGACCCGGACAAGGCCGACCGGGAGTGGGCGAAAAATTCCGACACGCCCAAGGAAGGCACCAAGCGCCGGGCTGAAACGGTCGCGGTCAAGGAACCTGCCAGCGATCCGGTTGCTCCGGCATTGAATGCCGGTGGTACGTCGCTGCTGCAGGCACGCACCGTCAATGAGGTCGTCAAGGCGCAGACCAACAAAGTGCGCCTCGCCCGCCTCAAGGGCGAACTGGTCGACCGGCCACAGGCCATCGCCCACGTCTTCAAGCTGGCGCGTTCTGAGCGCGATGCCTGGCTCAACTGGCCGGCACGCATTTCTGGGCAGATGGCATCGAAGCTCGGCGTCGATGCTCACACGCTGCACGTCGCACTGGAGACCGCCGTGCGGGAACACTTGCAGGAATTGGGCGACGTTCGCCCCCGGGTGGATTGATGCTGGATGCGGATTACGAAGGCGGGATCGACATCGAACGCGCCTGGCGCGAAGGACTGACGCCCGATCCGCTGCTGACTGTGTCCGAGTGGTCGGATCGCCACCGGATGCTCTCCAGCAAGGCGTCCGCCGAGCCGGGCCGCTGGCGCACAAGCCGCACACCGTACCTGAAGGCGATCATGGATTGCCTGTCACCGATGTCGGCGGTCGAGCGGATCGTGTTCATGAAGGCGGCGCAGCTGGGCGCGACCGAGATGGGCAACAACTGGATTGGGTACGTGATCCATCACGCGCCCGGGCCGATGATGGCCGTGTCGCCCACGGTGGAAATGGCGAAGCGCAATTCCAAGCAGCGGATCGACCCGCTGATCGAAGAATCGCCGGTGCTGGCCGAACTGATTGCGCCGGCCCGCAGTCGCGATGCCGGCAACACGATCCTGGCGAAGGAGTTTCGCGGCGGCGTGTTGGTGATGACGGGCGCGAACAGCGCGGTCGGCCTACGCTCGATGCCGGTGCGCTACCTGTTCCTGGACGAGGTCGATGGTTACCCGTCCGACGTCGATGGCGAGGGCGATGCGATCTCGCTTGCTGAGGCGCGCACCCGCACCTTCGCCCGGCGCAAGATTTTCATCGTCTCGACGCCGACCATCGCGGGTGCCAGCAGCATCGAGCGGGAGTACGAAGCGAGTGATCAGCGGCGCTATTTCCTGCCGTGCCCGCATTGCTCACATCGGCAGTGGCTGCGCTTCGAGCAGCTGCGCTGGGAGAAGGGGCAACCGGAGACGGCGGCCTACGTGTGCGAGGCGTGCGACGCGCCGATTCCGGAGCAGCACAAGACCTGGATGCTGGAGCACGGCGAGTGGCGGGCACTGGTACCGGAAAACGGAGCCAAGACGGCCGGGTTCCATCTGTCGTCGCTCTACAGCCCGGTGGGATGGCGCAGCTGGCGAGAGATTGCCGCTGCATGGGAGAGCGCAGTGAACAAGGAATCGGGTTCGGCAGCCGCCATCAAGACCTTCAAGAACACTGAACTCGGCGAGACCTGGGTCGAGGAAGGCGAAGCACCCGACTGGCAGCGGCTCATCGAGCGGCGCGAGGACTATCCCATCGGCCGCATCCCGGCCAGTGGTCTGCTGCTGGTCGGCGGGGCCGACGTGCAGAAGGATCGCATCGAGGCCTCGATCTGGGCATTCGGGCGCGGCAAGGAATCCTGGCTCGTCGAGCACCGCGTACTGATGGGCGATACCGCCCGCGACGCGGTGTGGAAGCGGCTCGGAGAGCTGATCGCCGAAACGTGGTCGCACGAGTCTGGCGCGCAGTTGCCGCTCGCACGGTTCGCCCTGGATACGGGTTTCGCCACGCAGGAGGCTTACACCTTCGTGCGGCTGGTACGCGATCCCCGCGTGATGGCGGTCAAGGGTGTGCCAAAGGGCGCGGCCCTGGTCGGCACGCCGACGGCGGTCGATCTTTCGCAGGGTGGCAAGAAGCTGCGGCGCGGCATCAAGGTGTTCTCGGTCGCGGTCGGCATCGCCAAGCTGGAGTTCTACAACAACCTGCGCAAGGCGGCAGATGTGCTGGAGGACGGCGTCACCCTGCGTTACCCCACCGGCTTCGTGCATCTGCCCAAAGTTGATGCCGAATTCGTGCAGCAGTTGTGCGCCGAGCAGCTGATCACGCGGCGCGACCGCAACGGCTTCGCCATCCGCGAGTGGCAGAAGATGCGCGAGCGCAACGAAGCCCTGGACTGCTACGTGTATGCCCGCGCGGCGGCGAGTGCTGCCGGCCTCGACCGCTTCGAGGAACGGCACTGGCGTGAACTGGAACGACAGATCGGACTCTCGCCGCCCGGCGATCCCGATCCGCAAATCGAACAACTCAGTGAGGCCACCCAACGCGGTGGCCTCGCTGTTTCTGGAACCCCGAGAACGGGCCGGCGCGTGATTCGCAGCCGCTGGTTCAGTTGATTACCACCACTGGAGAACCCCACCATGAGTCTGCAAACCCAACTCAACAGCTTCGTCCTGCGCGTCGCCGAGGAATTCAACACCGTCAAGGGACGCACCGGCACGCTGACGGCGCTGACCACCACCGACAAGTCGAGCCTGGTCGCGGCCATCAACGAACTCAAGGCCGCCATCCTGACGGCGGTGGCCATCGACGATTTGACGGTCGCCACGACCAGTACCTACTCCTCGTCGAAGATCGTCTCGGTGCTCGATGCCCTCAAGGCTGACATCCTGGGCGGTGCCGACCCAGCCTTCGACACCCTGCTGGAACTCCAGCAGGCGTTGCAGAACGACCAGACCGGCATCGCGGCGCTCACCGCCGCCATCGACAAGCGGGTGCGCTTTGATGCCGCGCAGACCCTGACCGTCCCCGAGCAGACGCAAGCGCGCAGCAACATCGGCGCGGTGGCCGCCACCGACATCGGCGACCCCAACACCGACTTCGTGGCGATCTTCAACGCGGCACTGGTGTAAGGGATGAGCCTCGCCGCCCAACTGTCGGCGCTCGCCACCCGCATCGGCACCGAGATCAAGGGACTGATCCGTCCCGACCATCCGGGACTCGCCCGCGCCTGGGTGAATTTCGGCTACGTCGGCGGGGCGATCCAGCTTCGCGCCGCCTACAACGTGGCCTCGGTGACCCGCTTGGGGACAGGTCGTTACCGCATCGACTTCGAGACGCCGTTTCTCGATGCCAAGTACTGCTGGGTCGCCACGGGCAGGAGCAACACCGCGACGGGAACCATCCGTTTCGCGGCGGCCCGTGGCACCACTGATGGCAAGACCGCCGATTACCTCGAACTGGTCTGCACCAGCTCGGCAGCGTCGCTGGCCGACACGCCCGAGATCAGCCTGGTGGTCTATCGATGAGCACGCCGACCTACACCGAAGTGCAGTTGCAGGCCCTGCGCGATGCGCTGGCCAAGGGCGAGAAGCGCGTGACCTTCGGCGACAAGACCGTCGAGTACCGCACCGTCGAGGAACTGAAGCAGGCCATCGCCGAGGTTGAAGCCGCGATGCACAAGGATGCCGTGGCTACCGGCCTGTATCCGCGCGCGCCGCGCCAGATTCGGGTGACCACCGGGAAGGGGTTCTGATGAGCTGGATGACCCGAATTCGCACCCTATTCGGCGGGGCTACGGTGCACGAGGCGGCCGGGCGCGGTCGTCGCGCGCTCGCGTGGATGCCCGGCAATCCCGGTGCAGTGGCTGCAATGCTCGCTACTTCCAACGAACTGCGCGTGAAATCCCGGGATCTGGTACGCCGGAACGCTTGGGCCAACGCCGGCATCGAGGCATTCGTCGCCAATGCGGTCGGCACCGGCATCAAGCCGCAGTCGATGGCGCAAGATGAAACCTTCCGCGTCGCCGTCCAGGCACTCTGGCGCGACTGGACGGAAGAAGCCGACGCCACCGGCCAGACCGATTTCTATGGTTTGCAGTCCCTCGCCGCGCGTGCGATGTGCGAGGGCGGCGAGTGCTTCATCCGGCTGCGCCCCCGCCGTCCCGAGGACAGGCTGGCCGTGCCGCTTCAATTGCAGTTGCTTGAAGCCGAGCACTTGCCGCTGACACTCAACACCGAACTGCCATCGGGCAACGTGGTGCGCTCCGGCATTGAGTTCGACACGATGGGGCGGCGCGTGGCCTACCACCTCTATCGATCTCACCCGGAGGACGGTCGGCTCTCACCGATGTCGGGACAGGGTGGGCAGGATACGGTGCGGGTGCCGGCGGCCGAGATCATGCATCTCTACCGTGTGCTGCGGCCCGGCCAGATTCGTGGCGAGCCGTGGCTGGCCCGTGCGCTCGTGAAGCTGAACGAGCTCGACCAGTACGACGACGCCGAACTGGTGCGCAAGAAAACCGCCGCGATGTTCGCCGGCTTCATCACCCGCCTTGCCCCCGAGGACAACCTGATGGGTGAAGGCCTGTCGGATGCCGACGGCGTGGCGCTCGCGGGTCTGGAGCCGGGCACCTTGCAGATTCTAGAGCCGGGCGAGGACGTGAAATTCTCCGACCCTGCCGATGTTGGCGGCTCCTATGGTGAGTTTCTGCGCACGCAATTCCGCGCGGTGGCTTCCGCCATCGGCGTCACCTACGAACAACTAACTGGCGACCTGTCCGGAGTGAATTACTCGTCGATCCGTGCCGGTCTGCTGGAATTTCGCCGCCGGATGGAAGCCATTCAGCACGGCGTGCTGGTTCACCAAATGTGCCGCCCGGTGTGGAATGCCTGGCTTGATCAGGCAGTCCTATCGGGAGCCATCGCTGCGCCGGGATTTACGCGCCGTCGCCGCGAGTACGCCGCCTGCAAATGGATTGCACAGGGCTGGCAGTGGGTCGATCCCGAGAAGGAATTCAAAGCAATGCTGCTCGCGATTCGTGCGGGCCTGATGTCCCGTTCAGAAGCCATTTCGGCCTTCGGCATGGATGCCGAGGACGTCGACCGGGAGATCGCCGCCGACAACGCACGGGCGGATGAACTGGGTTTGATTTTCGACTCCGACCCTCGCCGCACGTCCAAGGACGGCGGCAGCGCCGAGCCCAACGCCGCCCTTGGCGATACCGCAACGCCCCCTGCCTGAAAGATTCCCATGAACTTGCTGCCACATATGGCGGCACGCCTCTTCGGCGCGCCGCTGATGATCCATCGTCCCAAGCTCGAGGTGATCCTCGCCGTGCTGGGCCCGCGCATCGGCCTGCCACAGGCCGCCGTGCCGAGCAACGCCATTCCGGATCGTTCCCAGCCCATGGGTGCCACCGGCATCGCCGTGCTGCCGGTCTACGGAACGCTCGTGCGCCGCACGGTCGGTTTGGAAGCCGAGTCCGGGTTGGCCAGCTACCAGGGGCTCGCCACGATGCTGGATGCGGTGGTGGCCGATCCGAACGTGGCGGCGATCCTGCTCGACATCGATAGCGCAGGTGGCGAGTCGGGTGGCGTTTTCGACCTGGCCGACCGGGTGCGCGCCGCGACCAAGGTCAAGCCTGTCTGGGCACTGGCCAACGACATGGCCTTCTCGGCGGCCTATGCCATCGGCTCGGCGGCGAGTCGCTTCATCGTCACGCGCACCGGCGGCGTGGGCTCCATCGGCGTCATCGCGATGCACGCCGACCAGTCGGTGAAGGATGCGAAGGACGGCGTTCGCTACACCACCGTCTTTGCCGGGGCGCGCAAGAACGACCTTAACCCACACGAGCCGATTTCCGACGAAGCGCACGCCTTCCTCAAGGCCGAGGTCGGGCGCGTCTATGACCTGTTCGTCGACACCGTCGCCAGCCACCGGAGTCTCGCGACGGATGCAGTCCGGGCCACCGAAGCCGGCATCTATTTTGGAGCCGACGCGGTCGCTGCCGGCCTGGCCGATGCCGTCGGCACCTTCGATGACGTGCTGCTCGAACTCACCGATTCGCTTTCCCAACGTCTTGTGTTGCCGGCTCTGACGGCCACGCAGGGCATTTCTTCGCAACTCAGACTGGAGACATCCATGAATGAACCCGCAACCCCTGCTGGTAATGGGACTGGTGCTGATCCTGATCGCACTGATCCTCCGACGTCCACCCCGGAAATGACCATCGACGACGCTCAGGAGGTCGCCGAGCTCTGCGCGTTGGCCGGCTGCCCCGAGCGCATTTCCGGCTATCTCGCGGCGCGCACCTCGCCGGCCACGGTACGCGGTCAGTTGCTCACCGCCCGTGCCGACAGCCCGGAAATCACGAGCCACATCGCGCCGGATGCCGCCAAGCCGAATCCCCAATCCCTCAACGACAACCCGCTGGTGATGGCCGCTCGCGCCCGTGCCGGCAAGGAGAACTGATATGCCCGCCATCACCGAAGGACTCAATCTCGGCGACCTCTTGAAGTACGAAGCGCCGAACCTGTTTTCCCGCGACCAGGTGACGGTCGCCTCCGGCCAGACGCTGCCCTTGGGCGCAGTGGTCGGCATCGTGACCACCACCGGCAAGGTGAAACAAATCGACCCGAGCGCCACCGATGGCAGCCAGTACGCCGCTGGCGTCCTGATGCAGCCGTGTGACGCGGCACTCATCGACCGCGAGGACGGGCTGATGGTGGCGCGTCACGCCATCGTCGCCGACCACGCCTTGACCTGGCCCGCCGCCATCACCGTCGCCGAGAAGCAGGCCGCCGTCCTGCAGCTGAAGAGCCTCGGCGTCCTTATCCGCAAAGGAGTCTGACCATGAACAACCCCTTCGACAATCCGTCGTTCTCGATGTCAGCACTGACTGCCGCCATCAACATCCTGCCCAACAACTACGGCCTCATGGAAAGCATGGGGTTGTTCCCGGCCAAGCCGGTGCGCTTCCGTTCCGTGGTGGTGGAGGAGAAGAACGGCATCCTGACCCTGCTACCGACCATGCCTGTTGGCTCGCCCGGTACCGTCGGCAAGCGCGGCAAGCGCAAGCTGCGCTCGTTCGCCATCCCCCACATCCCCCACGACGACGTGGTGCTGCCCGAGGAAGTCCAAGGCATCCGCGCCTTCGGTTCGGAAACCGAACTGTCGACGGTGGCCTCCGTGATGGCCGAGCACCTGCAGACGATGCGCAACAAGCACTCCATCACCCTGGAGCACCTGCGCATCGGCGCGCTCAAGGGCATCATCCTCGATGCCGACGGCTCGGAGCTCTACAACCTGTTCGACCTGTTCGACATCACGCCCAAGGTGGTCAACTTCCAGTTGAGTAACGCTGCCACGGACGTGAAGAAGAAGTGCCTCGATCTCAAGCGCTACCTCGAGAAGAATCTCAAGGGCGAGCGGATGAACGGGGTGCACTGCCTGGTCTCCGAGGAGTTCTTCGACGCGCTGACCGCTCACGACAACGTCAAGGCCGCCTACGACCGTTGGCAGGATGGCCTAGCCCTGCGTTCCGATCTGCGCACGGGCTTCACCTTTGCCGGCATCACCTTCGAGGAATACTCCGGCGAAGCCAGCGACGGCGACGACAACGTGCATCGCTTCATCGCTGCCGGCGAGGGGCACGCCTTTCCGCAGGGCACGGTGGATACGTTCGCTACCTACTTCGCGCCAGCCGACTTCAACGAGACGGCGAACACTCTGGGCCAGCCGCTGTACGCGAAGCAGGAGCCACGAAAGTTCGAGCGCGGCACCGACATCCACACCCAGTCCAACCCGCTGCCGATGTGTCATCGCCCAGCCGTGCTGGTGAAGGTGCTGGCGTCCTGATGGCCTTCGTCGAGGACATCTACGACGCGGCGGCACGCTCAAACCTGCTGACGCGGGCAATCGTCGGGAGCACGGAGGTCATGGTTGATTTCCGTGCACCCGATGAGGACGTGCTCGATGGTCTGGGTGTCTCCCGCAACTACACCATCCGTTATCCGGTCAGTCGGCTGCCGCTGCTGGCTGCCGGCAACACCCTGGAAATCGCGGGCCAGACCTATCGGGTCCGAGAAGTGACCGCGATGGGCGACGGCACCGAGGCCCGCGCCTCGCTCACTCGACTGTAGGCCGGCCATGCCTAACTCGGTCCGTGAGCAGATTCTGCAAGCGGTGACGGGATTACTCACGCCCGTCGCCGCCACAGTCGGGGCGCAGGTACGTCGCTCGCCGCCGACCGGCCTCACCCGCGAGCAGTCTCCGGCGCTGCTGGTGTTCCCCGAGTCGGACACCATTGCCCAGCGCCCCAACGACCGCGTCGAGCGAGAGCTGGTCGTGCGTGTGGTGGCGCTGGCGCGCGAAACGGGCAACGACGCGCCAGAGGTGATCGCCGACCGGTTGCTGGTGGCTGCCCACTTGGCGCTGCTGACCGACGTCAATCTCGGTGGCCTGTGTCTCGGCATCCGCGAATTGGACTGCGAGTGGGATGTGGAGGATGCCGATGCCACGGCAGCCGCCATTCCATCTCGCTACCAGATCATCTACCGAACGCTCGCCGCCGATCTCTCAATCCAAGGATGAATCCATGCAAGTCGAACTTCTGAAACCCCACGAACACGCCGGCATTGCGCGCAACCCCGGCGAGGTCATCGACCTGGCCGAAGACAGCGCCCAGTGGCTGTGCGAAATCGGCAGCGCGCGCACTGCAACGCCAGATTCCACACCTTCGGCGAAACCCTCCAAGCAATCCAACCCAACTCAGGAGTAAGCAATGGCCTATTTTTCCGGACAAGGTCGCGTCTTCATCGGCGCGCGTGACAGCAACGGCAATCCGCAGGGGCTCACTTTCGTCGGCAACGTCCCCGACCTCAAAGTGTCGCTTTCGGTGGACACCCTGGAACACCAGGAGTCCCAATCCGGCCAGCGGCTGACCGATCTGCAACTCATCAAGACCAAGAAAGGCGAGTTTGCCTGCACGCTGGAAGAACTGATCCAGACAAACCTGGAACTCTCCCTCTACGGATCCACCACGGCGGTCACCACCGGCACAGTGACCGACGAGCCGGTCATCGCAGCAGCGGAACTCGGGAAACTCTATTTGCTCGGCAAGCAGAACGTCTCCACCGTGGTGATCAAGGCCGGAGCCACGACCGTGGCAGCGGGCAAATACACGGTCAATGCCAAGCACGGTTCCATCCAGTTCACCGACATCACCGGCGTGACCGGTGCCATCACGGCCAGCTACAGCTACGGTGCGGCCAACGTCACCGCGATGTTCACGCAGCCCTTGCCCGAGCGCTGGGTTCGCTTCGAGGGTCTGAACACGGCCGACGCCAACAAGGAAGTCGTGATCGACCTCTATCGGGTGGCCATCAATCCGGCGAAAGATTTGTCTGTGATCGGCACCGAACTCATGAAGTTCGAGTTATCCGGGCAGGTGCTGGCCGATCTCACCAAGCCGGCTGCTGGCGCGCTCGGCCAATTCGGTCGGATCGTGCTGCTGTGATGAGCAAGGACACGTTCGCGGCACTGCCGCCGGTGCCGGCGTTCGTCGAGATCGCTGGCGAGCACATCGAACTCACGCCGCTCAAGGTGGGCGAGGTGCCGGCATTCGCTCGGGCTGTACAGCCCATCGCAGCGAGTCTATCAGCGTCACCTGATTGGCTGGCACTTCTGGCCGAGCACGGCGAGGCTGTGATCGCCGCTATCGCCATTGCGACGCGCCGCCCGGCCGACTGGGTGGCTGGGCTCGATCTCGACGAGGCCGTGAGCCTCGCCGAAGCGGTGTTCGAGGTGAATGCCGATTTTTTTATCCGGCGCCTGTTGCCGAGCGTGACGCAGGCAGCGGCGCGAATCGGCCAGACCCTCGAACACCAGACGTCTGGAGCCATGCCCTCCAACGCTTGATCGGCGCGGGGCACGCCTACGCCGACATTCTCAACTACACGCTGGCGCAAACCGAAGCCTTTCTGGCCGCCATCGACCGCCAGGAGTCGCGGCAATTGGCGAATCTCCTGTCGGTGACCGCGACTGGCAGCCAGGGCAGCAGTGAGGCGTTGCGCCGAATGATGAAGGTGTTGTCGTGCTGAAACTCTCCCTGACCGCCTCCGGCCTGCTCGACAAATCCCGCTTCGATGCCTGGAGCCGGCAGAAGCAGGCCGCCATCCACAAGGCGGTCGCGACCGGGATGCAATCTGGCGGCAAGACTGTTGCCGATGCCGTTCGCAGCAGGATGAATGCCGATTTCACTGTCAGAAAACCGGCCTTCGTGAGATCGCTGCGGGCCAAGGTCTATGACCGCAACCCGGACAAACTGCCGGCGCTGCTCATCGGCTCGAAGATTCCTTGGTTGGGCATCCACGTTCGGGGCGGCACCGTGTCGGGCCGGATGCTAATTCCGTTGACCGAGGAAGGGCGTCGCATCGGTCGCCGTGCCTTTAAGCGGGTCATCGATACGCTGATTCGTTCGGGCAACGCCTATTTCATCCGCAAAAACGGTCAGTCCATCCTGATGGCCGAGAACCTGCGCGAGAACGCCTCGGCACTGACCCGGTTCAAGCGCGCGGAACGGAGCCGCACCGGCGCGAAGTCGATCAAGCGCGGCACAGAGATTCCCATTGCCGTGCTGGTACCGGCTGTATCCATGAAACGCCGCTTCGATCTGGAAGGGACGGTACGCGGCCAGATGCCCGTCCTGGCCCGAGCCATCGAGAAGCAATTGACCAAGATTTGAGAGAGATGAATCCGTCGTGACTCAGGATCGCGCCCAACTGCTGATTACTGCCGTCGACCAGACCCGCTCGGCCTTCGACTCGATTCGCGGCAACCTGGCCAAGCTCGGCGATGAATCGAGCCGGGTCAAGGGACTGCTTGCTGGACTCGGTATGTCGCTCTCGGTGGCCGGGTTCGCCACGATGATCAAGAGCGCCATCGATTCAGCGGATCAGCTGAACAAGCTCTCGCAAAAAATCGGTATCTCGGTCGAGGCGCTGTCGACCTTGCGCTTCGCCGCGCAATTGTCCGATGTCAGCCTGGAGACTCTGCAGAAGGGGATCAAGGGGCTGTCCCAGAACATCACCGAGGCCAACACCGGCATCGGCGACGGGGCGCAGGTCTTCGAGGCCCTGGGGATTTCTGTCAGGAATGCCGATGGCAGCATGAAGTCCACCGAAGCCGTGCTGCTACAGGTGGCCGATGTCTTCGCCAATCTGGAGGATGGCGCGGTCAAGACAGCGCTGGCCGTGAAGCTGTTCGGCAAAAGCGGCATGGACATGATCCCGTTCCTGAATCAGGGTGCGGCCGGCATCAACCAACTAACGACCGAGGCCGAGCGGCTTGGCCTCAAGCTCACCACCGAGACGGCCCGCTCGGCAGAAGCCTTTAACGACAACCTCACGGCGCTCAAGGCATCCTCCTCCTCGCTCGGCATTGCGCTGGCCCGCGACTTCCTGCCGGAACTGACGAACATCACCAATGCCATGCGCGAGGCGGCCAACGAGGCCGGAACGTTGAAGGCGTTGTGGGTTGGCTTGGGCGGGGTCGGTAATCTGGTCTTCAACGGCACAGAGATCAAGCGCGCTCGTGACGAGGTCGCACGGATTCAGGAACTGGTCGATTCGACGCGCAAGAAGGTCGACACCGGCAAGGCTCCGGTGCCGTTCATGCCCTTTGACGTCAAGTTCAACGATGGCGCGATGGCGACGCTGCGCAAGAACCTCGCCCAATGGGAACAGGAACTGGCGGGGGCGAAGAAGCGACTGGACGACCTGACCAGTCCCAAGCGCCCCGAAGAGAAGACGCCGACCGGCAAGCCGACCGAGGACATGCAGCGCATCGCCTGCGTGGTGTCGGGCGGGCAATGGGTCAATGGCAAGTGCGAGAAGAAATCGGCCGGTGGTGCCGAGAAGGACACGACCGGCGCACAGCTGGCGCTGGTCAAGACGCAGGCCGAATCGGAATTCAAAGTCCTCAAGGAAGGACTCGATCTGCAGAAGACGGCCCTGGATCGCTCGCTCGATGACCGTCTGGTGTCGATCCGCGACTACTACGGCCGCAAGACGCAGATCGAGCAGCAGGCCATCGATCAGGAGTTGGCGGCTAAACAGCAGGAGTTGACCGCGCAATCGGCCATTGCGGTCGGCGGGAAGGATGAGGCGCAGCGACTACGGGCCAAAGCCGAGGTCAAGAAACTCGAAGGCGAGATCACCGTCCTCAATATGAAGCGCGGCGAAGTCGAGGTCGCCAATGCCCACGCCGCCGCCAAGGCAGAAAAGGAACTGGCCGATGAACTCGCCCGCGTGCGCGACCGCCTGGCAGAAGTTCGGGGCGGCACCGGGAGCGATGTGACCCGCGCCCGGCTGGAGCGCGAATACCAGCCGCTCATCGAGAAACTCCAGCGCATAGGGGACACCACCGGCGCGGCCGATGTCGGACAATTGATCAATGTCGAGGCGGACCTGGCGGAACTCGCCAGACTCGAGCGCCAGTACGGCGTCGTCACGGAGCGCATGGCCATTCGCGAGCGCGAACTGCAGGTGCAGAAGGATGCCGGGATGCTCACCGAGACGCAGATGCGGCGCAGCGTGCTCGAACTGCACCAGCAGACCGCCGCCGAAGTGGACGGTCTGATTCCGAAGATGCAGGAACTGGCCGCGTCCACCGGGTCGGAAGAAGCCATCAATCGGGTGGCCCGGCTTAAGGTGGAGGTCGCCGGCCTGAAGACCGAGGCCGACGATGTCGCCACTCGTATCAACGGTGATGTGGAGAACGCCTTCGCCACGATGTTCGAGCAGATCGGTTCGGGGGCGAAATCGGCCAAGGATGCCTTTGCTGACTTTGCCCGTTCGGTCATTTCGGCCATCAACCGCATCGCTGCGCAGAAGATCGCCGAAGAATTGTTCGGCGGGATGAGCAAGGGCGGCGGTGGCGGCTTGGGTGGCCTGATCTCTGGACTATTCCAGTGGGCCGGTTTTGCGTCTGGTGGTTACGTCACCGGGCCGGGTACGACCACCAGCGATTCCATTCCGGCACGACTGTCCGCCGGGGAATACGTCCTGCGTGCGGAGGCAGTGCGCCGAGTCGGCGTCGAATTCCTGCACGCCTTGAACGGTGGTTTGGCTGCACCCCGCTGGTTGGGGCCGCGTCTGGCCTTCGCCGACGGTGGCCTGGTGCCAGATGTCGCTTCCGTGCCGGCCACTGCGCCGTCGCAATCCGTGCGCATCGTCAACGTCATCGATCCCGGCATGGCGGCCGACTACCTGAATTCCGCCGCCGGTGAAAAAACCATTCTCAACGTGCTCTCGCGCAACGGTTCGGCCGTGCGCGAATTACTGAGGTAAGCCATGGCTTTTACCAGTGGCACCGCCACCGATTATCTCGATCTGCTGAACCGGCTCAAGCAGTTCGTCACCCAGGACATGCTGCCAGCCAACGAGCGCTGGTCGGTGTTGCGCTGGGTGCCGGGACCGCCGGCAGAACTGGTGCTGCAGGGGCCTGGGCTGGCTGGCACCGAGCAGATCAACGTCGGCATCCTGTCTGAGGCTGGCGCGGATTACGGCAACTGGAAACTGCGCGGCTTCGTCGGCTGGAATCCGGCGCAGACCTTCGATGGCCAGTACAACCCAAGCGGGACGTTCTACGCGCTGCTCATGGCATCGGCCATGCCCTACTGGATCGTGGCCAACGGGCGTCGCATCGTCATGGTGGCCAAGACCGGCACCTATTACGAAATGCTGCACCTTGGTCTGTTTCTCCCCTATGCCACGCCGGGCCAGTACCCGTATCCGCTCCTGGTCGGCGGCACATACAACAGTTCGACGCGTTGGAGCAATTCCTACACCTACCGCAACCACCTGCCCAAGTCGCAGGGCTACTCGGGTGCGTACTACGCGCCGACCGGCGTTTGGACCGGGGTGTCGGCAATGTGGCCGAATAGTTGGGGCAGCAACACCCGCGAATGTCCCGATGGCTCCTACCCGCTGCTGCCCTTCATCCTGGCCGGCTTGGGCGAAATGGAAGGCTGCTACTGCGTTCCCGGCTACGCCAATGCCGTCGAGAACATCATCAGCGTCGGCGGCGTCGATCATCTGGTGGTGCAGGACGTGTTCCGCACCGGCTACAGCGACTACTGGGCCTTGAAGCTCGCGTGAGGTAAGCGATGGCATTTCAATCCGGCATCACCACCTCGCCGAACGATCTTCTCGACAAGATTCGGCTCTTCGCCACCGGGGTCTGTGGTTACACGCAACTGATGTATCAGGCGGACGCGGGTTACTACCGTCTGCATCTGCAGCACGCCGCCAGTGGCCAGTTCGTTAACCTGCATTCCTACGCGAGCTACGTCGCCTGGTACGGCTCGACCAGTTTCAACAGTGGTCTGGCCTACAGTTCGCAGACCGTCGCCTCGGGTTCGTTCTCCGTGTCGCAGATGTCGGGCAGCGCCGAGTATTTCCTCTTTGGTGGCGACGGCTGGTGTTACTGCATCGTGCAGACGGCCAGCACCACTTACGGGCCGCTCATCTTCGGCGCGATCACCAAGGCCTGCACGTTCACTGGCGGGGCTTTCCTGTCGGACACCTACAGCACCTATGTGCGAGCCGACATCGACGGCAATACGAACAAGTGGAAGGTCGGCACCTCCGGCACGGACGCGGTGCGGGCCTTCTACAACGCGACCACGCGCCAACTCGACAGCTATTCGCCTATTGCCTTCAACGGCGTCACGCCGCTGTATCCCGCGACGGTCGAAGTCGGCCGCCCAACTCCCAGCTACTTTTACTCGATGATGGGTTTTGCGCCCGGCGTGCGCTTGTTGCGCATGAACGGGCAGTACGTGAACAAGGACATCGTCACGCTGGGCGGCAGCGACTGGATGGTCTTCAGTATGAGCTACGGCGGCTACGGATTTCTGAAATGACGACCTACGCTGGAGCCATCCTGCCCTCCGGGTTGCCGTCTGATCCCGCCTATGGCGCGGCCTACAAGTTCCTGCCAGCACCCTTGACGTTGCCTTATCCGGGATCTGTGGCCAGCAACCCGCCGAATGCGGGGGCGATGACCAACAATCTGCCGGTCGCCGAGATCGTGGTTGGCTTTGCGGGAAATGTCGTTCGTCAGTTCGAGCAGGACTGGTATCACCACGTCCACCTGCTGCCGGCCAAGATCGCACTGGGCAACCTGCTGTCGACGCAGATGCGCCAGGTCGAGGTCTG
>JAJZVC010000077.1 GCA_021845865.1 Pseudomonadota bacterium | reverse complement strand
GAAGCTGCCGTCGGGATTGCGCCAATAGGCCCACTCGGTGGCGAGGTCGGTGATGGTCTGGAGCAGCTTGTAGCTCTCGGCCAGTTCCCGTTCCGCCGCCAGCCGCTGCCGCGTGCGGCACAGGGTGCGCCGCGTCAGCAGCCCGATGGCAAGCAGGCCGATCGCCCAGATGCCGCCGTGGGACAGCCCCATGGCCAGGTATGGGCGGCCGGCGGAAAAATAGGGGCTCAGGGCCACGGTGGCGGCCAGGCCGCCGCGGATGTCGCCCTCCTTGTAGCCCTGCTCGGCATGGCACTTGAGGCAGGGCTTTTCCGCCACCAGCGGGACCATGACCCGCATGTAGCGTTCTCCCCCGTTTTCGAAGGTGCCCACGGCTTCCTTGGCGCCCCGTTCGAAGGACTGGAGGGCCTGAATTTCCCATTGGTTTTGCGGGGCATTGCGGGGGTTGACCGGTTTCAGGCTGGTCATGCGGCCTTCGATGCCGAAGCGGGCGGAATAGTTTTCGTGAATCTGGCGCGTGACGTAGGCCGGGTTCATCAGGGTGAGCGCCTTGCCCGAGGCCGTGACCACATCCCGTTCCGGAACCTTGAGGTAGGGGTTGGGCGGGGTTTTCGCGTCCGGCGGCACATAGACCCCGCCGTGGGCGGCCACCCAGTAGCGGAAGGAAATGTCCTTGTTGATGTTGGCGAGGGCCTCGTGGCGTGCCAGGTGAAGAATCTCGCTGCGCTTGTTGGCCATGTTCCAGCCGAGGGAGGCGGCGACCAGGAGGGTCCATACGAGGGCGAGCAGGACGGCGTTGCGGACGATCAGCGACAGGGCCTGGTGTTCTTCGCTTTGCATGGGGCTGGGACGCGGTGGTGGTTTGGCGTGTTGGGTGCGTTGAAGGGAGTGTGTCATAGAACCCCCCTTCCAACAATGGGACTAGCCCTTGACGCAGGCTTTCGGCCTTAGGAAGGCCACCCGCTTCGCCAGGCCGGCCCTTTCCGTCGCTTCCGCCACCAGGTCCACGTCCTTGTAGGCGCCGGGCGCCTCCTCCGCGGCGCCGCGCATGGAGCGGGTGCGGATCAGGATGCCGCGGTGCTTCAGCTCGTCGATCAACTCCCGGCCATGCCAGCGCTTCAGCGCCTGATTGCGGCTCATGGCGCGGCCGGCGCCGTGGCTGGCGGAGGCGTAGGCGGGATTGCCGGCCAAGCCGGCCAATACGTAGGAGCCGGTGCCCATGCTGCCGCCGATGATCACCGGCTGGCCAGCTTCCCGGTAGCGCTCCGGCAGGCTCGGGTGGCCGGGGGGAAAGGCCCGGGTGGCGCCCTTGCGGTGGATGTGGAGGCGGCGTTTTCGGCCCTCCACCTCGTGGGTTTCCACCTTGCAGGTGTTGTGGGAAACGTCGTAGAGGGTCTCCAGGCGGCTGTCGGGAATGACGCGGGCGAAGGCTTGCCGGGTGAGATGAGTGAGTAGCTGGCGGTTGGCCAGGGCCACGTTGATGGCCGCGTTCATCGCCCCCAGGTAGGCCTGGCCTTCCGGCGAGTGGATGGGGGCGCAGGCCAGCTCCCGGTCCGGCAGGCGGATGCCGAGGCGGGACGCGGCCTTGGCCAGGCTCACCAGGTAGTCGGTGCCGATCTGGTGCCCCAGGCCACGGGAGCCGCAGTGGATGGATACCACCACTTGTCCCTCGTGGAGGCCGAAAGCCGCGGCGGCGGCCGGATCGTGGATTTTCTCCACCACCTGCACTTCCAGGTAGTGGTTGCCGGAACCCAGGGTGCCCATCTCGCCCCGCTGGCGCTTCTTGGCCAGGGGGGAAACCTGGGCCGGGGCGGCGCCGGCGACGCAGCCGTGTTCCTCGATGCAGGCCAGGTCCTCCGCCTCGCCGTAGCCCCGCTTCAGGGCCCAGCCCGCTCCCTGCCGCATGACGCGGTCCAGCTCGTCCTCGTCGAGGCGGATATCGCCTTCCTCTCCCACTCCGGCGGGGATGTCGCGGAACAGCTGGTCGGCCAGGCGCTGGAGGTGGGGGGCGATATCGGCAATGTCGAGGTTGGCGCGCAGGCAGCGGATGCCGCAGGAAATGTCGAAGCCGACCCCGCCGGCGGAGATGATCCCCCCTTCCTCCGCGTCGAAGGCCGCCACGCCGCCGATGGGAAAGCCGTAGCCCCAGTGGGCGTCGGGCATGGTCATGGCGGCGCCCGCCAGGCCGGGAAGGCGGGCGACGTTGGCGATCTGCTCCAGCACCTTGTCGTCCATGGAGGCCAGCAGGGGCTCGCTGCCGTAGAGGCGAACCGGGCCCCGTTTTTCGTTCCCCAGGGGAAGGTCCCAACAGTAGGGAGTGAGTTGCTTCAGGAGATGGAGGTCCATGCCGTTTTCCTCACACGTCCACGACGCAGCGGGCTTCCCACTGGCCGTCGTTTTCCTTCACCGACAGCATGGTGAGGGTGGCGCCCTTCACCTCCACGCCGCTTTCCGCGCCCTGCATCCAGGGGCTGCCCCAGGCCTCGCCGCGCCAGCGCTCGCCATTCCGTGCCAGCTTGAAGTCGGCCAGCATCAGGCCCTGGCTTCTGGCTTCCGCCAGGAGGCGGTTGAGCCAGGTGACCAGGGCCAGCTCCACGTCGCTTTCCTCGAACTCGAAGGCGAGGTGGGCAGAGCGGCCCGGGTTGGCGGGGCCGGCCATGATGGAGAACATGGCCTGGGCTGCCGTTTCGAAAGCGGCTTCCAAGGTGCTGCCATGGCCGACGATGCCGATGTCCGCGTCGTGGTCGAAAAAGTCGAAAGCAGGATTCATGGCTGGAGTATAGACTGGCGCGGGAAAGTGTTTTGCTTCAAAATTAACCCTTTGCGACGTACAAGAACAGACGAAAGCCAATCCATGAATCTCCACGAATACCAAGCCAAACAAGTGCTGCAAGCCTACGGGGTGCCCACTCCCCGCGGCGTGGCGGCGATGGACGCTGCCCAGGCCGAAGGCGCCGCGGGCTCCCTGGGTGGCAGCGCCTGGGTGGTGAAGGCGCAAATCCACGCCGGCGGCCGCGGCAAGTCCGGCGGCGTGAAGCTGGTGAAATCCGCCGCCGATCTCAAGGCAGCCGCCGAAGCCCTGCTCGGCAAGCCCCTGGTGACCTACCAGAACGCCCCCGACGGCCAGATGGTGAACACCGTGCTGGTGGAAGAAACCCTGCCCATCGCCCGGGAGCTCTATCTGTCCCTTACCGTGGACCGGGAGTCCGAGCGGGTGGCCCTGGTGGCCTCCAGCGCCGGCGGCATGGAAATCGAGGAAGTGGCCGCCGCCACGCCGGAGAAGATTCTCAAGGAATTCTGCGACCCTCTCCTGGGCTTGCAGGATTTCCAGTGCCGCGCCCTGGCCTTCGGCCTCGGCCTGGAAGGCGCCCAGATCGGCGAATTCGGCAAGCTGGCCAAGGGACTGTACAAGCTGTTCATGGAAAACGACCTGTCCCTGCTGGAAATCAACCCCCTGGCGGTTCTGGCTGATGGCCGCATCGTCGCCCTGGACTGCAAGATGGCGGTGGACGACAACGCCGTCTACCGGCGCAAGAACCTCGCCGCCCTGAACGACGTGACCCAGATCGACCCCAAGGAAGTGGCGGCCAAGGAAGCGGACCTCAACTACATCGCCCTTTCCGGCAACATCGGCTGCATGGTGAACGGCGCCGGCCTCGCCATGGCCACCATGGACCTGATCCAGCTCCACGGCGGCCAGCCGGCCAACTTCCTCGACGTGGGCGGCGGCGCCACCGCCGAGACGGTGGCCAAGGCGTTCAAGATCATCCTGTCGGACGCCAACGTGAAGGCCATCCTGGTCAACATTTTCGGCGGCATCATGCGCTGCGACATCATCGCCGAGGGCATCATCGCCGCGGTGAAGGAGGTGGGCGTGAAAGTGCCGGTGGTGGTGCGCCTGGAAGGCACCAACGTGGAACAGGGGCAGAAGATGCTGGCCGAATCCGGCGTGGGCGTCATTTCCGCCGCCGATTTGACCGACGCGGCCAAGCGCGCCGTCGCTGCCGTGAAGGAGAACCCATGAGCATTCTGATCAACAAGAACACCAAGGTCCTGTGCCAGGGCTTCACCGGCAAGCAGGGCACTTTCCACTCCGAGCAGGCCCTGGCCTACGGCACCCAAATGGTGGGCGGCGTCACGCCCGGCAAGGGCGGCCAGACCCACCTGAATCTCCCCGTGTTCAACACCGTGCGCGACGCGGTGAAGGAAACCGGCGCCAACGCCAGCGTGATCTACGTGCCGCCCGGCTACGCCGCGGATTCCATCATGGAGGCGGCGGACGCCGGCATCGAGATCATCGTCTGCATCACCGAGGGCATCCCGGTGCTGGACATGCTCAACGTCAAGGCGGCCCTCAAGGCCACCGGCGCCAGGCTGATCGGCCCCAACTGCCCCGGCATCATCACCCCCGACGAGTGCAAGATCGGCATCATGCCCGGCTTCATCCACAAGAAGGGCAAGGTGGGCATCGTCTCCCGCTCCGGCACCCTGACCTACGAAGCGGTGTACCAGACCACCAAGCTGGGCCTGGGCCAGTCCACATGCGTGGGCATCGGCGGCGACCCCATCAAGGGGCTGGATTTCATCGATTGCATCGAGATGTTCCAGGCCGACCCGGAAACCGAAGCCATCATCATGGTGGGCGAGATCGGCGGCAGCCGGGAGGAAGCGGCGGCGGAATACATCAAGGCCCACGTCACCAAGCCGGTGGCCGCCTACATCGCCGGCCAGACCGCGCCGAAAGGCAAGCGCATGGGCCATGCCGGCGCCATCATCGCCGGTGGCAAGGGCACGGCGGCGGAGAAAATCGCCGCCCTGGAAGCCGCCGGCGTGGTGGTGGCCAAGTCCCCCGCCGGGCTGGGCGAGGCGGTGGCGGAAGCCATCGGCAAGGGCCGCTGAGCCGACCTGCATGAAAATCGCCCTCGCCCAGATCAACTGTACCGTCGGCGACCTGGAGGG
>JAJZVC010000037.1 GCA_021845865.1 Pseudomonadota bacterium | reverse complement strand
ACGCCCTGTACCCGCCGTACTTCAAGAAGCCGGAAATGGTGTCCCTGGCGGATATCGATCCGGGCATGGACCAGGGGCGCTATTCCTTCGCCATCGTGATTCCGCCCAACTTCCAGCGGGACCTGGCGGCGGGACGCCACCCCGAAATCCAGGTCAACGTGGATGCCACCATCATGAGCGAAGCCTTCATCGGCTCGGGGTACATCACCAGCATCGCCAGCGGTGAGATCAACGAATTCCTCACCGGCAAGCGTGACAGCCCGGCGCCGCCCATTCGGCTTGCCCTGCGGGCGCGCTTCAACCCCAACCTCACCGGGGTGTGGTTCGGCGGCGTGATGGAGACCATCGAGAACGTCACCATGCTCACCACCATCCTGGTGGGGGCGGCATTCATTCGCGAGCGGGAGCACGGCACCCTGGAGCACTTGTTGGTGATGCCCCTCACCCCCTTCGAGATCATGGTGGCCAAGATATGGGCCAACGGCCTGGCGGTATTGATCGGCGTGGCCTTTGCCCTGTGGGTGATCGTGCAGCAGGTGCTCATGGTGCCCATCGCCGGGTCCATTCCCCTTTTTCTCCTCGGGGCGGCGTTCTATCTTTTCGCGGCGGCGTCCATCGGCATTTTTCTCGGCACCCTCGCCCGTTCCATGCCCCAGTTCGGGCTGCTGGTCATCCTCACCATTATTCCCTTGCACCTCCTGTCCGGCGGGGTGACCCCCCTGGAGAGCATGCCGATGCCGGTGCAGGACGTGATGGCGGCCACGCCGACCACCTATTTCGTCAAGCTGGCCCAGGGCATCCTCTACCGGGGGGCGGGGATCGGGGCGGTATGGGTGGATTTCGTCGCCATGGTGGCCATCGGCGCCGTGTTTTTCCTGGTGGCCTTGTTGCGCTTCCGCAAGGCGGTGACGTTGACGCAGCTATAAAAAGGCCCGCCGGGAGGCGGGCCAAATTACAGCAGGAGAGAAAATGGGATGTCAGGCGGCGTGCTTGTAGCGTTCCTTGGCCTCCTTGGCGGCCTTGGCTTCCTCGGCATTGTAAGCGGCGCCTGACCAGAGCATTTCATAGGCAATCTCCTCGTTGCCGTTTTCGCACAGTTCCAGCACGTCCTTGAACAGGGGCTGGAAGGTATCGCTGCGGTGGGACTGCTCGTGCTCGGCGAAGCTCCGCCAGAAAGTGATGATCAGCGCTTCCTTGCCCTTCATCGGGCTTTCCACGGCTTGGCCGACGGTGGAGCCCTCGTTGGAAATCATGCCGCTGTTGAGAGCGACAAAGCCGCCGACGAAGCCGGTTTCGGAGTGGTAGGTCTTGACGTTCTCGCACAGCATGGCCACGCGTTCCTGAAGATCGTCCACGCTATACTGGGGCTTGAGGATAACCCGGTTGACGGTGACGACACCGTCGCTGGGGAAGTTTTTGATCAGTCCGGTCATGATGGCCTCCGTTAATATATCGATAACTACTGATGGACGGGGCGGACGGGTCCGCCATAAAAACAACTGCTACGGTTATTAACTTAGTGAATTAGTCGGGTATTGTCAACTGATTTAGTCAACTATTGGGGTGGGTATGAAAGAAAGCGATTTGAGCGAAAAGCCGCTGTCCAGCAAGACCGTGTACCAGGGCCGCCTGCTGCATGTGAAGGAAGACCGGGTGCTGTTGCCCAACGGCGGCGAGAGCGGCCGGGAATACATCGTCCATCCCGGCGCGGTGGCCGTCGTCCCCTTGCTGGAGAACGGCGAGGTGCTGCTGGAGCGGCAGCACCGCTATCCCTTGCGCCAGGATGTGATCGAAATCCCGGCCGGCAAGCTGGACAAGGGGGAGGAGCCTCTGGCCTGCGGCAGGCGGGAGCTGATCGAGGAGACCGGTTACGAGGCGGCGGAATGGACCTACCTGACCGCCATGCACCCCTGCATCGCCTATTCCGACGAGGCGATCGCCATTTTCCTCGCCAAGGGGCTGACCCACGTGGGCCACCGGCGGGACGAGGACGAATTCCTGGAGGTGCTCCGGGTGCCGATGGCGGAGGCCCTGGAATGGGTCCGCGGCGGGCGCATCACCGACAGCAAGTCCATCATCGGCCTGCTCTGGGCCGACCGTCTGCTGAAAGGCGACTGGAAATGAAAGCGTGATTCCACGCGGCAGCCGCTTGCCCCTTGAAACTTCCGCCGCCGCCCCAATTTTACTTTCCTGCGCTATCCCGCCCGGCGGGAACACTTTCGTCTCACTCGCTATTTTTGGAGCACAGGAACCATGACGGTAGAAGCACACAAGGAAACCCTCGGCTTCCAGGCCGAAGTCTCGCAACTGTTGAAACTGATGATCCACTCCTTGTACAGCAACAAGGAGATTTTCCTGCGGGAACTGATTTCCAACGCCTCCGACGCCTGCGACAAGCTGCGCTTCGAAGCCCTCTCCGACGACGCCCTGTATGAAAACGACGGCGAACTGAAAATCCGCGTCGCCTTCGACCAGGACGCCCGCACCATCACCCTCAGCGACAACGGCATTGGCATGTCCCGCCAGGAGGTGATCGACAATATCGGCACCATCGCCCGTTCGGGCACCAAGGAATTCCTCCAGCGCCTCACCGGCGACCAGGCCAAGGATGCCCACCTCATCGGCCAGTTCGGCGTTGGCTTCTATTCCGCCTTCATCGTCGCCGACAAGGTGACTCTCACCACCCGCCGCGCGGGGCTAGGCGCCGAGCACGGCGTGCGCTGGGAGTCCATGGGCGAAGGGGATTTCTCCCTGGAGACGGTGGAAAAGGCCGCCCGCGGCACCGAGATCGTCCTGCATCTGAAGGAAGGGGAGGAGGAATTCCTCTCCGACTGGCGCCTACGTTCCATCATCCGCAAGTACTCCGACCATATCACCCTGCCCATCGTGATGAAGAAGTCCGAGTGGAAGGACGGCAAGGAAACGGCCACCGGCGAGGACGAAACCGTCAATCAGGCCAATGCCTTGTGGGCGCGCCCCAAGGGCGAGATCACCCAGGAGCAGTACGACGAGTTCTACAAGCACGTGGCCCATGATTTCGAGGCCCCCCTGGCCCACGTCCACGCCCGGGTGGAAGGGCGCCAGGAATACACCCAGCTGCTCTACATTCCCGCACGCGCGCCCTTCGACCTGTGGGACCGGGAGCGGCGCCATGGGGTGAAACTCTACGTGCGCCGGGTGTTCATCATGGACGACGCCGAGCAGCTGATGCCGGCCTACCTGCGTTTCGTGCGCGGGGTAATCGACTCCAGCGACCTGCCCCTCAACGTGTCGCGGGAAATTCTCCAACACTCCAAGGATATCGAGGCCATCCGCGCCGGCTCGGTGAAGAAGGTGCTGGACCTGCTGGAGGGCCTGGAGCCGGAGAAATACGCCACTTTCTGGAAGGAATTCGGCCTGGTGCTGAAGGAAGGGGTGGGCGAGGATTTCGCCAACAAGGAGCGCGTCGCCAAGCTGCTGCGTTTTGCCTCCACCCATGCTGATACCCCCGACCAAACCGTCTCCCTGGCGGATTACCTGGGCCGCATGAAGGAAGGCCAGGACAAAATCTACTACATCACCGCCGAAACCTTTGCCGCCGCCAAGAGCAGTCCCCACCTGGAGGTATTCCGGAAGAAGGGCATCGAGGTGCTGCTGCTGTCCGACCGGGTGGACGAGTGGGTCGTGGGGAGCCTCGCCGAGTTCGAGGGCAAGCCGTTGCAATCCGTGGCCAAGGGCGGTCTGGACCTGGGCGGTCTGGAAGACGAACAGGAGAAGGAAGCCCAGAAGAAGGAGGCCGACGAGTTCAAGGAATTGCTGGAGAAGATGCAGGAAATCCTGGGGGACAAGGTGAAGGAAGTACGGGTCACCCACCGCCTCACCGATTCCGCCTCCTGCCTGGTGGTGGACAGCGGCGACCTGTCCGCCAACCTGGAGCGGATGCTCAAGGCGGCCGGGCAGAAGGTGCCGAATGCCAAGCCCATCCTGGAAATCAACCCCGGACACCCAATGGTGAAGAAGCTCAAGGCGGAGATCGGCCAGGAGCGCTTCGGCGACTGGAGCCACATCCTCTTCGACCAGGCCCTGCTCGCGGAAGGGGGGCAGCTGGAAGACCCGGCGGGCTTCGTCCATCGCCTCAACGGCCTGATCCTGGCAATCGGAGGCTGACCTCCTTGGGCATCCCCGCTTCGCCGACTGCTTGCGGGTTAAGCGATTTCGGCGCGGCGGGGCGGAGCCTGTCCCAGGCCTTTAGCGGCTGTAGAAGGCGCAGCGGGGGATATCCTCCTCGCAGCGCATGTCGAAAATCCTGTCGAAGTGAGCCATGCGAAAGACCGTGAGCGGCGTGCCCTGGCAGTTGGTCAGGGCGAGCTGCTTGCCGGCTTCCGCGGCGCGCTCCTTGAGCAGTAAAAGCATGCCCATCGCCGTGCTGTCCATGAACTCCACCCCCCCGAGATCGACTTCCAGAAGCCGTACCCTCTCATCGCGCAGGGGGAGGTCGTAGTTGGCACGGAGCTGCTGCTGGGAGGTGAAGTCGAAGCGCCCACCCAGTACGATGCGGGCCGTCTGGCCGGATACGGAAGTGTTGATTTGCATCGCCATAACTGTTTTCTCCAATACGCCCATGTTCTTCCAAGCCGGGATATCCGGCTTGAGCTGTTTGAAACGCATCCCACTTTGCTAAGGATAGCCCAAGCCTGGGTTCGCAATCCACGCCGTCTTTGGGCCCCGTGATTCCGAATGTCACGCGCCGATTATGGTCCTTCGCCGCCTGGGAAATGAAAAGGATTGGTTCATCAACGGCTTGGCCTTGGCATGGGCGGCTTATCCCGAGAAAAGCGAAAAGCCATTTTATTATAATGGCTTATGCTGTTGTCTTTAATTGGGAGCGGGGTCTTGTCATGACGCTGTAACCTCGCTAGTATGGCTAATGACGGTACGTAAATTCCCTTAGGGAAAAGTACGTAACCGGATAAAACAAATCAATAATTCCTGAAAAAGGCCACCCTGACCGAAAGGCAGGGGCGCAAAGTCCCGATCTAAAGGGGTTTCCCATGATCGAGGGATTGCCAGGTGACATGGACGCGCGGTGGTGCGCCCGGAACTGGCTGAAGCGTGTGCCTGTGTTCCCTTGCCCTCGTATCCCCGCCCTTTCGTCCGACATGTTTGGAGGCATGGCTTGGTTTTTGCCATCTATAAAGGGAGTGCCGTACCATGAAAATCAACCTGCCGGTGACGCAGATTGAGAAGCCCTACCCCCGAGGGAAGTATCTCGTTTCCAAGACCGATCTTAAAGGGGCGGTCACCTATGCCAACGATGATTTTGTCGAGCTTTCCGGTTTCAGCCGGGAAGAACTGATCGGCAAGAACCACAACATCGTCCGTCATCCGGACATGCCGCCCCAGGCCTTCGAGGACTTGTGGCGGACGGTGAAGGAGGGGCGCCCCTGGCGCGGCACGGTCAAGAACCGCGCCAAGAACGGCGACCATTACTGGGTGGACGCCTTCGTGGTGCCCGTGCGCAAGAACGACCAGACCATCGGCTACATGTCGGTGCGCTCCGAGCCTTCCCGGGCGCAGATCCAGGCGGCGGAGGAGCTCTACAAGCGCCTCAATGACAGCAAGGCCAAACTGAACACCGGCGGCAGCGCCTGGGCGCGGATGAAGGTGCCGGCAAGAATGGCCGCCATTGTGGGCGGCCTGGTTCTGCTCATGGGCGGAACCCTGGTGGGAAGCAAATCGGTGTTGGGCCTGACTTGGGGGGGCGTAGGGCAGATCGGCGCTTTCGCCCTGGTTTGGCTGCTGGCGACGTACGCCGCCTTCTTTGTCCTGGCCCGCTCCGTGATGGGCAAGGTGCAGGACGCCATTTCCCATTTCGACCACATCGCGCAAGGCATCCTGACGGACGAGGTGGACATCTCGGGACGGAACGAAACGGGAGAGCTGCTCAACGGGCTGGCGACGATGCAGGTCCACCTCAAGGTGATGATGGACGAGATATCGGCGGCGTCCAGGGATATCGAGGCCCGCTGCAGCCGTCTTAACGCGGAAATGATGAGCGTGGTGCAGCAGTCCGAGGAGCAGCACGACCGGGTGCAGAGCGTGGCCGCCGCCGCCGAGGAATTCAGCCAGTCGGTGGTGGAAGTGGCCGACAGCGCCGAGCACGCGGCCGAGTCGGCGGTGAATTCCCAGGCCCTGGTGGCGGAGAGCAATACCAGCATGTCCCGCAGCATGGAAGCCACCGGCCGCGTGGTGGAAGCGGTTCAGGCTTCCAGTTCCACGATTACCGAACTCAACCAGTCCATCCAGAAAATCGGCGACATCACCAATGCCATCAAGGAAATCGCCGACCAGACCAACCTCCTGGCCCTCAACGCCGCCATCGAGGCGGCCCGGGCGGGCGAACTGGGGCGCGGTTTCGCCGTGGTGGCCGACGAGGTGCGCAAGCTGGCGGAACGCACCACCAGCAGCACGGCGGACATCTCCGCCATGGTGGGGGAAATCCAGCAGGTGACGCGTAGCGCCGTGGACACCATGGGCCAGGCGGTGGTGGAAGTGGAGCATGGAATCGGCATGATGCGCGAGAGCGTTACCGGCTTGAACCGCATCACCGCCACCAGCGAGGAGGTGGCCGGCATGGCCCAGCACATCGCCAGCGCCGCCAAGGAGCAGGCGGTGGCCAGCGAGGAAGTGGCCGAGAACATGGAAAAAATTTCCGGCCTGATCGAGAGCAACACCTCCTCCGCGCAGCAGGCGTGGCGGGCGACAGGGGAGTTGGAGAAAACCTCCCAGTCGCTGAAGGAGCTCGTCAGCCATTTTGAGCTGATTCGGCGCCACTAAAATCAGAACCCATAACAAAGGACTGCAGAGAAATGTTCTGTTCGGCTTATAAGCAGAAAGCCATGGCCTGGGAAGGGCGGGCCAAGGAAGTGGAAGGGCGCCTTGCCGCGCTGGAAATGGAACTGGAGGCGGAACGGCGGGCCAAATTGGCCGCCCAGGCCCAGGCGGCGGAAATGCAGGGCGAGATCGAGAAGTGCAACCGCATTTATAGGACCATGGGGGCGTTCGCCGATTCTTTCCTGGAAATCCAGCGTTCCCAGCTGAATATCGCCAATGCCATGAAGGCCGAGAAAAAGAGCGCCGTCCAGGCGGCGACGATGTCCGGGGCCAACCGGCAGGCGATGGAAAAGATTTCCGGCAACCTCCAGGCCATGTCCCAGGATACGTCCGAGATGGCAGCCAAGGTGGAGGGGCTTTCCGACCGCGCGAGCCAGATCGGCGGCATTGTGCAGTTGATCAAGGAGATCGCCGACCAGACCAACCTCCTGGCCCTCAATGCCGCCATCGAGGCGGCCAGGGCCGGCGAACAGGGGCGGGGTTTCGCCGTGGTGGCCGACGAGGTGCGCAAGCTGGCGGAGCGGACTGCCAACGCCACCAATGAGATTTCCTCCCTGGTATCGGCGATCCAGGGCGAGGCCGTGGCGGCCCGGTCGGAGATGGATGTCTGGGCTCAAAAAACCGAAGAGTTCAGCCGCGAGGGCCGGGAGGCCACCGCGAACATGAAGCAGCTGTTCGATCTTTCCCACAACATGGAAGGCATCATCGCCTCGTCGGCCCTGCGCAGTTTCGTCGAAGTGGCGAAGATCGACCACCTGGTCTATAAGTTTGAAGTGTATAAGGTGTTCATGTGCCTGTCCGACAAGGGGATGGGCGATTTCTCCGACCACCACCAGTGCCGTTTGGGCAAGTGGTATTACGAAGGCGAGGGGCGGGACTGCTTTTCCCAACTGCCGGGGTACCGCGAAATGGAAGCGCCCCATCAGCGCTTCCACGATAGCGGGATGGCATCGATCCGTTATTTCCTCGATGGGGAATACAACAAGGGATTCGAGGCCATCGCCGCCATGGAGGCCGCCAGCATGGAAGTGCTGGCCAGCCTTGAGCGCGTTGCCCAGAGCGGGGAAGAGGATAAAGGGCTGCTGTGCGAAGGCGGCTGACCGTTCCCTTTGCGGGAAGGAGGGCAGGATGGCTTCCCCTGACAAGCCGGTGCCGTTCGATTTCGACGAGTGGAGCCGCTTGGCCCGGCAAGACCCGGAGGCCTTCGATCGCTTGAGATTGACGGCCATCGAGGGCGTGTTGAGCCACGGCTATGACCGTCGCCGCATGGTGGCCCTGCAAAGCCGCATCGATATGGAGCGGCGGCGGGCCCGCACCCCGCTCAAGGCTTGCCTGAAGCTGTCGGCCATGATGTGGGACGAGGTCCACGAACTGCAGGAATTGCTCGAGCGGCCAACCATGGGCGATCGGGCGGTGGCCAAGGTGTTGCCGTTCAAGAAACCGGAGCCCTGACTCCCGTCGCCGAGGGCGGTTGACGCCGGACGGGGGATGGCACAAGATTCGACAGATCGATCTTGGAATCCCCGGTATGAACGCCCCGTCCCCCCCCAATCACGGCCGAAGCGCCGAACATCGCCTGACCCTGGCCGAGGTGCTGGATGGCTTGGCGGCGGACGGCATGGTGCCTCGGGCGGAAGCGGAGCAGCTTCGCGCCGCCCACGCCCGCCACCACAGCGAGCTGCATCCCCTGGTGATTGTCGCCGAGCGGAAATGGCGCTCCGGCCTGCCCCCCCATAAGCTGCTCCATCTGGAGGCGCTCACCGCCTGGCTGGCGGAGAGGGCAAAACTCCCATATCACCACATCGATCCCCTGAAGATCGACCTTTCCGCGGTCACGGGGGTCATTTCCAACGCCTACGCGGCCCGTTACAAAATCCTGCCGGTGGAAGTGAACGCCCAGGAGGCGGTGATCGCCACCGCCGAGCCTTACATCACCGAGTGGGAAAGGGAACTGGAGCGGGTCCTCAAGCTCAAGATCAAGCGGGTGGTGGCCAATCCCCTGGACATCAACCGCTATTTGGCCGAATTCTACAATCTCGCCAAGTCGGTGAAGCGGGCGGCCCAGTCCCAGGACAGCTCGGCGGTGGGGAGCGCCATCACCAATTTCGAGCAGCTGGTGCAGTTGGGCCGCAGCGGCAAGCTGGACGCCAACGATCAGCACGTGGTGCATATCGTCGACTGGCTGCTGCAATATGCCTTCGAGCAGCGGGCCAGCGATATTCACCTGGAGCCGCGGCGGGAGTTCGGCGTCGTCCGTTTCCGCATCGACGGCGTGCTGCACCAGGTCTACCAGATTCCCATGTCCGTCATCGGCGCCATCACCAGCCGCATCAAGGTCCTGGGGCGCATGGACGTGGTGGAAAAGCGCCGCCCCCAGGATGGTCGGATCAAGACCATGACCGCTGACGGGGACGAGGTCGAACTGCGCCTTTCCACCATGCCTACCGCTTTCGGCGAGAAGCTGGTGATGCGGATTTTCAACCCGGACGTGCTGGTGAAGGATTTCAAGGAACTGGGTTTCGGCGACGCCGAGGTGACGCGCTGGAACCAGATGGTCGCCCAGCCCCACGGCATCATCCTGGTGACGGGGCCGACCGGTTCCGGCAAGACCACCACCCTGTATTCCACCCTCAAGCACCTGGCCCGGCCGGAGGTGAACGTCTGCACCATCGAGGACCCCATCGAGATGGTGGAGCCCCAGTTCAACCAGATGCAGGTCCAGCACGGCATCGGCCTGGACTTTGCCTCCGGGGTGCGCACCCTGCTGCGTCAGGACCCGGACATCATCATGGTGGGGGAAATCCGCGACCGGGAAACCGCTGAAATGGCCATCCAGGCGGCGCTCACCGGCCACCTGGTGCTGTCCACCCTGCATACCAACGACGCCCCGTCGGCGGTCACCCGCCTGCTGGAATTGGGGGTGCCTCCCTATCTTCTCAATTCCACCTTGCTGGGGGTGCTGGCCCAGCGCCTGGTGCGAACCCTGTGTCCCCATTGCAAGGAGAAGGCCGGGCTCAAGGAGGAGGATTGGAAAGCGCTGGCCGGGGCTTGGAAGCTGGCCTTGCCCGCCGAGGCATACCGGCCCGTCGGTTGCCTGGAATGCCGCATGACCGGTTATCTGGGGCGAGTGGGCATCTACGAGATGCTGGTGATGAGCCCGTCCCTGCGCAAGTTGGTGGCCCCCGACTGCGACACGGCCGTCATTCGTCAACAGGCTTACCGGGAGGGAATGCGCCCCTTACGCATCAGTGGCGCCCTGAAAGTGGCTCAGGGGCTGACCACGGTGGAAGAGGTCGTCAGCGTCGCGCCGCCGCCCCAAGCGGAATGACGGGCGATCTAAAAGTCAGCAGAGGGACGGCAGGGGGCGGAGCAGGGTGACGGCGTGGCTGTCGTCTTCATTGGGGACGATATCCCCCATGTGGAAATGAAAGCCCTTTCCCTGCCGGCGCTCCATGACGAACTGGCTGAGGGAGTGGTGTACTGCCTGGAAGGCGATCTGCTCCCAGGGAATATCCTCCGGCCTGAACAGGCGCGTTTCCAGGCTCTCACCCCCGGGCGAGTAGCCGGCGTCGGCCAACTGGGCGAGAAAAATCAGGTAGACCTGGTTGTAATGGGGCAGGTTGTAGAGGGCATAGAGGGCGCCGACGTTCACACGCGCGTTGGCTTCCTCGAGGGTTTCCCGGGCAGCGGCCTGAAGGGTGGTTTCGCCGTTTTCCATGAAGCCGGCGGGGATGGTCCACAGACCGTGGCGCGGTTCGATGGCGCGGCGGCAGAGGAGGATTTCCCCTTCCCATTCGGGAATGCAGCCGACCACGATCTTGGGGTTCTGGTAGTGGATGGCGCCGCAGCGGTCGCAGACGTAGCGGGGCAGCGTGTCGCCGGCGGGAATTCGCAGGGAGAGGGGGGCGCCGCAGTGGCTGCAGTAATTCACGCCACCCCGCGCCGCTTTAGACCTTGAAGCGGCTGACCGCGCCCTGCAGGCTGTTGGCCAGGCTTTCGAGATGCTGCGCTTCCTGGGCCGCCAACTCCACCGCCTCGCTGTTCTCTTCGCTCATGGCGGCGATGGACTCGACGATCTCCGCCACGACCGTGCTGGATTGCCGTTGTACCTCGGCTTCCTCGGTGATGTGGGTAAGGCCGTCGTTGACCTGGGCCACCACTCCGTTGGCTTCGGACAGGACGATGGCCACGTTCTCCAGGGAGTCCTGGCTCGACCGCAGGTGATTGAGGCCGCGGTCGATGGATTCGCCCACTTCCTTGGATTGGTGGGTGATGGATTGGGTGACGGTATCGATCTCGCTGGCCGACTGGGCGGATTTTTCCGCCAGCTTGCGCACCTCGTCGGCCACCACGGCGAAGCCCCGGCCCTGTTCGCCAGCCCGGGCGGCCTCGATGGCGGCATTGAGGGCCAGCAGGTTGGTCTGCTCGGCGATATCCTTCACCTGGCGGGTCATGGCGGTGATGGCCTCGGTGCTGCGGACGAATTCGTTGACCGAGGTGGCGATGTCGTTCACCGCGGATTCCACGCTGTCGATTTCGCCCACGAGTTCCGACAGGCTTTCGTTGCCTTCCGCCGAGCGCTCCATGCTGGACGTGGAGAGCTGCTTGACGTCTTCCACCCGGTTGGTGACGGCATTGACGCTGGTCGCCATGCTGTCCACGGAAGCCGCGACGGTGGCGGCTTTTTCACTCTGCTCGCGGGAACTGCTGGCCACCTGCTGGGCATGGGAAGTCAGCTGACGGGCGGCGCCCGCCACCTGCTCGGCCGACTCGCTGACGTGGCGGATGAGGTCCTGGAACTTGCCCATCACTTGGTTGAAAACCGCCGAGGCGGTGCCGATCTCGTCCCGGCTGTGGACGGTCAGGCGGCGGGTGAGGTCCCCCTCGCCCTGGGCAATGTCGACCAGGCCGTGGGTCATTTCCTTGAGGGGGCGGGTAACGAAGCGGCTGATGAACAGGTAGATGAACAGCAGCAGGGGGACGCTGAGGCCGATGGCCACCAGCAATATCTTCATGGTGAAGGTGTGGACCGCGTTGCTTACCTTTTCCAGGGAAATGCGCATGCTGACGGCGCCGACGGTGGTGCCTTCATTGACCATGTGGCACATCAGGCAGTTCTTGCCGAGATAGTTCTTTTGGGCCACGGCCGGCAGCACGGCGCGCAGCACGCCTTTTTCGCTCTCCACCTGGAAATAGGGCTTGCCGGTATCCAATACCTGTTTTTCGATGGGGTCCGGGCTTTGCTCGTCGGCGGCGCCGGGGCCGAACTGCTTGACGACGGGCTGGCCGCGGATCACGCGCAGCTCCTTGATGTCCTGGGTGCTTTTGACCTGGTCGAGATAGACGGCTCGCTGGGCCACGGTGCCGGTGATCATCATTCCCGTGAGGCTGGCGAGGGTCATGGTATGGACGCTGTTGGCGAAGTCCTTCGCCTGCTCGATGGCGTTGTGTTCCTGTTCCTCGTAGGCCCAGTAGATCATGCCGGTCCAGGCAATGACCAGCATCAGCCAAATGGCGGCAACCAAGCGTACCCAGATCTTGAGGTCGTTGATGCGTTTCAGGGCCATTGTCGTCTCTCCGTCCGTTTCGCGCTTGTTATTTGTTGGCGGCGAATCCGCGCCACCCTAAGAAAGTGAACAATCTGATAGTGGTTTTAGTTTCGCTTGAATATAACAAAAATGCCGTGTGAAAGGTAGGTTCATGACGGTGAAATGTTGCTCTGGTTGAGGGGGAAATGTCGGGGTCTTGTCGCAAACACGACAGCAGCCCCTGGCCGTAAAGGGTGTGTTTTGGCAACGCATTGTTTTTACGTGTTAACTTTCTTGGCATGGAGGTTGCTCTGGGTGGGGTAAGTGTTTCTGAGGAGGAACTCGGCATGCCCAGCGGAAGCGTCATCATCAACGATACCACCCTGCGGGACGGCGAACAGACCGCCGGCGTCGCTTTTACCCTCGAGGAAAAGCTCCAGATTGCGGAATCCCTGGCCGCGGCCGGGGTCGGCGAGCTGGAAGTGGGCATTCCTTCCATGGGCGAAGAGGAGCGGGAAGCGATTCGCGCCCTGGCGGCCCGTCGCCTGCCGGCACGGCTGATGGCCTGGGGGCGGATGTGCGAGGCGGATTTGAGCGCCGCCGCGGCGTGCGGGGTGGATTTCGTCAATCTGTCCGTGCCGGTGTCGGATATTCAAATCGGCGGCAAGCTGAAGCGGGACCGCGCCTGGGTGCTGGCGACGGTGACGCGGATGGTGGGCCGCGCCCTGGCGGCCGGCATGGAGGTGAGCGTGGGGGGCGAGGATGCTTCCCGCGCGGACCTGGAGTTCTTGATGCGGGTGGTGGAGGCGGCGGAGCATGCGGGCGCCCGGCGCTTCCGTTTTGCCGATACCCTTGGCGTGCTGGACCCTTTCGCCACCTACGAGCGCATCCGGGCGCTGCGGGACGTGAGCGACCTGGAAATCGAGATGCATGCCCACGACGACCTGGGGTTGGCGACAGCCAATACCCTGGCGGCGGTGAAAGCTGGCGCCAGCCACATCAATACCACCGTCAACGGGCTCGGGGAAAGGGCGGGCAACGCCCCCCTGGAGGAGGCGGTCATGGCGTTGCGCCACCTGCATCATGTCGACACGGGCGTGGACAGCCACCGCCTGCCGGCCATATCCGAACTGGTGGCGCGGGCCTCGGGAAGGCCGGTTCCGCTCAACAAGAGCATCGTCGGCGAGGCGGTGTTCACCCACGAAGCGGGCATCCACGTGGACGGACTGCTCAAGCAGCGTGCCAACTACGAAGGATTCGATCCCGAGGAGCTGGGGCGCAGCCACCGGCTGGTGTTGGGCAAGCATTCCGGCAGCCACGGCGTGGTCCGCGCCTACGCCGAGATGGGCATCCTGGTGGACGATCTCCAGGCGCGCGCGATTCTGGCGCGTATTCGCCGTTTTGCGATGGCGAGCAAGCGTCCGCCCAGCGACGACGAACTTAAGCTTTTTTATTGGGAAACGGCCTCCCGTACCCGGGTGTCGGTCGAGATGTGAGAGGAGAAAAATCGTGAACGGTTTGATCGAGGCAATGCGGAAACTGGAGAGCGCGGAAGAGTTTTTCCACTTTTTCGGCGTGGCGTATGACCCGGCGGTGATCAATGTCAGCCGCCTGCACATCCTGCAGCGGTTCCACCAGTACCTGCGGCAGGAAGCGGATTTCGCCCGCCATGACGAAGCGGGCCAGCGGCAAATCTGCACCGGCCTGCTGGAGCGGGCCTACGGCGACTTCGTCCGCTCCTCGCCCCTGCGCGAAAAAGTGTTCAAGGTGTTCCGGGATGCCGAAGGGGTGAAGACCGTCTCGGTAAACAGTCTCCGCGCGGCGCTGCATTAGGATTCGCTGCGGGCGTGCCAATCGGGCTGAGCGGCGCCGGATTTTTTAGGTAGAATACCCGACTTTTTTGATAAATTACTGGCGTGCCGCGGAAGCGCGCCCGGTTTTTCTTTTGACTATTCGATTCGCAAGGAGTGATTCATGCCCAAGCCCCCCAAGCACATTTTTGTCTGCACCCAGAACCGTGGCCCAGGCCATCCTCGCGGGTCCTGCGTCCAGAACGGTTGCAGTGAAATGTGGGAGGAGTTCCAGCATCAATTCCAGGTTCGCGACCTGTGGGGCAAGTACGCCCTGACCGCCACCGGCTGCCTCGGCCCCTGCGGTTTCGGCCCCAATGTCCTGGTGTACCCGGAAGGCGTGATGTACGGCAAGGTCACCAAGGCCGACGTGGCGGCCATCATCGACGAACACCTGTTGGGGGACCAGCCGGTGGAGCGTTTGAAGGTGCCGGGAGACGTTTGGTAATAGCCGGATAGCCGGTCGTGGAGGCCGCCGCGGCGCCTTATTTCGCGCGGCCGGTGGCCCGGTTGTAGGCTTCGATGCAACGCTTGATGGTTTCGGCGGCGTTTTCCTTGCCCACCACGGCGCAGTCCACATCCCCCGCCTCGGGGGTCGGCTTGGCTTGCGCTGTTTCAGGTGTGGGGGCGGGTGGAGCGGCTTTGGCGGCTTCGGCTTCTTGGGATAGCTTGTCGTTCTGAGCCTTGAGGGCGGCCATCTCCTCTTGCTGTTTCTTCAACGCTTCCTGCTGCCGGGCGAGAACTTCTGTCTGTTGACGGTACTCGGCCTCTTTCGAGGCCTGAAGGCGCTGGAAGGTAAAGACGGCGCTTCCGATGCCGATTCCCAGCACCGCGAGGAGCAGCAGCGAGATCAGGAGGATTTTTTTGTAGGGCGAGGGGCGAGCCTCCGGGGCTTCTTCCTCGTCCTCCGTTTCGGTTGCGGCGATTTCTCCGGCCTCTTCGGCTGCGGGGCTCTCTTCCGCCGGCGCGCGGCGAAAGAGGCGGGTAAGCTGGGCGAAGAATCCGGGCTTGGCCTCTTCCGTGGCTTCGCGGGCGTCCTCTTCCGGCGTCACGGCGGGCGGCGCGGCGTCCACCGGAGCGGAACGGCGGAACAGGCTTTTCAGGCGCGACAGGAAGCCGGGCTTTTCCGGGGCGGCGGGCGGGGCCAGGGTTTCCTCGCCTGCCGGAGAAGCCGGCGGCGGGGCGGTTTCGGCGAACAGCATGGCCGCCAGGTCCCGGTCGGCTTGGGAAGGGGATTCGGTGATGTCGAAAAGCTGGTGCTCGTTTTCTTCGGCCATGGCCCGCTGGCTATCCGCGTTGAGTGCGGTTAGGATTATAGCCTGATTCGCCGAACGTATTTCCCATGGCCGACAATCCTATCGAGAATAAACTGAAAGCGGCCTACGGCCGCATCTACGAGCTGGCCGACGACCTGTCTCCCGACGGGCGGGATAGCCTGGTCAGTCTTTCGCCGCCGCCGGTTGCGCCGCCCGTCTATGAATCCATGCGTCCCCCCGAGGAAAGAGTGATCTCGGTGACGGTTTATGTCCTGGGGATCAACGGCGACTATGAAGAGCCCGATGTTTTCGTCACCCAGGTGACCTGCACCGAGCAGGAGTACTACGAAGAGGGGGAGCATCTCGCCATGGCGGAGGCGCGGGCGAGGGAGGAGGGATTCGTGGAACCCTTCTTTGCCTTCGACGAAAGGGAAAGCCGGGTGATCGAGAAGCTGGGCCAGCTCTTCGGCGCCGGGCGCAAGCCTACCCCGCATTCCTGACCGGGCTTGCACCGAAATGGTGCGCGCTTCCCGGAGAGGGGGTTGTCAGGGGTAGCGCGATCAAGGGGTTACCGTTGCCGTTGCCGATGGCCCGCCTTTTGCTAGAAGTGGCCTGTAGCCCCATTTACTCCTGACGGTGACGGTCATGTCCAACGCTTCCGATGCGCCCTTTTCCCACGCTGATTCCCACGAAGTGGAGTTGGTCACCATTTACGAGATCAGCAAGATACTCAGCTCCTCCTTGGACCTGCGCAAAACCCTGCGGGAGGTGCTGAACCTGCTTTCGTCCCACCTCCATATGCGCCGCAGCATGGTAAGCCTGCTGCAGGAAGGCGAGCTGCGCGTGGTGGCGGCTGCCGGCCTGTCCGAGGAGGAAATCTCCCGCGGCCGCTTCCTGGCCGGGGAAGGCATTACCGGACGCATCCTGAAAACCGGCGTGCCGGCGGTGATTCCCGATGTGTCCAAGGAGCCGCTGTTCCTCAACCGCACCGGTTCCCGCACGCTGCGGGATGGCGAGAGCGTCGCCTTCATCGGCGTGCCGGTGAAGGTGGGAAGGGAGGGGATCGGCGTGCTGAGCGTGGACCGGGAAGGCTGCGCCGGCGCCCAAGGCTGCGCCTTCGAGCGGGACGTGCGTTTCCTCTCCATGGTGTCCAATCTCATCGGCCAGACCGTGCGCCTGCACCACAACGTGGCGGCGGAGCGGCAGCAGCTGATGCAGGAGACCTTCCGCCTGCAGAAGGAACTCCACGGCAAGTACAGCCTGGACAACGTCATCGGCCACAGCAAGCGGATGCAGGAGGTGTTCGCCGACGTCCATCAAGCGGCGCCGGGCAAGGCCACCATCCTGCTGCGGGGCGAGTCGGGCACCGGCAAGGAGGTGATCGCCCGCGCCATTCACCATCTCAGCCAGCGCCGTGACGGGCCTTTCATCAAGCTGAACTGCGCCGCCCTGCCGGAAAGCCTGCTGGAGTCCGAACTGTTCGGCCATGAAAAAGGCTCCTTCACCGGCGCCACCCACGACCGCAAGGGCCGCTTCGAACTGGCCAACGGCGGTACCCTGTTCCTGGATGAAATCGGCGATATCTCCCCCGCGTTCCAGGCCAAGCTGCTGCGCGTGCTGCAGGAAAGGGAATTCGAGCGGGTGGGGGGGAGCAGGACGATCAAGGTGGACGTGCGCCTGATCACGGCCACCAACCGCAACCTGGAGGAAATGGTGACGAAGGGGGATTTTCGCGCCGACCTGTATTTCCGCATCAACGTCGTGACCGTCTTCCTGCCGCCCCTGCGGGAGCGGAAAGAGGATATCCCCTTCCTGGCGGATTATTTCCTGCAGCGCTTCAACAAGGAGAACGGGCGCAGCCTCAAGATCAGCCCCGAGGCCCTGCAGGTGTTCCTCGATTGCGGCTGGCCCGGCAACGTGCGGGAGCTGGAGAACTGCGTCGAGCGGGCCGCCACCATGACCCGGGGGAATATCATCCGCGAGGTGGATATGCGGTGCCAGAAGGGGACCTGTTTCTCTTCGGTGTTGAGGGATTACGGCACCACCCACCGCTCCGTGCCTCTTGTCGCGGGGCGGGCTGGGGAGGTTGCCGAGCGGCCACCCTTGCCGTCAGCGCCGCCGGCTTCGGCGCCCATCCCGGACGAAATGCCCGCCGGGGAGCGGGAGCGCCTGGTGTGGGCCATGGAGAAGTGCGGCTGGGTTCAGGCCAAGGCGGCCCGGCTGTTGCAGCTCACCCCGCGCCAGATGGGCTACGCCCTGAAGAAATACGGCATCGAACTCAAGCACCTGTAAGGGGTGGCTAAAAGAGGTCCCCTTCCTTTCGCCACGGGGAGGGCTTGAGGTCCTCGCCGAAGACGCCTTTTTTCGAGGTGTTCTTTTTTTCCTTGTCCTTTTTGCTGGCGGCGGACTTGGCGGCCTGGGCGGTTTTGGCCGTTTTGGGTTTTTCCGCGGTTTTTTCCGGCGTGTGTGCCTTGGCCGGCGTCGTTTGCGGCGGTTTCTTTTCATCAGCCGCCGCCGCGTTGGTCGCCGCCGGGGCGGGCGTGGCCGCCGTTCCGGGGGCGGCGGCGGGTGGCGTTTCGGGCTCGGCGGCCGGACGCAGCAAGAAGACGGCGAGCAGGGCCGCGCCGCCGAGGCCGAGGCCGAGCCACAGCTTGGCGGGCTGTTTCGCCGCGGCGGCGACGGGCGGGACGGCCAGGTTGACGGCGGTAGTCTCGGCTTCCGGCGCCGCGGCAGGGGTTTCCACCGCCGCCATTAGGGCCGCCCGGAATTCGGCGGCGCTCTGGAAACGGTCGTCGGGGCGCTTGGCGAGGGCTTTCTTCACCACGGCGTCGAAGGCGGGGGGGACCTGCACGTTCAGCTCCGAGGGCTTGAGGGGCTCTTCCTTCAGCACCTTGTGCATGATGGTGGTGATGGAGGAACCGGCGAAGGGTTTCTCGCCGGTGAGAAACTGGTACAGGATGACGCCGGCGGAAAAGAGGTCCGAGCGGCCGTCCACCGTCTGCCCCATGAACTGTTCCGGCGACATGTAGGTGGGCGTGCCCAGGACCGTTCCGGCCTGGGTGAGGGTGGAGGACTCGAGGCGGGCAATGCCGAAGTCGGTGATCTTGAGAGTGCCGTCCGGCATCAGGATCAGGTTGGCGGGCTTGATGTCCCGGTGCACCACCCCGTGGCGGTGGGCATACTCCAGGGCGTCGAGCAGCTGGCCCATGAGGCGCACGGCGTCCTTGGGGGCGAAGCGCTGGTTCTGGTCGAACAGTTCCTTCAGCTCCTGGCCCTGGATGATCTCCATGGCGATATAGGCCACGTCGTTGGCTTCGCCGTAGTCGTAGATGGAGACGATGTTGGGATGCTGCAAGCGGCCGCCTGCCTTGGCTTCGCGCTTGAAGCGCTCCAGCAGCTCCGCGCTCTCGGACTTGTCGAGGGTGTCCTTGCGGAAGGTTTTGAGGGCCACCTCCCTGTCCAGGTCGGGGTCGTGGCCCCGGTAGACGATACCCATGGCGCCGCGGCCGAGCTCCCCCTCGACGGCGTATTTCCCCAACATGGTCGGCTGTTCCATTTTCTCCCCGGCGGTAGGCGTGTCTCGCCGCTATTTTTAGGCATGCGGCATTTTTCGTAAAGGGGGCGGCGGGGCGGGGCGGTGGAAAGCGAGGCTGGATGCAGGGATAGGCGGAAAAACAAAGCGCCAAAAACAATTTGACTTGCCAGAAAATAAGGCGTAAAAAGCCAAGTGACCGTTTGGATTCAAGCTTTAGAGCGTACTTGTAAGCTTTTTTCAGTCTTGAATTTCAGACAGTTATCTTTGAAATTTAAGTAAGGATTTGGAAATGGCAACAGGTACTGTGAAATGGTTTAACGATTCCAAGGGCTTCGGCTTCATTACTCCCGACGACGGCGGCGAAGACCTCTTCGCTCACTTCTCGGCGATTCAGATGCCGGGCTTCAAGACCCTGAAGGAAGGCCAGCGCGTGTCCTTCGAGATTACCCAGGGTCAGAAGGGCAAGCAGGCCTCCAACATCCAGGCCGCTTAAGCTCTCTACTCGAAGTATCGAAAACCCGGGGGTTTCCCGGGTTTTTTTTCGCCCGTCAGCGGCGGGACTGGAAGCTGACGTCCACCAGTTCGTAACCGTGGGCTTCGCGGCGGGCGCTGATGTCGCGGATGGCCAGCAGGCCGTCCTTCTCGCTGGCGACCGGCTGGTGGACCACCCGGCCGTTCTTTCCCTCGCCGCTGCCCCAGAAGAGGGACAGCGCCCAGCCGCCGAACAGGTCCTGTTGCAGGCTGACGGTGTAGTAGCGGGCATTCTGCTTGTTGCGCCAATGAAGAAGCACGGTTCGGTTTCCGGGCGACGGGATGTCTGATTTTCCTACAAGCGGACCGCTTTTGCTACCATCAGTGGAACCCAATAGCCTAGGCGCCCATGAGCATGAACCCTTTTGAACTGACCGACCGGGTGGTGGCCTATGCCGGCAAGGTGGTGCTGGGCAAGGAGCGGCAAATCCGCCTCGCCCTCGCTTGCTTGCTGGCGCAGGGCCACCTGTTGATCGAGGACCAGCCCGGCGTGGGCAAGACCACCTTGGCCCACGTTCTGGCCAGGGCGCTGGGGCTGGCTTTCCACCGCATCCAGTTCACCAGCGACCTCCTGCCGGCGGATATTCTCGGCGTGTCGGTCTACGACCGGGAGAGCGCGAGTTTCAAGTTCCATCCCGGCCCCATTTTCGCCCAGTTGGTCCTGGCCGACGAAATCAACCGGGCCACGCCCAAGACCCAGAGCGCGCTGCTGGAGGCCATGGAGGAGCGGCAAGTGACGGCGGAAGGGGAAACGCGCCCGCTGCCGTCGCCGTTCTTCGTCATCGCCACCCAGAACCCGGTGCAGCAGATCGGCACCTTCCCCCTGCCCGAGTCCCAACTCGACCGCTTCCTGATGTGTGTCGAACTCGGCTATCCCGACCGCCAGGCGGAGCGCGCCCTGCTGCAAGGAGAGGACCGGCGCGGCATGATCGAAGAGCTGGCCCCGTGCCTCTCCGCGGAAGAATTGAAGGCGCTGCAGGAAGCGGCGCGCAGGGTGAACGTGGCCGACGCCCTGCTCGACTATCTGCAGGCCCTTATCGGCCATACCCGCCAGTCCCCCCGGCTCCAGGCGGGGCTCTCCCCCCGCGCCGGCCTCGCCCTACTGCATTCCGCCCAGGCGTGGGCGCTGATGGAAGGGCGGGCCCTGGTGCTGCCGGAGGACGTGCAGGCCATCCTGCCGGCGGTGGCGGGCCATCGTTTGCGCCCCGCCGCCCGCTACGGCGATCTGCCCCGGGCGGAGATGGTGGCCGAACTGCTTCAGGTGCCCATCCCCTGAGCCCATGGCGAGGCCTTTCCAGGCGTGGCTCGATGCCCGCATGCCGCGGGGAGAAGAGGCCGTCCTTACCCACCGCTGCGTCTACATCCTGCCCACCCGCCAGGGGCTGTTCTTCGCCCTGGTGCTGGTGCTGCTGCTGATCGGTTCCATCAACTACGCCATCGGCCTGGGTTTCGCCTTTACCTTCCTGCTCGCCGGTCTGGGTCTGGTGTCCATGCTCCACGCCTACCGCAACCTCGCCGGCCTGGTGCTGCGGCCGGGCAAGGCCGAGGCGGTGTTTGCCGGCCAGTCGGCCCTGCTGCGCCTCCGCGCCGAGAGCGCCGTGCCCCGTTTTGCGCTAGCGGCGCAGGTGGAGGGAGGGCAGGAAACAGTGGCGGATATCCCGGCGGGGGGCGGAGAGCTACTCCTTCCTTTCCCCGCGGCGCGGCGCGGCGTGCTGCGGCCGGGCAAGCTGCGGCTGGCCACCGGCTTTCCCCTCGGCCTGTTCCGCGCCTGGTCCTGGGCGGCGCCCGACCTGTCGTGCCTGGTCTATCCCGCCCCCGAGGAGGGGAACGTGCCGCTGCCGCCGGGGGCGGGGGAGAGCGCCGGCGGTAGCCGACCGCGCCGCGTCCAGGACGATTTCGGCGGCCTGAGGGAATACCGTCCCGGCGATTCGCCCCGCCATGTCGCCTGGAAGGCGGCGGCCCGCGGCGAACGCCTGTTGACCAAGGAATTCGCCGGCGAGGCGGGCCGCCTGTTGTGGCTGGACTGGCACGACCTCGCCGCGCTCGATGCCGAGGCCCGCCTTTCCCGCCTCACCCGCTGGGTGCTGGACGCCGACGGCGCCGGCCTGGCCTACGGCCTGCGCCTGCCCGGTCAGGAATTCGGTCCGGCCCAAGGGGATGCCCATCGCCGCGCCTGCCTGGCCGCCCTGGCCCTGTTCGGCCTGGAGGAAGGGGCATGAGGCCGGGACGCGCGCCATGGTCCGCCGACGAATTTCTCCTCCTGGCCCTGGGGTTGGCGGTGGCCCCCCATCTTTTCCATCTCAGGCCGTGGGTGGTTCCCCTGGTGGCGGTGGCGGGGCTGTGGCGCTGGGCGGTGTTGCGTCGGCGGGCAACCGCGCCGGGACGGCTCCTGCTCATGGCTGCCACCGTTGCCGTTACGGTGGGCGTGCTGCTCAGCCACGGCACCCTTTTCGGCCGTGACGCCGGGGTCAGCCTGCTCACCCTCCTGACAGGACTGAAGCTGCTGGAAGCCCGGGGCCGGCGGGACGTCCTGCTGCTGGTGTTCCTCGGCTATTTCCTGGTGATGACCCAGTTTCTCTTCGCGCAATCGGTGTTTCTCGCCCTTTTCCTGGTGCTGGCCGTCCTTGCCTTGACCGCGGCGCTGGTGGGCGCCCACCATCCCGGCGGCGAGCGCTGTTTGGCCGTCCACCTGCGCCTGGCGGGAAAGATGCTGCTCCAGTCCTTGCCCCTGATGGTGGTGCTGTTCGTGCTTTTTCCGCGTCTTCCCGGTCCCCTGTGGCACATGCCCGCCGACGCCCGCAGCGGCATGACCGGCCTGTCGGACGAAATGTCTCCCGGCAGCATCAGCCGGCTATCGCAGTCGGACGAGGTGGCCTTCCGGGTGGAATTCGACGGCCCCCGGCCCAAGGCGTCCGCCCTTTACTGGCGCGGCCCGGTGCTGTGGTTCTTCGATGGCCGCCGCTGGAAGGCGGGTTTCGGTCCCCGTTCCGACACCCTGCGCTATGCCGCCCTGGGGCCGAGGACCCGTTATTTCGTCACCCTGGAGCCCAGCAACAAGCCCTGGCTGTTCGCCCTCGACCTGCCCGCCCAAGCACCGCCCCGGGCACGCATCAGCAGCGATTTCCAGGTCCTGGCCGCCGCGCCGGTGCTGAGCCGCCTGCGCTATGCCATGTCCTCCTATTTGGACTACCGCACCGAGGCGCTGACCGCTCTGGAGCGCCGCTGGGGACTGGGGCTGCCCACCGGCGCCAATCCCCGTGCCGTCGCGCTCGGCCGTGCCTGGCGGCAGGAATCGGGCGATCCGGAGGCTGTGGTGAGGCGGGCTTTGCGCTATTTCCGCGACGAGAATTTCGTCTATACCCTCTCGCCCCCCCTGCTGCCCGGTCCCAACCCGGTGGATGATTTTCTTTTCGGCAGCCGGCGCGGGTTCTGCGAGCACTATGCCGGCAGCTTCGTGGTCCTGATGCGGGCGGCGGGCATCCCGGCCCGGGTGGTCACCGGCTACCAAGGAGGGGAGTTCAACGCCTTCGGCGGTTATCTCACGGTACGCCAGTCCGACGCTCACGCCTGGGCCGAGGTGTGGCTGGAAGGGCGAGGCTGGGTGCGGGTGGACCCCACGGCGGCGGTTTCCCCGAGCCGGGTGGAATCCGGCATCGCCGCCGCCCTGCCGGCGCCGGACCCCATCCCGGGGCTGCTGCGGCGCGACAGCCCGTGGCTGCAAAACCTGCGCCTGGGCTGGGATTTTCTCAACGGCGGCTGGAACCTCTGGGTGTTGAGCTACAACCAGGAGCGCCAGCTGCAACTGCTGGCCGGCCTCGGTTTCGGCATCGTCTCCTGGCGGGAGCTGGGCCTCGGCCTGGTGGCGGCGGTGAGCGCCTTGCTGGGGGGCTTCGCTCTGTTCATGCTGCGCCCCCGGCGCGGGGGGCGGGAAGACGCGCCCCTGCGCAGCTACCGCCGCTTCTGCCGCAAGCTGGCCAGGGTCGGCCTGGAGCGTGGGGAGGCGGAGGGGCCGCGGGATTTCGCTGTCCGGGTGGCGGCGCAGCGGCCCGACTTGGCGGTGGCCGCAGGGGAAATTACCGCGCTGTATATCGCTGCGCGCTATGGGGCGGGGACGGAAGGCGGGCTGAGGGAATTGCGGCGGCGGGTAGCTGCTTTCAGGCCGTGAAGGGGCGGCAGCCGTCGGCGTCGCATTCCAGGCCCCCCGGTTGGTCGTCCCAGCTCGCCAGCACCCAGCGCTCGCAGGGCCTGCCGTCCACGGCATGGGCGTGCCGCGCCGGGCGGTGGGTGTGGCCGTGAATCAGGCGCGTGGCGCCGTGAATGCGGAGCAGGTCCTCGGCGGCGGCGGGGTCGGCGTCCATCAGGTCGTAATCCTTCGCCCTCTTTTCCGCTTCGCTGCGGGCCCGCAGGGCCTCGATCTTCGCCTTGCGCTCGGCGAGGGGGCGGGCCAGAAAGCTTTCCTGCCATGCCGCATCCCGCACCGTGGCGCGGAAGTTGCGATAGGCGGCGTCCCGCAGGCACAGCTCGTCCCCGTGCAGCAGCAGGGTGGGGACGCCGTGGAGGTCGAGAAGGTGGATTTCCGCCAGCCGCTTGGCCTTCGCCGCCGCCATGAAGCGCTCTCCCATGAGGAAGTCCCGGTTGCCCGGGAGGAGGAAAAGAGCGACGTTTCTTTCCGCCAGGGAAGCCAGCAGGGCGACGACGCGGGCGTTGAAGGGGTCGGCGAGATCGTCGTCGCCGGCCCAGTAGTCGAACAGGTCACCGAGGATGTACAGGGCCTGGGTATCCGCCGGCAGCCTTTCGAGAAAGCCCTCGAAGGCCGCCGTCAGGTCGGTGCGGCCGGGGGCGAGGTGGAGGTCGGAAATGAACAGGGCGCGGGGCATGGGCCCATTATCCCACAGCTCCCGTCAATAGTTGAGGGAGCCGATCCAGTCGATGATCTGCGCCGCGGCGTCGGTGGGGGTGTTGAAGTGGTTGCTGTTCACCTCCAGGTAGCGGCTGGCCGGGTGGCTGGGGGCCTTGGCGAAGGCGTAGGCCTCGCCGCGGGCGGCCATCGGGTCATGGCTGCCCACCACCCACAGGAAGGGGATGGGGCGGGGAATCCGGGCGGCGCTGCGGGGCATGACCGCCATGCCTTCCGGGTCGAAATAGGACAGGTAGATGCGGGCGGTGGTGGCGATGGTCTTGGTCCGGCCCTGGTTGAGGTCGTCGAAGCTTGCCCGGTCGTCGCCCCGCCCTTCCGCCACCATCTGTTTCGCCTTCGCCACGCTGTCCGTCACCGCCTCTCGGAAGCGCCCCAGTTCGGGAGTGTGGCCGGGGGCGATGGCCAGGATGCCGTCCACTTCCCGGCCCGACGCGGCATAGGCGATGGCGGCGTTGGCGCCGAAGCTGTGGCCGCCGACGATGATCTTTTTCGCCCCTTTTTCCCGCAGCGCCTTCGCGCTGGCCTCGATTTCCGCCAGGGCCGCCGGGTAGTCGGCGTCGTAATTGCGCTGCCCGGACCAGGGCATGTCCGGGGTGGCCACGAGATAGCCCTTGGATTCCAGTTGATGGGCGAGGGCGGCGATATGGGTGGGCGGCTTGTCCCACTTGCCGTGGAGCAGGACGATGCCCACGTCAGAGGGAGCGGCGAGAAGAGGGAAAGAGAGCAGCAGGGCAGCCAGGAAGGTGGCGAATTTCGACAGGAATCTCATGGCGTTTCTCCAGGAAAGAAGTTATGCAAGCGTTTTACCAGCTCCCCGATGCGCCGCCGCCTCCCGAACTGCCTCCGCCGGAGGACGACGAGGAGGAAGAATCGGAATCGAAGGAGGAGCCGGAGGAGCTGCGCGGTTCCGGCAGTGAACCGCCTTTGCTCGCGGAGATGGCCGCTGGGTCGAACCACACGCCGAAAATTTCCCGTGCTGTGGTGGTGCGACGCCGGATACGCAGCAGCCGTTCCCGCGCCTGATAGCGCCGATAGGCCGAGGCCGAGAAAAAGCGGCGCGCCTGGAAGACATAAGGAAGCCCGAAAGCGAGGACGAAAATCCCGTTCGTCGCGGCCAAGCCGAGCGTCACCTCCGGGTCGGAGGGAAACGCCGCGCCGAATATTCCCAGAAACACTCCGAAAAAGAGCGCCAGGAAGCCGAACACGAAAAGCGGCGTGCGGAAGCTTTCCCACCAAGAGCCGCCCCCGCTCCGCCCCCGGCGACGGCCATAGGTCAGGGCCGCTCCGTAGAGGGTCAAGGGAGCCAGATTGAGGCCGAAGGCGAGGCTGAACAGCCCGCCCGCCACCGACCAGTCGATATCCGTCTGATCGTCTGCCGGTGCGGCGGATTCTTGCACCGGAGCTTCCCCGCCGGCCGCCCGTGCCATGGCGTCGAACCCCGCCAGCAGGCCATCGGCGAAGCGCTGGCCGCGGAAGGCGGGTTTGTAGAGACTGTCGATCACCCGCCGGCTGAAGGCGTCGGTGATGAGGCCCTCCAGCCCGTAGCCCACCTCGATCCGCACTTTTCTTTCGCTAGGCACCACCAGCACCAGCACGCCGTTGTCCTTGCCCTTCTGCCCCAGCTTCCACTTCTCGAAGGTGTCCACCGCCGCGCCCTCGATGGACTCCCCCTGGAGGCTCTTCGCCACGTACACCGCCGCCCAGATGTCGCTTTTCTCCCGCAGTTCCTTTATCCGCTGCAGCAGGGCGTCCCGCTCCGTCTCGCTGAAGATGCCCGCCTCGTCCAGGACGTCGCCTTGGAAGGCTGGCGCCTCGAAGGCCTGAGCAGTGGGCAGGGCGAAAACCAGGCAGACGAGCAAGACGAGGTGGAGATAGCGCAGAATGAGGAGTTGGGCGGGCTGCCTGCGATCAGGTAAGGATGGCCATTGGCGAAGGAATGGAGCCGGCGCGGCGATGTTAAAGGAAAGGGACACGGAGCGCTCCTGAGCGTGAAACATCAGCTTCCTATTTAGAGAAATATTCGAGGCTGACCCCTTTGGCGGAGATAGCGCAGAATGAGGAGTTGGGCGGGCTGCCTGCGATCAGGTAAGGATGGCCATTGGCGAAGGAATGGAGCCGGCGCGGCGATGTTAAAGGAAAGGGACACGGAGCGCTCCTGAGCGTGAAA
>JAJZVC010000036.1 GCA_021845865.1 Pseudomonadota bacterium | reverse complement strand
GCTTCCTGCTCGGCGAGGGCCTTCTTGGCCTCGTCCAGCAATTTCCTCTCCGCCGCCAGCTCGTCCTCCAGGACTTTGCGCCGGGTATCGTCACGCCGCCGCTGGGTGTCGGAATCCACGGACGGGAAGCCCGCGGGCGAAGCCGACTCCGGCCTCGCCCGGGTGGCGGGGATGGTGTTCAGGGGATCGAGGTTGATTTTCTTCGCCCCCCGGATGGGAACGTTGGAATAGGTGACGTGTCCGTCTTTGTCCACGTACTTGTAAATTTCCGCCTGGGCGGAGGAAATGCAGCAGAGGGAAAGCAGGCCGAGAATGGCCGGAATTCGATGAATATTTTTCATAAGCAACCGAAACGTCCTTGCCGACTCAATTCTGGACTGGCCTCAGTGTATGCCACGGCCAGCAAATGCGCAACGCGAAAAAAAACGGGGGCCGCAGCCCCCGTCCCTTGCCCAGGTACCGAATTACAGGCTGTAGTACATGGCGAATTCCACCGGGTGGGTGGTCATGCGGAACTTGGTGACTTCTTCCATCTTCAGTTCGATGAAGGCATCGATCCAGTCGTTGGAGAACACACCGCCGCGGGTCAGGAACTCGCGATCCTTGTCCAGGTTCTCCAGGGCCATTTCCAGGCTGGAGCACACGGTCGGGATCTTGGCTTCCTCTTCCGGCGGCAGGTCGTAGAGGTTCTTGTCCATGGCATCGCCAGGATGAATCTTGTTCTGAATGCCGTCCAGGCCGGCCATCAGCAGGGCGGAGAAGCACAGGTAGGGGTTGGCGGAAGGATCCGGGAAGCGGGTCTCGATCCGGCGCGCCTTGTCGCTGGCGACGTGAGGAATGCGGATGGAGGCGGAACGGTTCTTGGCGGAGTAGGCCAGCATCACCGGAGCCTCGAAGCCGGGCACCAGTCGCTTGTAGGAGTTGGTGCCGGGGTTGGTGATGGCGTTCAGGGCGCGGGCGTGCTTGATGATGCCGCCGATGTAGTACAGGGCCAGTTCGGACAGGCCGCCGTAGCCGTTGCCGGCGAACATGTTCTTGCCGTCCTTCCAGATGGACTGGTGGACGTGCATGCCGGAACCGTTGTCGCCGACGATGGGCTTGGGCATGAAGGTGGCGGTCTTGCCGTAGCTGTGGGCCACGTTCTGTACCACGTACTTCAGGGTCTGGGTCCAGTCGGCGCGCTTCACCAGGGTGCTGAACTTGGTGCCGATTTCGCACTGGCCGGCGGTGGCCACTTCGTGGTGGTGCACTTCCACCGGCACGCCCATGTCTTCCAGGGCCAGGCACATGGCGGAGCGGATGTCCTGGAAGGAATCGACGGGGGGAACGGGGAAGTAGCCGCCCTTGACGCCGGGACGGTGGCCGATGTTGCCGCCTTCGAATTTCTCGCTGGAGGACCAAGCGGCCTCTTCGGACTCGATCTTGACGGAAGCGCCGGACATGTCGGCATGCCAGGTCACGGAGTCGAAAATGAAGAACTCGGGCTCGGGACCGAAGTAGGCGGTGTCACCGATGCCGGTGGACTTCATGTAGGCTTCGGCGCGCTTGGCGATGGAACGGGGGCAGCGGTCATAGCCTTTGCCGTCAGCGGGTTCCACCACGTCGCAGGTCAGGATCAGGGTGGGCTCGTCGAAGAACGGGTCCATGTTGGCGGTTTCGGCGTCGGGCATCAGCAGCATGTCGGAAGCCTGGATGCCCTTCCAGCCGGCGATGGAGGAGCCGTCGAAAGCGTGGCCGGTTTCGAACCAGCCCTCGTCCACCACGTGCGCGGGAATGGATACGTGCTGCTCCTTACCGCGAGTATCGGTAAAACGCAGGTCAACGAACCTGACGTCGTTGTCCTTGATCATCTTCAAAACGTCGGCTACCGCCATATTCATCTCCTAACTTTTGACTTTACGTGTTCAAAAAAATTGGGCCGTTACCGGGCGACTGCCTGCATTACCCGCAGGCACGGGGCATGTGCTTCAAACCTGACAACGACACCCCAAAAGCAGAAATCATGCCACCACCCGCAAAGTGGGAAATCATTTTCCCACAGAGACATAAATTCGAACAGAGAAAATTATCGCACCTGTATGGTGCGCTTGCGCGCAAACCGCACCAATTTCGTGCAATACGTATAACACTATGATTCAAAACAATAAACCAAAGGCTCTCGGATGGTTTCCGCACATCCTCGCCAGATTGCCAGCACGAGCCGCCCCACAAGATATGGATATAGCACAGAGACTTACCTCGCCAACCTCCATGCCCCACCATGGGGCACGCAATCGAATGGCGTCAGCCTTCGTAAGAATCTATACTCTCGCCATCATTTTCTGACAGCCCAGTGAAGGTATGGGAGAAATCACCAACATTCTGACCGCTGCGCAACAGCGGGCGAAAGCCAGCGAGGCCCACTACGCCGGCATTCTTCTCCCCATTGAGGCACACCATCTGATGCAGCTCGTCCCCAGCGCTCGCCTGGTGGACGTGCGCAGCCGCGCGGAACGGGACTTCGTCGGTTTCGTTCCCAACAGCCTGCACATCGAATGGCAACACTACCCGACCTGGACCCTGAATCAGAACTTCTATGCCGAACTGCGGCAACAGGTGGACCCGGAAGCCCTGGCCCTGTTCATCTGCCGCAGCGCCCACCGTTCCCACCTGGCCGCCATCGCCGCCACCCGCGCCGGCTATTCCAACTGCTACAACATCGCCGAGGGCTTCGAAGGGGAACGGGACCTGCTCACCGGCCAGCGCGGTAAGAATGGCTGGAAAGTGGCGGGCTTGCCCTGGATTCAGAACTGAAGCGGTGAAGCCGGCTGCGCAATTCGCTAAAATCGCGCCTTGGCTGACAGGGCGCCCCCTTGCCCTCTCCCCCTTAACCCACTCCCGGACACCCCATGACTGACCGCTACGCCGTCGTCGGCAATCCCATCGGCCACAGCAAGTCCCCCCTGATCCATGCCGAATTCGCCCGCCAGACGGGCCAGGATTTGAGCTACGAAGCCCTTCTCGCCCCCCTGGATGGCTTCGTCGCCACCATCGAGCATTTCTTCGCCGCGGGCGGCAAAGGGCTGAACGTCACCGTCCCCTTCAAACAGGAAGCCTGGCGCTTCGCCACGCCGAATATAAGCGTTCGTGCCGCGGTCGCACAGGCCGTCAATACGTTGAAACTTGATGCCAGCGGTCAAATTTTTGGTGATAACACCGATGGCCTTGGCTTAGTACGTGACCTTATGGTTAACCTGAATTTCCCGCTCAAGGGGAAACGCATTCTTCTCATGGGAGCGGGAGGCGCGGCACGAGGGGTTTTACTGCCCTTATTGCTAGAGCAGCCATCAGACCTGGTCGTTGCCAATCGAACCCCACAAAAAGCTCGCGATGTGATTGAACTGATTAACGACCACCTTCCCGTTGCCCAATTTAACGGTTTTGACAAAGCGGCCACCCACATGACCGCTAGCAACTACGATGATTTAAATCAAAAATTCGACCTGGTCATCAACGCCACCTCCGCCTCCCTGTCCGACGCCCTCCCCCCCCTGCCCGAGGGCGTGTTCGCCCCCGACAGCCTGGCCTACGACATGATGTACGGCAAGGGCCTGACCCCTTTCCTGGAGTTCGCCCGACAACAAGGCGCCGCCCGGTTGGCCGACGGCCTCGGCATGCTGGTGGAACAGGCGGCGGAATCCTTCTTCCTGTGGCGCGGGGCGCGTCCCGACACCGCGCCGGTCATTGAACTCTTGAAATCGCGATGAAAACCCTCTGGCGCCTGCTGTGGCGTTCCGCCGCCCTTTTCTTCCTGCTGGTGTTGCTATACCAAGGCTGGATATTCGCCCACATCTGGTGGTGGGTGGATCACAACCCTTCCACCACCTCCTTCATGGAGGAACGCATGGTCGCCCTGCGGGAGAAGAATCCCGACGCCCAGCCGCAGCAGCAATGGGTACCCTATAATCGAATCTCCAATAACCTAAAGCGGGCGCTAGTGGCGGCCGAGGACGGCAAGTTCCTCGACCACGACGGCTTCGACTGGGAGGCCATCCAGGACGCCTACGAGAAGAACCTGAAGAAGGGTCGCATCGTCGCCGGCGGTTCCACCATCAGCCAGCAGCTGGCGAAAAACCTCTTCCTCTCCGCCAGCAAGACCCCCTGGCGCAAGGCGGAGGAGGCGGTGATCACGGTGATGCTGGAGCAGATGATGAGCAAGCGCCGCATTCTGGAGATTTACATGAACGTCATCGAGTGGGGCAACGGCGTCTTCGGCGCCGAGGCAGCGGCCCGCCATTACTACGGCACCTCCGCCGCCAACCTGGGCCCGGAGCAGGCCGCCCGCCTCGCGGCCATGGTTCCCAACCCCCGCTGGTACGACAGCCACCGCGGCAGCCGGGGCCTCAGCCGCCGCACCGGCATCATCCTGGCGCGCATGAACTCGGCGGTCATCCCCCGCTGACCCCTTCCATGCACCCCGATACCGAGCGCCTCCTGGCAGACATCGCCGAGGAAACTCGCCAGACCCGTTTCCTCACCGGCATCGGCGAGCTGGACAGCCGGGTGATGGCGGCCATGGCTGCGGTCCCGCGCCATGCCTTCGTGTCCCAGGAACTGCATTCCCGCGCCTACGACAACGGCCCCCTGCCCATTGGTCACGGCCAGACCATTTCCCAGCCCTTCATCGTCGCCCTCATGACCGCCCTTCTGCGGCCGGAGGCCTGCCATCGGGTGCTGGAAGTGGGCGCCGGCTCCGGCTACCAGGCGGCGGTACTGTCCAGGCTGGTGACGCGGGTTTACACGGTGGAGATCGTCGAGCCCCTGGCATCCGCCGCCGCCGAGCGCTTGAAAACCCTGGGCTACGGCAACGTGGAAGTGCGCTGCGGCGACGGCTACCGCGGCTGGCCGGAGCATGCCCCCTTCGACGGCATCCTGGTGGCCGCCGCCGCCCCCCATGTCCCCCAGCCCCTGCTGGACCAGATCAAGCCCGGCGGACGGCTGGTCATCCCCGTGGGCCAACCCTATTCCGCCCAGGAGCTGCTGGTGATCGACAAGCTCGACAGCGGCGAACTCCGCCGGCGCAGCGTTCTCCCCGTGGCCTTCGTCCCCCTCACCGGCAGCCTGGGGCATTGACCAATCCGCCTCGCGGCGGGAAGATAGCGCTCTTATAAAAGACCTGCGCCGCCAAGCACGGCGCCCATCTTCCAAGGAGAGCCAGAGAATGCCACAAACCAAGATCCTGCTGGACGAAGCCGACATCCCCACCCATTGGTACAACGTCGTCGCCGACATGCCCAATCCGCCCGCGCCGGTGCTGGGGCCGGACGGCAAGCCCATCGGCCCCGAGGCCCTGGCGCCGATTTTCCCCATGAGCCTGATCGAACAGGAAGTGTCGGCGGAACGCTGGATTGCCATCCCCGAGGCGGTGCGCGAGGCCTACCGCCTCTACCGCCCCTCGCCGATGTTCCGCGCCCACCGCCTGGAGGCGGCCCTGGGCACCCCGGCGAGGATTTACTACAAGTACGAGGGCGTCTCCCCGGCGGGCTCCCACAAGGTCAACACCTCCATCCCCCAGGCCTACTACAACAAGGAAGCGGGCATCAAGCGCATCGCCACCGAGACCGGCGCCGGCCAGTGGGGGTCCTCCATGGCCCTGGCGGGGCAGATGTTCGGCCTGGAGGTGCGGGTCTACATGGTGAAAATCAGCTACCAGCAGAAACCCTACCGCCGCTCCATGATGACCACCTGGGGCGCCGAGGTGTTCGCCAGCCCGAGCCGGGAAACCCAGGCCGGCCGCGCCGCCCTCGATGCCGACCCTGACAACCAGGGTTCCCTGGGCCTGGCCATCTCCGAAGCGGTGGAGGAAGCGGCCTCCCGCCCCGACACCAACTACGCCCTCGGTTCGGTGCTGAACCACGTGCTGCTGCACCAGACCGTCATCGGCCTGGAGGCGAAAAAGCAGTTCGAGAAGGTGGGCGACTACCCCGACATGATTTTCGCCCCCTGCGGCGGCGGCTCCAATTTCGGCGGCGTGGCCTTCCCCTTCCTTGCCGACAAGGCGGCGGGCAAGCAGGTACGCCTGGTGGCCGTGGAGCCCACCTCCTGCCCCACCCTGACCCGCGGCCACTACGCCTACGACTTCGGCGATACCGCCAAGCTCACTCCCCTGATGAAGATGTACACCCTGGGCCACGACTTCATGCCCCCCGGCATCCACGCCGGCGGCCTGCGCTACCACGGCGATTCAACCCTGGTGTCCCAGCTCTACCATGAAAAGCTGCTGGAGGCGGTGGCGGTGCCCCAGCTCGCCACCTTCCAGGCCGGCGTGCTGTTCGCCCGCACCGAGGGCATCATTCCGGCGCCGGAGTCCAACCACGGCATCGCCGCCTGCATCGACGAGGCCCTGCGCTGCAAGGCCAGCGGCGAGAAAAAGACCCTGTTCTTCAACCTCTCCGGCCACGGCCACTTCGATATGGGCGCCTACGACCGCTACTTCGCCGGCGAACTGGAGGACTACGCCTACCCCGAAGAGGCCATCAACGCGGCCCTGGAGCGTCTGCCGAAGGTCGCCTGAACCCCGGCGGAGACGTTCCCCTTGCCGCGGCCCTGTCACCCGAAACGGCAGGGCCGCGTTATTTCATTAGACGCCTGTCACCAGTCTTTTTTAGAATAGCGTTTTTAGCCACCCGCCCACCGAGCCAGGCGCATGTCCGAGACCGAAGAAATAAGGCCCAAGGAAAGCCTTCAGGAAAGCCTGCAGCAGGTGGTGGACCTCCTGAACCGCCAGCGCTTGGTGGAGAACCTCGTCCACAAGCAGGACATGCCCCGCCACGAACTGGTGGAGAACCTGGTTCACAAGCAGAACCTGGCCGAGCTCCAGCTCAAGCTGGACAAGCTGCACCCCGCCGACGTCGCCCACATCCTCGAGGCCCTGCCCCTACAGGACCGTCTGCTGGTATGGGACCTGGTCAAGGCGGAACGGGACGGCGAAATTCTGCTGGAAGTCTCCGACGCGGTCCGGGAAACCCTGATCGCGGACATGGACAGCGAGGAACTCCTCGCCGCCACCGAGAACCTCGACACCGACGAAATCGCCGACCTGGCGCCGGACCTGCCCAAGGACGTGCTCCAGGAACTGATGGAGTCCCTGGACGCCCAGAACCGGGCCCGACTCCAGTCCGCCCTGGCCTACCCCGAGGACACCGTCGGCGCCCTGATGGACTTCGACATGATGACCATCCGCGACGACATCACCCTCGAGGTGGTGCTGCGCTACCTGCGCCGCCTGGGGGAAATGCCCCCCCATACCGACAAGCTGTTCGTGGTGGACCGTGACAACGTGCTGAAGGGCGTTCTGCCCCTCAAGCGCCTGCTGGTGCACGATTCCGAGGCCAGCGTGGCGGCGGTGATGGCCAACGACGCGGTGATTTTCCATCCCGACGACGACGCCGGCGACGCCGCCCAGGCCTTCGAACGCTACGACCTGGTGACCGCCCCGGTGGTGGACCGCCAGAGCCGCCTGGTGGGGCGCCTCACCGTGGACGCGGTGATCGACTACATCCGCGAGGCATCGGAAAGCGACATGCTGTCCATGGCCGGCCTGAGGGAGGAAGAGGACCTCTTCGCCACGGTGTGGAAATCGGTGCAGAACCGCTGGACCTGGCTCGCCGTCAACCTGGTGACGGCCTTCATCGCCTCCCGGGTGATCGGCCTGTTCGAGGGGTCCATCGAGAAAATCGTCGCCCTGGCGGCCCTGATGCCCATCGTCGCCGGCGTCGGCGGCAACTCCGGCAACCAGACCATCACCATGATCGTTCGCGCCCTGGCCCTAGGCCAAGTGCACATCAGCAGCATGAAGAAGCTGTTCTTCAAGGAACTCGGCGTCAGCCTCCTGAACGGCCTGATCTGGGGCAGCATGCTGGGGGGAATCGCCTTCCTTCTCTACCACAACGTCAAGCTGGGCTTGGTGATGACCGCCGCCATGACCCTCAACCTGCTGCTGGCCGCCCTGATGGGGGTGGCCATTCCCCTCACCATGCACAAGTTCGGCCGCGACCCGGCGGTGGGCTCCAGCGTGATGATCACGGCGGTGACGGACAGCGGCGGCTTCTTTATCTTCCTGGGCCTGGCCACCCTTTTCCTGCTCTAACCCCTCTCGCCCTTTTCCAGTGAATCCCCCTTCAAGGAATTAGTAGTTTTATCTATTCCCCTTTTGCGGCAAAACGTTAGAATCCAGTAAAAAAGTACTAATAAAGGTTGAGCGCGTCCCGCGACAGCGTTCACCCGTCCGTATCCCCAGGGAGAAGCCCCTTGAAGTTCCCGCAACCGAAACGGGAAAGCGCCGCGCCCGCCCCTTTCGGTATCCGACATCGGTGGCGGCGGCACGCCGTCTTGTTCGCCACGGCTTTGCTTTCCCCGCCCGCCGCCCTCGGTCACGAGGCCATGGGCCTGCTCGACGGCGGCGGGGAAGAGCAGGTCTTCGCCGCTTCCCGCTACGCCCAGACCATCGCCGACACCCCTGCCAGCGTTTCTCTCGTCACCCAGGCGGACATGCGGCGCTACGGCTACCGCACCGTTTTCGACGTCCTCATGGCGCAACCGGGTTTCTACGACGCCAGCAGCCAATGGCCCGGCATCGGCTTCCGGGGCGTCGCCCTGCCGGGGGACTTCAATTCCCGGGGGCTGGTCCTGGTCAACGGCATGCCCCTCTACGAACCCACCTACGGCAATTTCTTTCTCGAACACCTGGACCTCGCCTCCATCGACCATATCGAGGTCGTGCGCGGGCCGGGGTCGGCCCTCTACGGCAGCGGGGCGGTGATGGGCCTAATCAACCTCGTCACCCATAACGGCCATCAGCGTCCCGGCGCCACCGCCTCCTTCGAGGCCGGCAGCCACGACAGCTACAAGGCCTACGCCTCCTATGGCGCCACCACCGACTCCGGCCAGGATATCTTTCTCTCCGCCAGCGCCGCCGCCTCCCGTGGAGCCGACGCGTACCTGCGGGAATACGACACGCCCACTTACGCCAACGGCCTTTATCATGGCGTTTCCGCCGGCAACGGCGGCAACGAGTCCTACCGCCTCTTCGGCCGCCTCCTCAGCGGCGACGCCTGGCTCCAATGGATGTTCGTCGATGGCCGCAAGCACGACCCCCTGGCCAGCTACGGCACCGTCTTCAATACCGACCGGCTGCTGCTACGGGAGAGGCAGAGCGCCCTGGAGGCCGGTTCCACCTTTACCTTGGCCAGCGGCGCCATCGCCACCGCCCGGGCTTACCTGATCGACACCCAGGAACGGGGCGACTACCCCTACAACAACAGCGTTCCGCAAACCCCGGCTGCCCCCACCTACATCAACGTCTCCGACCTGGGCAGCACCCAGTACGGCGCCGAGTTCCGCTACGACCGCAACTTCGGCCCCCATCGGCTGCTGATGGGCATCGAGGCCAAACAGGTGGATGCCCGCCACCAGGTTGGCGATCAGCCCGGATTGACCCGCAGCGGCCTCCTCGCCGTGGACAACAAGCCGGCCTACGGCCAATACAGCCTCTTCGCCCAGGGGCAGTACCGGCTCGACCCCGACAGCCAGGTGTTTCTCGGCGCCCGCTACGACCTCTACCGCGGCTTTTCCCACGGGGTGAACAGCCACCTCAGCCCCCGTCTGGCCTACGTGCGCCGCTTTGCCGGCGGCGGCACCGGCAAGCTGCTTTACGGCGAGGCCTACCGCGCGCCCACCATTTACGAATCCCTCTACCAGGACGGCGTCCCGCGGGCGGAAACCCTCTGGGCCAGCCCGGACCTCCGTCCGGAAATCACCCGCACCCTGGAAGCGGTATGGGAAAGCGCCCCGGGAATCAACTTCAACTGGACTGCCAGCGCCTACCTCACCCAGTTAAAAAATTACCCCCTCCTTACCAACACCCCCAGCTTCAATGGCTACGCCTGCGTGTTCCAGTGCAACCAGTATCAGAACAGCGACGAAACCGCACAGGTCGTGGGCTTGGAAGCCAGCCTGAAATGGCATGGCCAAGGGGATTGGTCGGGCTATGCGTCCGCCACGCTTCAGCGCGGCACCCATGGTTCGCCGGACAAAGGAGAAACCCCCGTGACACCGAGGTTCCTGCTCAAAGGCGGTCTTCACGGCCCACTGCCTTGGAGATATTGGCAAGGCGCTCTTGAAGCCAACTTTGTTGGCCGGGCCAGCGGCCACCTCAACGCCGATGGCACCCCGCACCCCGCTACCCCGGCGTACCTGCTGGTCAACGCTCATCTCTACAGCGACCGCCTTGCCGACGGCTGGCGTCTTTCCCTGCGGGCCCAGAACCTGTTCGACCGCCGCTATTACACCGTCGCCTCGCCAGAGCTCCTCCCCCTGTACTGGATTCCCGGGCCGGGGAGAACCTTCTCCCTGCAACTGGAAAAGAAGTTCTAGTCACCGTTTACCGGACCGCCCCGGCAGCCTCCTCCACCAGGCGATAGAACCGCCGATAGAAGGCCTTGTCCTGAATGGTTTCGCCGCTGATCTTGGTCTGGAAACGGGTCGAGCCGGCGGGGACGGAAATGCCGCCCAGGGTCGGCAGGCTGATGCCGGCGGTCTGCCTAGCGGTTTCCAGGCTGTTGACCTGCTGGGTGGCGGTGGCGTAGACGGTGGCGCTGCCGTCGCCATTGTCCCGCCAGGCCGCCTGGAAATAAAGCACGACGTTGCGCTCCTCGTCGTCCTGGAATTCCTTGCTGCCCAGCAGCATGTCGGGCTGCGCCGCGGCGGCGAGCAGGTAGCCCTGGCTGAGGAGGGCGTGGCGCACGGCGGCCTTCACCCGCTCCACGGGAGCCTGGATGCGGGCGGCGAAGGGGGTCTCGCCCTGGAATGCCTCATCCCGGTATATGTCCCGCTTGCCGCAGCCGGCCAGCAGGGATAGCGCCAACAGGCCCAAAATCAGCCAACGCATCTCGAACCTCCGTTTCCAACCCGGCGCCGCCGGCTTCTACGCCTCCTCCGTCCGCCGTTTGCCATGGTCCTCGGCGACCAGCATGTACATGGCCGGCACCACGAAGAGGGTGAACACCGTGCCGATGGCGATGCCGGTGGCGATCACCAGCCCCATGTTGAAGCGGGACACGGCCCCGGCGCCGTGGGCGGTGATGAGTGGCAAAACGCCCAGCACCATGGCGGCGGTGGTCATCAGGATGGGCCGCAGGCGGATGGCCGCCGCCTGCTCGACCGCCTCCCGCTTGCCGAGGCCCGTTTTCTGCAGATTATTGGCGAATTCCACGATCAGGATGCCGTGTTTGCTGATCAGACCGATGAGCGTCACCAGGCCCACCTCGGTGTAGATGTTGAGGCTGGCGCCGCCGATGCCCAGGCTGATGAAGATCAGCGCCCCGCAGATGGACATGGGGACGCTGATGAGGATGATCAGCGGGTCGCGGAAGCTCTCGAACTGGGCGGAGAGGGCGAGGAAGATGATGATCAGGGCGAAGAAGAAAGTCACCACCAGGGCGCTGGATTCCTGCACGAACTGCCGCGACTGGCCGGCGTAATCCTGCACGTAGCCCTGGGGCAAGGTGGTGGCGGCGAGCTGCTTGAGGTGGTTGAGGGCCTCGCCCACCGTGACGCCGGGAAAGGGCACCCCGGAGATGGTGGCCGAGTTCAACTGCTGGAAGTGGTTGAGGGTTTCCGGCACGGTCCGGGTGGTGATGCGGGCCACGGACGAAAGGGGCACGGCGTTGCCCTTGGCGGTGCGGATGTAATATCCCTCCAGCTGCTCCGCGTTGAGCCGGAAAGCCTGCTGCACCTGGGGAATGACCTTGTAGGAACGGCCATCCATGCTGAAGTAGTTGACGTAGCCGCCCCCCAGCATGGAGGACAGGGCGCTGCCCACGTCCTTCATGGTCAGCCCCATCTGGGCCACCTTGTCCCGATCGATGACCACCTCCGACTGGGGCCGGTCGAATTTCAGGTCGGTGTCGAGGAACATGAACATGCCGCTCTTCTGGGCTTCCTGAAGGAACTGCTTGGACACCGTCTCCAGGCGCTCGAAGGGCTCCGTGGTCTGGATCACGAACTGGACCGGCAGGCCCCGGGCTCCCGGCAGGGGCGGCGGCTGAAAGACGGCGGTGCGGGCGCCGGCGACGTTGCTCAAATCCTTCTGCAGCAGGGGCTGCAGCTGGTCGGCGGTGCGCTGGCGCTCGTCCCAGGGCTTGAGCACCATGCCGGCGATGGATTGTCCCGGCGCGTCGATCTGGAAGGCGTGGAAGGTTTCCGGATAGGCAGCGATGTAGCCATAGATCTGCCGGGCGTAAACCAGGCGCTGCTGCAGGGTGGCGTTAGGCGCCGCCGTGGCGAAGGAAATCACCACCCCCTGGTCCTCCTGGGGCGCCAGCTCGGACTTAGAGGTGGCGTAGAGGAAATAGATGCTCCCCAACACGATCAGGGCGAATACCCCTGTCACTGGCAGATAATTCAGGCTACCGTGCAAACGGCGGGCGTAGCCCTCCCGCAGGGCATCGAAGCGGCGGTCGATGGCCGCCACCAGCCGCGCTTCCCAGCCGCGCCGGGACGCCTCGTCGTGGGGCTTGAGCATCTTGGAGCACATCATCGGCGACAGGGTCAGGGCGACGATGGCCGAAACCGTCACCGCCCCCACGAGGGTGAAGGCGAACTCGGTGAAGAGCGCGCCGGTCAGCCCCCCCATGAAGCCGATGGGCACGTACACCGCCACCAGCACCACGGTCATGGCGACGATGGGACCGGCCAGTTCCCGCGCCGCCTGAATGGCCGCCTGGTAGGGTTTCATGCCCTCGTCCAGGTGGCGGTTGACGTTCTCCACCACGATGATGGCGTCGTCCACCACCAAGCCGATGGCCAGCACCAGGGCGAGAAGGGTCAGCAGGTTGATGGTGAAGCCGAACACCAGCATGGCGGTGAAGGTGCCGATCAGGGACAAGGGAATCGCCAGGCTGGGGATGAGCACCGAGCGGGGAGAGCCGAGGAAGGCGAAAACCACCAGGGTCACGATCACCAGGGCCTCGATCAGGGTATGGATCACCTCGTCGATGGAGCTGTTGACGAACTTGGTGGCGTCATAGACGATGTTGCCGCTGAGGCCCGTGGGCAACTGGGCCTGGATATCCGGAAAAACCTTGCGCACCCGCTCGATCACGTCCAGCAGGTTGGCGGTGGGCGCCACCTTGATGCCGATGTACACCGACGGCTTGCCGTCGAAGGCCACCGCCGATTCGTAGTTCTCCGCTCCCAGGGTAACGTTGGCCACGTCCTGGAGGCGGACGATGGCGCCGTTCTTCTGCTTCACCACCAGGTTGCGGAAAGCGTCCAGGGAAGAGAGGTCGGTGGAGGCGGTAAGGTCCACCTGCACCATCTGCCCCTTGGTGCTGCCCACGGCGGAAAGGAAGTTGTTGTTGGCCAGGGCGGTGCTCACGTCCGCGGCGGTGAGACCGTAGGCGGCCAGCTTCTCCGGATTCAGCCAGGCCCGCAAGGCGAAGCGCTGCTCGCCGAGAATCTCGGCGTGCTGCACCCCTTCGACGGCCTGGAGCTTGGGCTGAACCACCCGGATCAGGTAGTCGGTGATCTGATTGGCGGGAAGGTCCTGGCTGTAGAAGCCGATGTACATGGAATCGATGGTCTCGCCGATGGCGACGTCGATCACCGGCTGCTGAGCCTCCGCCGGCAACTGGTTGCGCACCGCGTTGACCTTGGTGTTGATCTCGGTGACGGCCTTGCTGGGGTCGTAGTTGAGGCGCAGGGTGGCCTGGATGGTGGACGTCCCCTGGGAGCTGGTGGACGTCAGGTAATCGATGCCGTTGGCCTGGGCGATGGAGTTCTCCAGGGGGGTGGTGATGAACCCCGCCACCACGTCGGCGTCGGCGCCGTAGTAGCTGGTGGTGACCGTCACCACCGCGTTCTGGGTGCGGGGATACTGCAACACCGGCAGCTCCATCACGGAACGCAGGCCGAACACCAGCAGCAGCAGGCTGACCACCGTGGCCAGCACTGGCCGTTCGATGAAAAGATCGGTGAATTTCATCGGCGGCTCACCCTTACTGGTCCTGGGGCTTCGGCGCGGGGTTGTCCGCCGGCGTGACCGAGTTGTTGACGATCAGGGGGGTGCCATTCTTGAGTTTCAGCTGGCCGCTGCTCACCACCGTGTCGCCCGCTTTCACCCCCTTGAGAATCGCCACCTGGTCGCCGCGGGTGCGTCCGGTGGTGACGAAGGCCTGCTTCGCCACCCGGACCGGCTTGCCGTCGGCTCCCTTGCCCTTCTCTTCCACCAGGAACACGGTGTCGCCGTAGGGACTGAAGGTGATCGCCGTCTGGGGCAGGGTGATGAAATTCTGCGGCTTGCCGGACTGGATGCTGACCGTGGCGAACATCCCCGGCAGCAGCTTGTGCTCCGGGTTCTTCAGGGTGGCCCGCACCTGGACGTTGCGGGTATCCGTATCCACCTTCGGATCGATGGCCGAAATCTCCCCCTTGAAGCTCTCATTGGGGAAGGTATCGGTGGTAGCCGTCACGGCCTCCCCCACCTTGAGCCGGCTCAGTTCCTGCTGGGGAATATAGAAATCCGCGTAAACGGGGTCGAGGACCTGGAGGGTGGCGATCTTCTCCCCGGCGTTGAGGTATTGGCCCAGGTCCACTTGGCGAATGCCGATGCGGCCGGCAAAGGGCGCGCGGATGAATTTCTTCGCCACCAGGGCCTGCTGCTCGGCCACCTGGGCCCGTGCGCTTTTCAGGTTGGCCGCATCGGCATCGTAGGTGGCCTGGCTGATGGCGTGGACCTTGATCAGTTCCTGGTCGCGCTTGAAGGTGGCGTCCGCCAGCTCCGCGTTGGCCTGGAGGGAGTGAAGCCGCGCCTGGTCGGAATCGGCCCGCAACTGCACCAGCAGGTCGCCGGCCTTGACCTCGTCGCCGGACTTGAACTGGATGGCGGCGACCAAGCCCGCCACCTCCGGCGCCAGGTCCGCGCCGCGCATGGCCCGCAGGCTGCCCACCGCCTTGATCTGGGGCTGCCATTCCTGGGAAGAGGCCACGATGGTCGTGACCGTCTGGGGCGGCTGGGCCTGGGCACTCATGAATTTCTTGATCATCGCCCCCTTGAAGGCCTGAAAGCCGAAGATGCCGCCGAACACCACCCCTACCGCCACCAGCATGATCACCATGCGCTTTTTCATGGTTGCTTTTCCTCGTCGCTATTTTTCCGCGCGGCCACGGCCGCGCCGTCGTCCCGGTTCCACCAGCCGCCGCCCAGGGCCTGGAACAGGGCCGCGGTGTCGGCATAACGGGCGGCCTGGGCCTGCACCAGGGCAATCCGCGCCTGCTGGTAGGCCCGCTCGGCATTGAGCAGGGTCAGAAAACTGGCGCTGCCCACCTGGTACTGCTTCTGAGCCAGCTCCAGGCTGGCGGCCGCCGCCTGCTCGGCCTCGTGCTGCGCCTGCAGGGCCTCCGCGTCCCGCTCCAGGGCTTGCAGCACGTCCGCCACATCCTGGAAGGCCTTCAGCACCGTGCCACGGTATTCCGCCGCCGCCTGGTCGAAGGAAGCCTCCGCCGCCCGCTTGCGGTGAAGCAGCGTGCCGCCGCGGAACAAGGGCTGCAGCAGGCTGGCTCCCGCCCCCCAGACCACGGCGGGACCGGTGAACAGGGTGCCTGAAGTCAGGGCGGCGGAACCGTAGCTGGCGGTAAGGGTCAGCTGGGGCAGCATGTTGGCCGTGGCCACGCCGATTTCGGCGCTGGCCTTGTGCAGCAGCGCCTCCTTGGCCCGAACGTCGGGCCGCTGCTCCACCAGCTTGGAGGGCAGACTGAGGGGCAATTCCTGCGGCAGCTTGAGGTCGGCCAGTTCGAAACGGGCCCCGGGGCCTTCGCCGGGGAATTTGCCCACCAGCACCGCCAGCTGGTTGCGCTTCTGCGCCAGCTGTTTTTCCAGGGGCGGCAGGGTGGCGCGGGTCTGCGCCAACTGGGTCTGCTGGGCCAGGACGTCGGTCCTGGCGACGCTGCCCACCTCGAACTGGCGGCGCACGATATCCAGCTGCTGGGCCTGGAATTCCACCAGCTTGCGGGTGGCTTCCACCTGCCCTCGCAGGGAGGCCTCCTGGATTGCCGCCGTGACCAGGTTGGCGGCAAGGGTCAAATAAACCCCCTCCAATTGAAAGCGCTGGTACTCCTCCTGGGCGGAGAGGGACTCCACTTGGCGCCGCACGCCGCCGAAGGCGTCGAGGGTATAGGACACTCCCACGGAGGCGTTATAGAGGGTGAAGATGGAGGAGGCAGTCCCCTGGCCGGCGGAGGCACCGTTGGCCTGCTGGCGGTTGACTCCCAGCTTGGCGTCCACGGAGGGGAAATAGGCGCCCTCTCCCGCCAGGGTATTCTCCCGGGCGGCACGCAGGGCCGCCTCGGCGGCCTGGAGATCGGGGTTGGCCTCCAGCGCTTGGCGGATGAGCCGGTTCAAGGCATCGGAATGGAACAGTTCCCACCACTGGCCCGGAATGTCCCGTTCCTTGACCAGGGACTGGGCTTCTCCCCCCGGGATGGGCGTGGCGGCCGTCGTTTCCGCCAGGGGCTCCGGCGTATAGCTCTCCACCGCCGGCGGCGCGGGGCGCTGGAAATCGGGCCCCGCGGCGCAGCCCGCCAACAGGGCGGCCTGCGCGAACACCGCCGCGCCTCTCAGAACAAACCGCCGCCCTACCCTTCGGCCCATTGAATTCTCCTCGCTTTTTTTGTGCCGGCTCAGCCGTTGTGCTGCTTGGCGGCGGTTTTTTCGTCGTTGGCGGGAGGCGCCGCCGTCTGAGGGTGGTCGCCGAGCCACTGGTTGACCTGGGACAGGTCGTCCTCGGTGAGGGAGCCGACGGCGGCCTTCAGCTTGAGGCGGCTGACGAGGTAGTTGTAACGGGCCTGGGCCAGGTTGTACTTGGCGTTATAGAGCTGCTGGCGGGCGTTCAGCACGTCGACGCTGGTGCGCACCCCCACCTCCTGGCCAAGCTGGGTGGATTCCAGGGAGCTCTGGTTGGACACCAGGGCCTGCTCCAGGGCCTTCACCTGGGCGATGCCGCTGGTGACGCCGAGGTAGGATTGGCGGGCCTGGAGGTCCACCTGGCGCTTGGTCAGCTCCAGGTCCTGCTTGGCTTTTTCGAAACTGGCGGCGGCTTCCCGCAGCTTGGAACTGACGTAGCCGCCTTGGAACAGGGGAATGTTGAGCTGCAGGCCGACGGAATCGGTGGTGGTCTGGCCGATGGCCGAGGTGCCGAAAGTGGCGTTGCTGTTCTTGCTGCGGCTCGCCACCAGGTCCAGGGTGGGCAGATGGCCGGCCCGGTTCACTTCCACCTGCTGCTTGGCCACCTCGTAGTTGGCGCGCTGGGCCAGGAGCTGGGGGTTCTGGGCGTCGGCGCTCTCCACCCACTTGTCCATCTCGTTGGGCTGGGGCAGGTCGAGGGGCAGCTTGCCGGCCAGGGGCTTGAGCATGTCGGGATAGCGGCCGATCAGCACCTCCAGGGCGCGGCGCTTCACCTCCAGGTCGTTGAGGGCGGCGATTTCCTGGGAGTTCACCAGATCGTAGCGGGCCTGGGCGTCGTTGGTGTCGGTGATGGTGGCGGTGCCCACCTCGAAGCTGATCTTGGCCTGCTCCAGCTGCTCGGCGATGGCCGCCTTCTGGGCCCGCTGCAATTCCACGTTGTCCTGGGCCAGCAGCACGTCGAAGTAGGCCTGGGCCACGCGGACGATGAGGTCCTGCTCGGCGGACACGAACAGGGCCTCCGCCTGTTGGGCCTTGGCCTCGCCCTGCTTGTACTGGGCCCAGTTCTGCCAGCGGAACAGGGGCTGTGACAGGGACAGGGTCCAGGTGCGGTTGGTGTTGCTGAAGTCGCTGCCGCCCCGTTCGATGTCGGTGCGGGTTTTCGCCCCGGACAGGCCGATGGTGGGCAGCAGCAGGGAACGCCCCTGGGGCAGGGCCTCGATGCCCGCGTCGCGGGCATAGCGGGCGGAAGCGAAGGTGGCGTCCATGTCCTGAGCCTGGCGGTAGACCTCCATCAGGTCTGACGCCAGAACGGGGGAGCTCAGCCCCAGCAGGCACAGCATCAGGGGCAAGGGTTTCAGGGTTCGCATCGTTACGTTCCTTTCCATTAGCAGCTCATTATAGGCCGGGATGTGCCCGACCGTCGTCAATCCAGGGTCTTGCGGTAGCGTTTCAGACCGATCGCCACCACCGCCAGCAAGAACAGCAGCAAGGGCAGCAGGTGGGGCAGGGTATCCGCCACCCCGTTGCCCTTCAGCAGTATCCCCCGCACCATGCGCAGGAAATGGGTCAGGGGCAGTATCTCGCCGAGAGTCTGGGCCCACTCCGGCATGCCGCGGAAGGGGAACATGAAGCCCGACAGCAGCATGGACGGCAGGAAGAAGAAAAAGGTCATCTGCATCGCCTGCATCTGGTTGCGGGCCACGGTGGAGAAAGTGATGCCCACCGCCAGGTTGGCGGCGATGAACACCAGCACCACGGCGAACAGCAGCGCCACGCTGCCCACCATGGGCACGCCGAAAATGGCCCAGGCGGCGAGCAGAATCAGCACCACCTGGATGTAGCCCACCAGGATGTAGGGCACGATTTTTCCCGCCATCACCTCGAAGGGCCGCACCGGCGTGGCGAGCAGGTTCTCCATGGTGCCCCGCTCCCGTTCCCGGGTCATGGCCAGGCCGGTCATCATGATCATGGTCATGGTAAGGATCACCCCCATCAGGCCCGGCACGATGTTGTACTGGGTGATGCCTTCCGGGTTGTAACGGCGGTGAATGGTCACCTCGAAGGGGCCGGGCTTCCCTTGAAGAGGCTGCAGCACCCCCTGCAGATCCCGGTTGAGGGCCGTTTGGCCGAGCTGGTTGATGGCGGCGATGGCGTTGCCGGTGGCGGAGGGGTCGGTGGCGTCCGCCGCCAGCAGGATTTCCGGCCGTTCGCCCCGCATCAGCTTGCGGGCGAAGTTCTGGGGGATTTCCACCACGAACTGCACATCCCCTTCCGCCAGCATTTCCTCGGCTTCCTCCTCGCTGGACAGGGTCCGTGCCACGTGGAAGTAGTCGCTGTTCTCCAGGGCCCGCACGAAGGAACGGGAAAAGGGGCTGTTGTCCGCCACCAGGATCGCCGTCGGCAGGTGCTTGGGGTCGGAGTTGATGGCGAAGCCGAACAGCACCAGCTGGATGAGGGGAATCCCCACCATCATGGCGAAGGTCAGCCGGTCCCGGCGCATCTGGATGAATTCCTTCATCACCATCGCCCAGAAGCGGTGCCATGCGAAGCGTTGAAAACTCATGCGAAGTTGTCTTTCGCCCGTTCCATCAGTTGTATGAAAACATCCTCCAGCCCCGGCTTGGCCGGGGACCAGCGGTAGGCCGGGTCGTCCCGGAAGGGCGCCAGGCTCCGCTCCAGCAAGGCCGCGTCGGTGCCGGACACGTGGAGCACGTTGCCGAAGGGCACCACCTGATCGACCCCCGCCTGGCCCCGCAGCCGCGACGACAGGGCGAACAGGTCGTCCCCCTCCACCGCCCAGGTGACGATGCCGGAGCCTTCCACCACTTCCTTCACGGTGCCGTGAACCAGCAGGTTGCCGTAGGCGATGTACGCCAGGCGGTGGCAGCGCTCGGCCTCGTCCATGTAGTGGGTGCTGACCAGCACCGTGATTCCCTCCGCCGCCAGGCGGTGGATTTCATCCCAGAAATCCCGCCGCGCCTTGGGGTCCACCCCGGCGGTGGGTTCGTCCAGCAGCAGCAGCTTCGGCTGGTGCAGCATGCAGGCCGCCAGGGCAAGACGCTGCTTCCAGCCGCCGGACAGCTGGCCGGCGAGCTGCTTTTGCCGCTCCGCCAAGCCCAGCCGCTCCAGGGCGGCATCCACCCGGCGCCGCCGGTCGGCCATGCCGTACATGCGGGCGACGAAGTCTAGGTTCTCCCGGATCGACAAATCCTCGTAGAGGCTGAAGCGCTGCGTCATGTAGCCCACCTGGCGCTTGATCTCGGCGGTCTGGCGCACCACGTCGAAGCCCAGGCAGGTGCCGCTGCCTTCGTCGGGCGTCAGCAGGCCGCACAGCATGCGGATCGACGTGGTCTTGCCGCTGCCGTTGGGGCCGAGAAAGCCGTAAATCTCCCCCTGCCGCACCTGCAGGTCGAGGCCGTTGACCGCCTTCTTGCCGTCGAAGCTCTTGGAAATGCCGCGCACGTCGATGACCAGCGCCCCGTTGCTCATGGCTTACAGCTGCACGTCCAGGGGTTGGCCGGGATGCAGCTTGACCGCGTCCTCCGGCTTGGGCCGGGCTTCCACCAGGTAAACCAGCTTGGCGCGGTTTTCCTTGGAATAGATCACCGGCGGCGTGTACTCGGCCTGGGAAGCGATGAAACTGATGGTGGCGGCAATCGGCGCCGCGCAGCCGTCGCAGCGCAGCTCCACCGCCTGGCCCGGCCTCAGGCCGCCGAGGCGGCTTTCCGGGACGAAGAAGCGCGCCTTGATGTTCTGGGGCGGCAGGAGGGACACCACGGGGCTGCCCGCCGGCACCCACTCCCCCTTCACGTACAGCGTATCGTCCACCGCCCCGGCCACCGGAGCCGCCACGGTTTTCTGGTCGAGCTTCCACTTCGCCTGGGCCAGCACCGCCTTGGCGGCTTCGGCCTCGGCGGCCGCGGCGGTGGCCTGGGCATCCAGGCTGGCCAGCCCGGCCCGGGCCTGGTCGAGGGAGGAGCGGGCGTCGTCCAGGGCCTGGGGCGAAAGGAAACGCTTGCCCGCCAGCTCCCGGGTTCGCCGGTAGGTCTGCTCGGCGTGCTTGAGCTGCGCCGCCGCCTGGACGCGCTGGGCGCGGGCGGCTTCCAGGCTGTCTCCGGCCTTTTTCAGGCGCTCCTCCGCCTCGAGCCGCGCCGCCCGCTCGTTCTCCTGCTCCAGGGCATAGAGGGGGGCCCCGGCCTTCACCTGGTCGCCTCGCTTCACCGCCAGCGCCGTCAGGCTGCCGGCAAAGGGCGCGGCCACCCGCACGTATTCGCCCTCGGCATAGCCTTGATAGACGCTCTTCCCGCCGGAGGAACAGCCCCCCAGGGACAGCAACCCAGCCAGCAGAATCCAGCGAACCATGGCTTTCTCCTTATTCCTCCACCGGCTTGGGATGGCGCCCGCGCCAGCGTTCGACGAAACGCTCCACCAAAGAATAGACCGCCGGCACCACCACCAGGGTCAGCAGGGTGGAGGAAATCATGCCGCCGATCACCGCCACCGCCAGGGGCCCGTTGGTCTCGGCCCCCGCCCCCAGACCCAGGGCGGCGGGGAACAGGGCCAGGATCACGGTGGCGGAGGTCATCAGCACCGGCCGCATGCGGATCGGGCAGGCGTCCTTGAGGGCCTCGTCCACCCCCTTGCCCTCTTCCCGCCGCTGGTTGGTAAGGTCCACCAGCAGGATGGAGTTCTTCGCCACCAGGCCGATCAACAGCACCAGGCCGATCATCGAGTAGATGTTGAGGGTCTGGCCGGTGAGCCAGAGGGCCATCACCCCGCCGATGATCGCCAGGGGCTGGGCCAGCATGATGATGAAGGGCTGGAGGAAGGAGTTGAACTGGCTCGCCAGCACCATGTACAGCAGCACCATCGCCAGGGTGAAGGCGAAGAGCATGTAGTTCACGGTTTTGCCGAACTCCTCCGCCTGGCCGATCATCTTCACGCCGTAGCCCATGGGCAGGATTTCCGCCGCCGCCTGCTTGACCTTGGCCACCGCCTCGCCCAGGGGCATGGTGGGAGTGGCGTAGAAAGTGGCGGCGTACTGCAGGTCGAAGCGGCCGATGATGGCGGGCCCCAGGGTCTCCTTGATCTTGGCCACGGTATCCAGGCGCACCAGCTTGCCGTCCCGGCTGCGCAGGTAAATCTTCGACAGGTCCGAGGGCTGGGTGAACTCGCCGTCCTTGGCCTTGGCGCGGACGTAGTAGCGCTGGCCGTCGCCGGGCTCGTCGTTGTAGCGGGCGATGTCCACGCCGCCGGAGAGCATGTTGAGGGCCAAGGCCACGTCCGAGGAGGACAGACCCGCCGCCGCCACCCGCACCCGGTCCGGATTCAGGGTCAACTGGGGCAGGTCCAGCTGCAGGTCGGTGTCCAGGCGCCCCATGCCGGGATCGCCCACCAGCTTCTGCTGCAGCTCCTTGGTCAGGCGCCCGACCTCGTCCAGGTTGGGGCCGCTGAGAACGAACTGCAGGGGTTCGCCCCGCTGGCCGCCGACCATCGGATAGGGGGCGGGGAAGACCCGCGCGCCGGGTATCTGGGACAGCTCCTTGCGCAGCGCCGCCAGGATTTCCTGCTGCGTCACGCGCCGTTCGTTTCGGGGCGCCATGCGCGCCACCACCAGGCCCTGGTTCACCTGCCCCGCCTGGCCCAGGCCGATGAGGGCGAACTCGGTGACGATCTCCTTGTGCTTGAAGAGGATGCTCTCCACCATCCGCAGGCGGCTGTCGGTGTAGTCGATGCTCGACCCCAGGGGGGTGCGGACGTTCACCAGGAAGCGCCCTTCGTCCTGGTCGGGAGTGAAGGTCTTGCCCACGTTGGCGAAGAAGAAGGTGCTGCACAGCACGACGAGGACGGTGAGGGCCACCACCTTCCAGCGGTGGGCCAAGGCCAGGTCGAGCAGGCGGCGGTAGCCTTCTTCCATGCGGTGGAAGAAGCGGTCCAGGGCGTAGTAAACCTTGCCGTGCTGCTTCTGCACCTTGAGGTAGCGGGAGCAGAGCATGGGGGTGAGGGTGAGGGAGACGAACAGGGACACCAGCACGCCGAAGGTCACCACCACCGAGAAGGACTTGAAGAACTGGCCGATGATGCCGCCCATGAAAATCACCGGGGCGAAAATCGACACCAGGGACAGGGTCGCCGCCAGCACCGCGAACACCACCTCCTTGCTGCCGTTGACGGCGGCGGAAACGGGGTCCGGGTCCAGGGTTTCCCGGTGGCGGAAAATGTTCTCCAGCACCACGATGGCGTCGTCCACCACCACCCCGATCAAGAGCAGCAAAGCAAGCAGGGTGAGGGAGTTGAGGGTATAGCCGAAGAAGTAGATCACCGCCACCGCCCCCATCAGGGAGACGGGAATCGCGGTGGCGATGATCAGGGTCGAGCGCACCGAGCGCAGGAACAGCCAGACGACCAGCGCCGCCAGCAGGGTGCCCTCCACCAGGTGTTCCTTGAGGGAATTGACGATCTCCAGGATGAACAGGGCGTCGTTGGAGACGATGGACAGGGTCATGCCCGGCGGCAGCTGGGGGATGATCTCCGTTTCCAGGCGCTTCTTGATATTGTCCACGATGGCGACGGTGTTGGTGTTGGCCACCTTGACGATGCCCAGGCCGACGGTCATCTTGCCGTTGAAGCGGGCCAGCTGCCGGTAATCGGCCAGGCCGTCCTCGATTTCGGCCACGTCCTTGAGCCTGACCGGCGCGCCGTCCCGGTAGGCGATCACCATCTGGGCCATGTCGTCCAGGTTGTGGAACTCCAGGTCGAGCTTGATCAGGTATTCCGTCGCTTGGCCGGTGAGAAAGCCCCCCGCCATCTGGACGTGCTCGGTGTTGAAGGCGTTGGTGATGTCCTGGGCGGTGATCTTAAAAGCCGCCATCTTGGCCGGCAGCAGGTTGACCCGGATGGTGCGGTCCCGCTTGCCGCCGAGGCGCACCTCGCCCACGCCGTCGATGGTTTCCAGGCGCTTCTTGATGACGTTGGTGGCGTACTGGTTCAGCTGCTGCTGGGTGCGGTCTCCCTGCAGGGCCAGCCACATGATGGGCATGGCGTTGGTTTCCACCTTGGCCACCACCGGCGGGTCGGCGTCCTTGGGCAGCTGGCGCAGCACCTGGTTGACCTTGGCCTGGACCTCGTTGAAGGCCACGTCGATCTTCTTGTCCAGGTTGAAGGTGATGTTCACCGTCGACACCCCCGGCGACGACGAGGACTGGATATGCTCGATGCCCGGCGTGCTGTTGACCGCGGTCTCGATGATGTTGGTGATGCTGGCGTCGATGATGTCCGGGTTGGCCCCCTTGAGGGTGGTGCTCACCGAGACGATGGGGAATTCGATGTAGGGAAAGCGGTCCATGCCGATGCGCTGGTAGCTGATGATGCCGAACAGCACCAGCACCGCCGACATCATCCACGCCAGCACGTGGCGCTTGATGGAAAGTTCGGGCAGGGTCATTGCTTGCCGCCCTTCACGGCCACCGTGGCCTTGTCGGTGAGGAAGCCGGCGCCGTCCACCGCCACCGTCTCCCCGCTCTTCAGCCCTTCGACGATCTCCACCAGCCCGCCCTGCTTGACGCCGGTTTTCACCTTACGCTGCAGGGCCTTGCCGTCCTGCACCACGTACACCACGGTCCCCGCGGGACGCAGCACCACGCTCTGTTCCGGCGCCATCACCGCGGCGGGATGGGTCTCGGTCACCACCTCGCCGTCCACCGAGCCTCCCGGCCGCCAGTCGCCGGGATTCTCCACCTCCACGATGGCGTCGAAGGAGCGGCTGGTGGAGCCCACCATGGGTTTCAGCTGCGTCACCTGGCCGCTGACCACCTTGCCGGGGGAGGCGGGCGTGCTCAGGGACACCGCCTGGCCCACCCGGATGCGGGACGCCACCGTCTCCGGGAAAGGCAGGCGGATGCGCAGGCGATCGCTGGCGGCCAGCTGGAATACCGGCTTGCCCAGGTCGATCCAGTCGCCGACGGATACCATGCGGTCGTCCACCCGGCCGTCCACCGGCGACAGGATGCGGGTGCGGGACAGGTTCTTGGCGGCGCGGGCGTACTGCTCCCGGGTCGCGACGTTCTGGGCCTCGTAGCCCTCCAGGGAAGCGGGGGAGATGAAGCCCTTCTTGGCCAGTTCCCGGTAGCGTTCGGTGAGTTTCTGCTGGCTCACCGCCAGGGCCTGGGCGCGCTTGGCGTCGGCGCTGAAATCCGTGGGTTCGATTTCCGCCAGCAGCTGACCCTTTTTCACCGGGTCGCCGATTTCCACCAGAATCTTGGTAATGCGTCCCGCCACCTCCGCCGCCACCTTGGGCGCCGTGGAACTGTCCGCCTCGCCGACGGCGCGCTCCACCACCGGCACGTCCCGGGTCAGCGCCTGGCTGACGGTAATCACCGCCGGCGGCGGCCCCTTCTTCTCTTCCGCCTTCTTGCCGCAGCCCCCCAGGGCCAGGCCGGCGGCCAGCGCCATCAGCAACAGGGATACGCTTTTTGTTCTCATGATTCCGTTCGTTCCATTCTCAGTTGTCGCGCGGCAATATGCCGTTGAGCAGGATATCCACCGCCATCTTGCTGTAGCGGGCGGGATCGTCCATGAAATCCACTTCCGGGTAGTGGCGGAACACCTCGCCGGCCTGGAAGAAGGTGATGTTGATGCCGATCACCATCACCGCCACCATCGCCGGGTCGATGTCCTGCCGCAACTCGCCCTTGCCCTGGCCGCCGCGGATGATTTCCACCAGGCGGGCGAAGTTCTGGCCGAACACCCGCTCCGCCAGCTCCTTGCCCCGCTGGGGACCGTTCTCCAGCAGGTCCCGCTGGATCAGGCGGGAGATTTCCGCCTTGTCCAGCACGTGCTGCAAATGCTCCAGGGCAAAGAGCTTCAGCCGCTTTGGGAAAGGCCCCCGGTCGCTGCCGAAATCGTCGATGAAGGCGCAGGCCTGCTGACAGGCCTGCTTGATCACCGCCAGATACAAATCGTTCTTCGACTTGAAATGGTGGAACACGTTGGCCTTGCTCACGCCGGCCCGGTCGGCGATGGCATTCATCGACACCGCATCGAATCCTTCCTTGGCGAACAGTTCCTCCGCCGCCGCCAAAATACGTTCCGCCCCCTCGCAGGCGGGGCGCGCCATATCCTCTTTCACTAACACTTCCTCACTGACTGACCGGTTGGTCAGCGATTATAGGCCTCCCCCTTCTTCGCTCGCAAGACGGCGCGAAAAAATACTTGACCGCCGCGCTCGGCAAAAATAAGATAGCAACTGATTACTTACTTGGCAAGGCTTATCAAACTGAAATGCAAGAGGAAACCAAAAAACAAATTCGCCTGAGCGGCGAAGCGCGACGGGAGCGCATCGTCCAGTCCGCCCTGGAACTGGCCGCCCGCCGCGGCACCGACCGGGTCACCACCCAGGACATGGCCGGGGCCATGGGGCTGACCCAGGGGGCGATTTTTCGCCACTTCGCCAGCAAGGACGATATCTGGCTGGCGGTGGTGGACTGGATTCGCCGCCAGGTGGCGCAGAATATCGGCTCCATCGCCGACGGCGACCCCCTGCGGGCGCTGGAGAAACTGTTTCTCGCCCAGACCGGCTTCATCGCCAAATACCCCGCCGTTCCCCGGCTGATGTTCACCGACCTCATCCACAGCGACAACGCCGCCATCAAACTGGCCATCCAGGGCATCGTCACCGGGTTCGAGGAACGGGTCGCCGGACTGCTGCGCCAGGCCAAGGAGCGCGGCGCCGTGGCGCCAGAACTGGATGAACACGCCGCCGCCACCCTGTTCCTCGGCATGATCCAGGGCCTGGCGGTGCAGGCGGCGATGTTCGGCGGCAAACGCGCCATCGCCGCCCAGGCGAAAAAAGTTTTCCCCCTTTACCTGAGCGGCGTTTTGCGCCGCGCGTCCTGAAACCAACCGGAGCCCACCATGACCATCCGCATCCCCTCGAAACTCTGCCCTGCCATCATCGTCATCCTCCTCGCCATTCTCGGCGCCATCGCCTACAAGCTCATTGCCGGCGGCTCCACCACCACGGCGGAGGACGGCCGCCAGGCCATCGTTCTCGCTCCCCAGGAACGGGGCCTGATCCTGACGGAAATGCGCGCCTTCCTCAGTGGCCTCCAGGGCATGACCGACGCCCTCACCCGGGAGGACATGAAGACCGTGGCCGCCACCGCC